>PMKP01000113.1 GCA_003157775.1 Myxococcales bacterium | reverse complement strand
GACTGTGGTGAAAAAGCTAGCCTTGCTCAGCCCGCGCGGAACTGGAAATCCCGCTGGCGGACTACGTCACCCACCTCGAAGTCGACTAGAAAGGCTGTGCCCTCACCCACCATGCCGTTGAAGGCGCGCAGGTACCAAACATCCAGCCCCCACCCTTTGTACCCGCTCTCGCTGGGCGGGGACCATTCGGCGGCCTCCAAGTCGCCGAGCCCGGGAGGCCGCGCGCGCGTCTGGCTGGCGATCTCCTGAAAGTGGTGCGAGGCGCGCACGATCTGCTCAGCCCTGCGCGCCAGCGCCGGCTCGATCTCGCGCCGCCATTCGCTGACCAGGTGGAAGGCTTTCAGATCACCCCCCACCGGCCCATCGGCCTCGTACACCTCGTCGGCGGGCAGACCGCCAAAGTCGGCCACGTCAAACTCGGGGAAGATGGTCTCGGCGACGATCTGCCCCTTGCGTTCGCCGAAGCTTTCTTCGGCCACCCGCTTGCCTTGGCTGGCGTAGTAAGCGTACAGGCGCACGATGATGTTCTGTGAAGGCAGGCGATGGTCCCAGTCCGCCACCCACAGCGCGGCCTTGTAGGCCTTGCCCCCAAAAGGCAAGAACACCGGCAGCGCCTGTGCCAGCTTCTCACGCTCGGCGGCCGACTCGTAGAGGCCCTGCAGCTCAACCCGCGGGTGGCGCCGCAAGTCGCGCTTCAACTCTTCCCGCAGGTCTAGCTGAGCCATGATTACTAGAATACTCGCGATCGGCCCTCAGCGCATCATGGGCGGCTACAGGTCTGGGATTCGGAGTCGGGGGCCGCGGCGGGGACGGAGACGGGGACGGCGCGGCGGCCCCGTCGGCAGGTCACTCTTCATCCGCGAAGAAGTCCTCGTCGATAGCGAACGACTCGTAAATTCTTTTCACCGCCACCCCGAGCCCGCATCGCAGCATCAGATCGCCGACGCCCTGGCCATCCACGAGAACGATATTCTTGTGCTTCTCCCTGATGAATTCGACGGCTTGACGGCTGAATGTCGAGGTAGTGAGAAACACCCCCTTGGCCCCTGCGATGCTGCCGGCAAATGAGGAAACCTGGTCGCGAGAGACGGTGTTGCCTTCGTCGTACCGCTTGGCTTGAAGGAAAATGTGATCGAGACCAAGCGCGTCCATCTTGATTCTGCCATCGACGCCACCATCACCTGTCTGTCCCGAGTGGAGCATGGATTCCTTGCTGCCGTCGCCATATCCGAGTTTAGACATCAATAGGATCACCAGGTGTTCGAAGAACTCAGGCGGCTTTCTGCGAATGCGGTCGAGCAGTGTCGCAACCATGCTTTGTCGGAGTTGGGCGTAAGCCAACTGCAGACGCTCCTCGGGCGTCGCGAGCGCGGTCTGAGCGGAATCGGATGTTGAAGGCTCGGCGGAATCGGGAGTGGGAGTGGTGGCGTTTGGGCTGGCACTTCCGGAAGTGCCATGCGCACGCTCATGGAATCCAGGGATGCTTTCGAAATCCCTGATCTTGAGCGGCGCAGTTCGCTTGCGGCTCCACTCGCGACCGAGCTCCGTGACCCGCGAAACCCCGCGCCGGGTGGGCTCGACGAGTTGGGCGAACATCAGGTACTGCTTTGCCCATGCAACCCGATTACGGAAGGAGCTGCCCCTGCCCGACGGCATCGGCGCCTCGACCTCTGCTTCGGAAAGCTGGAAGTGCTCGGCCATCAGCTTGTACGAATCAGCCGATGTGAGCTCTTCTCGCGACGCAGTCAGCTTGAGGAGCGGCAGAAGGATTGTCTGGAAATCCGGAATCGACATTGGAGCAGTCTAGCGGAACCAGGCGGGTCTCGCTACGCACCTCGAACCGATCAACGGGCCCGAGTGATCACCGTCGGCCACGGCCACGACCTCCGGTGCCCTGTCTGCGAACCGTCGTCACAGTTCTCCCTTGACCCGACGAATATCCGCCCCCAGCCCGCGCAGCTTCTTTTCCATGTGCTCGTAGCCGCGATCCAGGTGGTACACGCGCAAGACCTCAGTGGTGCCCTTGGCGGCGAGGCCGGCCAGCACCAGGCAGGCCGAGGCCCGCAGGTCAGTGGCCATGACCTTGGCACCCTTGAACTTGGTGGGGCCGCGCACGATGGCGGTGTGGCCTTCCACCACGATATCCGCTCCCATGCGCCGCAGCTCGGGTACGTGCATGAAGCGGTTCTCGAAGATGTTTTCGCTCAGCACCGACTGGCCCCGCGCCTGCGCCATCAGCACCATGNNCTGGGCTTGCATGTCAGTGGGGAAACCCGGGTAGGGCCGGGTGGCGATGTCGGCCGGTCGGATCTCGCCGCGCCCGAGGACGCGGACCGCGTCGCCTTCGACATTGACCTCCACCCCGGCAGCGCGCAGCTTGGCGATCACCGCGTCGAGGTGCTCGGGCAGGCAGTCTTTGACCAAGACGTTGCCCCGGGTCACCGCCGCCGCCACCATGAGCGTGCCCGCCTCCACCCGGTCGGGGATGATGGCGTGGTCGAGCGGATGCAATTCATCCACCCCCTCGATAGTGATGAGCGAAGTTCCCGCCCCGCGAATGCGCGCGCCCATCTTGTTGAGCACGCGCGCCAGCTCTTCGACCTCGGGCTCGCAGGCCGCATTCTCCAGGGTTGTGCAGCCCTTGGCCAGCGCCGCCGCCATCATGAGATTCTCGCTGCCCGTCACCGTGACCATGTCGAACACGATGGTGGCGCCGTGCAGCCGCTTGGCCCGAGCGTTGACCAAGCCGTGATCAAGTTCAATGCGCGCGCCCATGGCATCCAGGCCCTTCAGGTGCTGATCGATGGGCCGTGCCCCGATGGCGCAGCCGCCGGGCAGCGACACGCGCGCCTGGCCGTAGCGCCCCAGCAGCGGCCCCAGCACCAAAGCCGAGGCGCGCATGGTCTTGACCAATTCATAGGGCGCCTCGAAGTTGGTGATGTGGGTGCTGTCCACCGTGGTGTGGCCGTCGCCCTCCACCTCGGCGCCCAACTGGCGCAACAGCTTCTTCATCGTCACTACGTCCCCCAGATCAGGAACGTTGCGATAGGTGGAACGACCAGCGGCCAAAAGCGATGAAGCCAGGATGGGCAACGCCGCATTCTTGGCGCCGGAAACCTGCACTTCACCGTGCAGCTTGCGACCACCGCGTATGACGATCTTGTACATGAAGAGGACGCGACCCTGGTGTCGACAGCCAGGGGAGGCTGTCGCCCATCAACCGTCGGCTCTCGCCTTGGCTACGAAGCGGTGGGGGTAGCGGGCGTGGCGGCGGCGGCCTCGGTGGCCTCGGCGCCCTTCTTGTGCTCGGCGCACCGACCGGCCAGCACGGCCGGCTTGCGGCAGCCTTCCTTGCTGCAGATCTTGTAGCGGAACTTGCTGCCTACCTTCTGACGACGCCAGCCGATGTAGTGCTTGCGGCAGTAGCCCTTGGCACGGATCGGCTGCTTGCACTTGGGGGCGCGGCATTTCTTCTCGCCGCCGGCCTCCTCGCTCTTGACGGCTTTTGCGGAGGCGGGCTTCTTGGCGGTTGCTTTCTGCTCAGGCATGGATGTTCCTTATAAAATGGTTTGCGGGCTTCGAGGATGCGGTTCTGCCGTGCCAGAGTCAAGCTGGCAACTTGCTGCGAATGCGATCCAGCGCCTCCTCCACGTTTTCGCGGAAACCGAAGGCAGAAAGACGGAAATAGCCCTCGCCGCAGCTCCCGAAGCCCGAACCGGGCGTGCCCACCACGTTGGCCTCGGCTACCAAACGGTCGAAGTACTGCCACGAGGTCATGCCCGCCGGCACCTGCATCCAGATGTAGGGCGCGTTCACCCCGCCGAACACGCGGTAGCCGGCGCGGCCTAGGCCCTCGCGAATCAGGCGCGCGTTCTCCATGGTGTAGTCGATGTTGGCCTGCACCGCATGCGCCCCCTCGGGGCTGAAGACTGCGGCAGCGGCCCTCTGGATGGGGTAGCTGACCCCGTTGAACTTGGTGGTGTGGCGTCGGTTCCACAGGCCGTGCAGCTCCACCCAGGCGCCCACCTCGTCGCGCGCCTTCAATTCTTTCGGGATCACCGTGAACGCGCAACGCGTGCCAGTGAACCCTGCAGTCTTGGAGAAGCTGCGGAATTCCAGCGCCACCTCGCGCGCGCCCGGAATCTCGAAAATGCTGTGGGGCAGGCCTGGCTCGCGTACGAACGCCTCGTAGGCCGCGTCGAAGAGAATGATGGCCTCGTGCTGCTTGGCCCAGGCCACCCAGCGCGCCAGCGAGGCGCGCGACATGACCGCGCCAGTGGGATTGTTGGGCGAGCAAAGATAGACTAGATCCGCGCGGCCTTCGGGCAGGGGCGGATCGAAGCTGTTTTCCGCAGTGGTGGGCAAGTAGACCAGGCGCGCGTAACGGCCTTTGCTGTCAGCAAGACCGGTGCGGCCCGCCATCACGTTGGTGTCAACGTACACCGGGTAGACCGGGTCGGTAACCGCCACCACGCTGTCGAGGGCGAAGATCTCCTGCATGTTGGCGGTGTCGCACTTGGACCCGTCGGAGACAAAGATCTCATCGGCGGCCACCTGCGCGCCCTGGCTGCGGTAGTGGGACGCGATGGCGTCGAGCAGAAACTCGTAGCCCTGCTCGGGGCCGTAGCCGCGAAAGGTTTCTTTGCTGGCCATCTCGTCGGCGCCGGCCTTGAGCGCATCCACGATGGACGCAGGCAACGGCAGCACCACGTCGCCGATGCCCAGACGGATAATGCGAGCCGCCGGGTGAGCCGCCGCATAGGCCCGCACGCGCTTGCCGATCTCGGGGAACAGGTAGCCGGCCTGCAGTTTTTGGTAGTGCGTGTTGATCCTGGCCATCGCTTCGACTTTCTTTCGGGCTGCGAAGCGGTAAGACTAGCTAACTTCACCCCCGAGGCGCAATGGCACGCAAACAAGTCGTTGACATGGGAACCCTGAAAGGGTNNCGATGGTACGCGGCGAGCAAAGCTCGCGGGCTCCCCACGCGGCTCGAACTTTGCCCTTCCTGCTGGTTCTCTTCCTCTTCGCCAGCCCCGTGCACGCCGGCAAGATCGCTCCCACAGGACCCGATCACCGGCTGGCGCTGCTGAACGCGCTCAAGAGCGAGCTTCACCGTTCTCAGGACAAACTGCGCCTGCCGGGCGAGGACGGGCCGTACTTCATCCGCTACTTGGTGCGTGAATACGATGACTACGATCTGCTTGCGCGTTTTGGCGCCCTGCTGGAAGACAGCCACCAGCACGTGCGCCAAGCCAACGTGGAAGTGCGGGTGGGTAGCTACAAGTTCGACAACACTGCCGACGACACCACCGAGAAGGTATTCGATCTGGACGACTTCGATCGCTACGAGCCGCCGGTTGGCGCGCCCATCGACGACGATGTGGATGTGCTGCGGGCCACGCTTTGGCTGCAAACCGACGCGCGCTACAAGCAGGCCCTGGCCACCTTGCACAAGAAGCGCGGCGCGCGCGTGACCAAGATGGTGGAGGACGAGTCGGTGGCCAGCTTCTCCCGCGAGAAGCCCCAGCACGCCGTCGACAAACCCATCACGCTCAAGCTGGACCGGGCGACCTGGGAGAATCGCTTGCGCCGCGTGTCCGCGCTGTTCAAGGTCTACCCGGAGATCTTCGATTCCCAGGTCAAGCTGTCGGTCGATCACCAAACCCGTTTCATCGTCACCACCGAAGGCACGGAATTGGTGAACGAGCGCCTCATCTACGGTTTGCACATGACCGCCAACGCGCGTGCCGCCGACGGCCTACTCATCAACCATTTCAAGAGCTTCTACGGCGCTTCCGAAAGCGAAATGCCTGACGATGCCACCCTGGAGCGCACCGCCAAGCAACTCGCCGACGAGGTCAAACGCCTGCGCGAGGCGCCCATGATGGATCCGTTCAATGGCCCGGCCATCCTGCTGCCCGAGGCGGCCGGGGTGTTCTTCCATGAGGCGTTGGGGCACCGACTGGAAGGCGAGCGGCAGAACGACAACAAGGAAGGCGCGACCTTCAAGGGCCAGATCGGCAAGACCATCCTGCCGACGTTCATCACCGTGCTCGATGATCCGTCCGCGGCCAAACTGGATGGCGTGTCGCTCAACGGCCACTACGACTTCGACGACGAGGGCGTGGCGTCGTTCCCCGTGACCCTGGTGGACCACGGCATCTTGCGCAACTACCTCAAGAGCCGCACCCCGGTCAAGGGCTCGCCCGCATCCAACGGCCATGGCCGCGCCGAGGGCACGCTTGATCCGATAGGCCGCATGGCCAGCACCATCGTGAAGTCCGACAAGATGGTGCCCTATGCCAAGCTCAAGGAGATGCTGCTCGACGAGATCCGCCGGCAAAAAAAGAGCTTCGGGCTCATCATCGCCGACATCAGCGGCGGCCAGACCAACACTACCACCTATGACTTCCAGGCCTTCAAGGGCATGCCGCGCATCGTGTACCGGGTGGATGCAGAGACCGGCAAGGAAACCCTGGCGCGCGGGGTGGAGTTCGTGGGCACGCCCATCGGCTCGCTCAATCGCATCCTCGCGACCTCGGACACGACCGCGGTGTTCAACGGCTTCTGCGGCGCTGAGTCGGGCTATGTGCCGGTGTCGACCGCCGCGCCCGCCGTGCTGATCAGCGAGATCGAGCTGCAGCGAACCCGCCGGGCCATGGAGAAACCGCCGATTCTGCCCGCCCCCTGGCGGTGAGGGGCACATCGCGCACCTCATCTTCTCCGCCTCCGCGGCCTCACCTCTCATCTCTACGTTCTCAGCGGCGAGCGCCTGACGAGATGAACCACCTCACACCCTTTGGTCGCGGTCACAAGCCTTCCCTGTACTACTAACGTCGAACTACTTCGCGAGCCGCGAAGATTCTTTCTGCGCACCGAGCCTCCACCTGCCGCCGCTCTGATGCCTCTATTCCCTCTGCGTTCTCAGCGGCCGGCGGCTGACGGGATGAATCACCTCCCGCCCTTTGGTTGCGGCCGCAAGGCCGCCCTGTGCTACTTTGAATCCCCATGTCTCGTGACCCCAAAATCACGCCCATCACCCGGCACGACCCGCGCACCTTCTACGCCACGCGCGCCACCCGCACGCGCAACGCCGAGGCCTGGGACCTATGGTCGATTGATGACGGCCGCCGGGTGGGCTACCTGTCGGTCATCGACGACGGCCACATGATCTATGCACTGGCCACCGTGAAGCGCGGCACCTTGCACGACGAGATAGCCGACCTGGTCGATGGCTTTTTCCCGCCCTCGGCTACCGACGCCCTGAGCCGTGAAACCGTGATCTCCGACTACGACGAAGAGCCCGTCATCCTGGAGTCAGAGGTCAGCACCGAGGAGTAGTGCCACCCCCCCGCACTTTCCCCTTCCCTCCTCTGTCCGTGCGGCTATTCTGTCTTCCATGTCGGTCGGCGGCATTCCGGCTCCCGGTCCGTTCCGGGGTCTTGTTCCGTACGACGAAAACAGTGCTGCGCTGTTTTTCGGCCGCGCGGACGAGATCGCCAAGCTCGACCGCCTGGTGTGCAGAGAGGGAGATCGGGTCGTGGCACTTACCGGTGAGTCTGGGGTGGGCAAGACATCCCTGTTGCGAGCCGGGCTTCTTCCCGCTCTGGCCAAGCACGACGTCATCGGGGTCTACCTCGGCGCCTACGAAGACGTCGAGCAAGAACTGTGGCAAGCCGCCGGCCGCGTGCGCGGCGAGCCACCCACGCCGGGCGATGGCCCAGCCGACTATCTGGTACGCCTCGCGCGCAGCTCACACGCCGGGACCTTGCTCATCCTCGACCACTTGGAGACCGTTCTCGCCAACCGCGGCCCCGCTGCCGACAGTTCCGCTCTCGACCAACTGGCCGCACTGCTCCTCACGGTCAGCGAGGGAGCCGGGCCTCGCCTGCGCATTCTCCTCTGCATGGACACCGGTTTCTTCCACCGCCTCGACCGCCTCTATGACGCCTGCAATCTGACACCCGCGGCCGGGGCGTGGATGGAGCTTGGGCGACTCGACCAGGAAAGCGCCACTCAGATTCTGGAGCAAACCGCAGTTGGCACCGGCACCTTCTTCGAAGCCGGCCTGGCTTCGTTGATGGCCGGTGATCTGTGCCGGAGCGGCCCCTGCCTGCCTGCCGATCTGCAGATCGTCGCCCGCGTGGCGGTCGAGTCGCGGCTGACGTCGTTGCGGCGTTACGAGCGCAGCGGGGGGGCGTCCATGCTGCTGCACAGTTTTTTTCAGCGGGCGGTGCACGAGGCCGGCGGCCGGCCGGCCTTGCGCGTGCTCCTTGCAGCCGCCCGCCCCGGGAGTTCGACCGTCGAGGAACTAGCAAAATGCGCCGGCCTACCCGTGGCCGTCGTCGAACAGGTGGTGGCGCCTCTGGTGAGTCGAGGCATCTTGTGCAAGTTCCCCCTGGAATCCGCCGACCGCTATGCGCCGGCGCATCCCTGTCTGGTCGCCCGCATCGAAGACTTCGCGGCCAGCGATGTGGGCGCTGCGCACGACATCCGCCGCACCTTGCGCCGCCGCATCCTGGCTGGCGGGCGCCTCTCGCTGCCTGAGATCCGCAGGGTGCGCCGCTACCTGGGCGGTGATCTGGCAGCCGATGAGGCGGCCACCCTCAGGCGCAGCCTCCGGCGCAGCGCCCTGCAGATCGGCTCGGCGATCACCCTGCTGCTTGCCGTGCTGCTCGCCCTTATCTTCGAGGTGCGCACCACCTACACGCTGGCCTTCGAGCCGGCGCGCGACCAGCCCGGCAGCCGGGTCGTCGTGCGGCGGGGACGTCCCTCGCTGTCCTTCCTGCATTTTCTTCCAGCCCATCCCCGCCACGGTTCGATGATTGCCGACACTGGCTTCGCCGCCACCAGCGTCGCGGCCGATCTGGGCTCTCGCATCGCCAGCGGCCGCGCCTTGGGGTCTCTGGACGCCAACCGGACAGCCCGGCTTCCCTCCTGGCTGCGCGCGGTGATCGACGGTCTGGGGCCGGTGCCACGCGGGGTTTCGCTGGTGCTGCTCGGCGAACCCAGCGGCGTGGTCTCGCTGAAGCAAGCCTTTGCGGCTCCCGCCTCACGTCGCGACGCCCTGGAAGCCCTGGCGGTGGTGGGCACCGGCCGAGCTGGCGAAGATGAGATCCTGGCTGCCGCGCTCAACGACCCATCGCCCGACGTGCGTCGGCGCGGCGTCGAGGTGGCGGCCGCCATCGATCGACGCCAGGGCAAGGGTGCCCATGCCGCCACTCTGCGTGCCGCCCTGGCCGACCAATCCTTTGCCGTGCGCAGCGCGGTCCTGCGGGAGTGCGCCAGCCTCGATGCCACCACCACGGCCAGCATTCTATCGGTGGCCCTCGCCGACAAGGACGCCTCGTTCCGGCGGCTGGCGGAGACGTCGCTCCTCGATCTGGCCGCGCGCTCGCCCGCGGCAGCGGCCGATGCTGTACGCCTGGCGCTGTGGAGCACGGACGGAATGGCCCGGCGGTCCGCGGTCGGTTTGCTTGACCAGATCGCGGTGCAGGCCCCGGCCGAGGCTGCGACCGTCCTGGCGCAGATCGCGTCGGACGAAAGCGCGCCCGAAGAGGCGCGCGTCTCGGCGCTGTCGTTTCTCCGCCGTACCAACACCATCTCGAACAATCTGCGCCCCATGTTGGAAAAGGCGGTGATGCCGGACGCGTCGCCCCGCCTGCGCACCGTCGCCCTCCCGCTCTACGCCCGGCTCATCGATCCTTCAAAGGTGGGCGAGCTGGCCCTGGCGGCCAGCAAAGGCCCGCCTTCGGGGCGAGTGACGGCCGCGGCGCTTTGGGGGGTGGTGGCCATCAAGCAGCCCGACATGGCGGCCAAGCCGCTCAAGGTCTTCCTCTACGATCCGACGCCCGAAGTACGGGTGGAGGCGGCGCGCGGCTTCGGCTATTTGCGGCGCGAGGGTCCCGAGCTGGTGCGCAAGGCGCTGCTCGACCCGAACGCCGAGGTGCAAAAGGCCGCGCTCGACTCAGCTTTGCGTCTGGCGGTTGCCCAGCCTGTGGTGATCGCCGACCTCCTCGGACATGTGCTGGCCAATGTGCGACCGGGCCTGCGTCGTTTCATCGTCGAGGCGCTGGGCGAGATCGGAAAAATCCGGCCTCCGGCGGTGCTGCCTGCGCTGGTGCGCGCACTCAAGCAAGGCGATGTCAACACCCGCGGCGCGTGCGCGCGGGCACTGTGTGCCGTGGCCATCAAGAATCCTGCCGCCGCCTCGCCCTACCTGCGCATGGCCGCACGCGATGCCAACCGCGAGGTGCGCACCGAGGCCGCCTCTTGCCTGGGCAGTCTGACCGAGGGCGATCCCAAGGGCGCCGCGCGCATGGCCATCGAGCTGACCTCTTCGGACGAGCCGACCGTGCGTGCCGCGGCCGCCGCCTCGCTGGGCGCGCTGGCCGGACGGGTCCGCGAGATCGTGCTCGGGCCGCTCATCACCTTGCTTGAAGATCCCGAGCGCACGGTGCGCGTAGCGGCCGCCGAGGCGTTGATAGCCTACGCCAATACCGGATCGTCCCTGGGAAACCGTGCCGCCGATCTCGACAAAAAGCTGTCGGGCTTCTTTCTGCAGGGCGATCTCGAGGAGCGCCAGATCGCCCTGCGCGTGGCCGCGCGCGCGAGCCTGACCAGCATCCTGCGCCTGGCTGTCCGGGACGGCAACGATAGCCTGCGGCTTGAGGCCATGAAGGCCGCGGCCGGCATGCAGCCGCCCGCACTGGAGATCTTGCAGGCGGGAGCCGAAGACCGCCAGGGCCTGGTGCGCGCCGAGGCGGTGCGCGCGCTGGCAGCCGCCTCGGGGTCCGGCCCCGAGCGTGTCCTGCCGGTCTTCGAGGCCATGCTGCGCGCGAGCGATCCGGCCACCCGGCGGATGGGCGCTTTGGCCCTAGGCGATGTCACCGGGGCGCCCGAGGCCACGGCGGCTTTGTTGGCCGGAGTCCTGCATCAGCAGGGTGAATCGGTCCGCGCCGCAGCGGCTGAGGCTTTGGCCCGCATCGCCCAGCGCGATCCCAAGGTGGCGGGGCCATTTCTCGAACAAGCCATTAGCGATCCGGCCCACGATGTGCGCGCGGCCGCCATCCGCGGCCTGGGCACCGCCTGGGCCCGCCAGCGCCGTCCGGCCGAAGTGGCCGAGATTCTTGAGCAATGTGAGACCGATAGTGCGCGCCGACTAGTAGCAGTTGAGGCGCTGGTTATTCAGGCTTCGCGGGTTGACAGTGGCAAGCTGGGCGAGGATGCGAAACAGGCGCGGAGCCTGCTCGAACGACTGGCTGCCTCAGGACCGCCGCTGGCCCGTCTGGCCGCGCAGGTGGGCCGCGCCTTCATCGGCGCCAAACTGGAAGACATGCACGCGTTCTTCGACCGGCTCTATGGGGGGTGACTACTTGGCGTAGTCGACGGCCCGGGTTTCACGAACCACCGACACGCGAATCTGCCCCGGATAGGCCAACTGTGCCTCCACCTTGCGTGCGATGGCCTTGGACAGGCTGCGCGCCTGGTCGTCGGTGACCTTGGTATTCTCGACCAGCACCCGGACTTCGTGTCCCGCCTGGATGGCAAAGGCGCGCTCGACACCCTCGAAGGTGCCCGCGATCTTCTCCAGGTCGGCCAGCCGCTGCACGTAGGTCTCTAGGGTTTCGCGCTTGGCACCGGGCCGCTGGTTGGCCAGCACGTTGGCNNTCGATGGCATGGACGATCTTGGCCGGCTCGCCATACTTGCGCGCTAGCAACGCGCCTGCCTGGGCGTGCGATCCCTCGATTTCCTGCTCCGCGCAGCAACCGATGTCATGCAGCAGGCCCGCACGCCGGGCGGTCTTCACCGGATAGCCGAGCTCGCCCGCGATCACACCCGACAGGAAGCCCACCTCCACCGAATGCTGGAGCAGGTTCTGCCCGCTGCCTGCGCGAAACTTCAACTTGCCCAAGAGACGCGACAGCTCGGGGTGCAGACGGCCGATGCCCAAGTCGAAGGCCGCTTGCTCAGCGGCCTCCTTGCACTGTTGCTCGACCTCCTCGGTGGCCTTCTCGACCATCTCTTCGATGCGGGTCGGGTGAATGCGACCGTCGGCGATAAGCCGGGTAAGCGCCAGCCGCGCAATCTCGCGCCGCACAGGATTGAAACAAGAAATCACCACCGCCTCGGGCGTGTCGTCGATGATGAGGTCGGTGCCGGTGGCCTGTTCCAGCGCGCGGATGTTGCGCCCCTCGCGGCCGATGATACGTCCCTTCATGTCGTCGGAAGGCAGGGGCACGACCGAGACCGTGCGCTCGGCGACGTATTCGCTGGCATAGCGTTGCACCGCTGCACTGAGGATCATTTGCGCCTTCTGCTGCGCCTGCTCGCGCGCTTCATCCTCGATGCGCTTGACCTCAAGGGCGGCTGCTGCCCGTGCCGATTCACGCACCTCGGCCTCCAGCGCCTTGCGGGCCTCGGCCTCGGTCATCCCAGCGACCTTCTCCAGGCGCGCCCGCCCCTCGGCCACTTGCGCCGCGCCCGCGCGGGCCGATGCCTCGGCGGCCTGCTCACGCGCCTGGAGCTGTCGCTCCTTGCGGTGCAAGTTTTCGTGTTCGGCCTTGATGTCGCGGTCGCGCCGCTCCAGGGCCTCATGCTTGGCGCCGGTCGCGGCCGCCTGCCGGTCGAGCTCCTGGCGACGCACGCGCAGCTCAGCATCCACTTCGGCTCGGATCTTCTGCGCCGCCTCTTTGGCCTCTAGCGCGGCCTGCCTGCGGATAGCGTCGGCCTCGGCGTGCGCAGCAGCGAGGGCACGCTGGCGTTCCTCTTCCGTCTGGGGGACGGCGTCTGGCTTGGAAGCACGCCCCAAGAGGAAGGCCATCCCCGCCGCGAGCAGGGCGACCAAGATGCCGACGATGATGACGACCGAATTCATCTGCTTCCCTTACTCAGGAACACCGCCACATCGGACCACCCGCGCGTCCGTGACGACGCAGTCGATGGGCACGTCCCATTCACCCGTGGGACAGCTTTCCGCAAGCTGGAAATCGTAGCCAAACCCGACGAAGAAGCCCGACGGTCCGTCCGGGTGAGCGCGCACGTAGGCCATCAGCTCGTCGTAGTACCCGCCCCCGTATCCGACGCGGCCACCACGCGCGTCGAAGGCGAGGCCCGGCACCATGAAGACGTCGATATCGTGGGGCGCCACTTCGGGACAGCCAGGCCCAGGCTCAAGCAGCCCGAAGATGCCAAACACCAGCTCGGATGGGCCTTCGACCCGGTGAAAACGCAAGCGCGGCGGCAGCAGCTCGGCGCTCACGCGTGGCAGAACCACGGTGATGCCGCGGCGACGCAGCCCCTCGATGGCGCGCGAAGTATCGATCTCGGCCCGGGTCGACACAAAGGCCGCCACTGCCCGGGCGGCCGCCACCTCGGGCAGGTCAAGCAGAAGATCGGTCGCGGCCTGGGCGCAACGTGCACGCTCGTCGACGGACAGCTCCTCACGCCGGCTGGTCATAACGCGCCGGAGCGCCCGCTTCTCGTCGCGCAGCCAGAGATCAGCCGGGGACATCGACGCCGACAGCTCGTTCCCGACCACGCACCCGGTGCAGAGTCGCCCCGCAACGGCGCAGCGTCGCAGGGGCATGAAGAACGAGGCCATCGCCTCGGGAAAGTGGGGTTTCAGTTCTGTCCATCTATGGAGGCGTCCGCCACGGGGCGGGCGATTTTGTGTGCTGGGTAGTGCCCACTATACCGCAAGAAGGACCGCGCCAGCATTTCCGGCTATGGACCACCAGGCTGTCAGACCCGCGCTCGGCTCTCGACCAGATGAAGCAGTGCGCGACCCCTATCTCGAATCCGTCTCTTCAGATCTGCAAAAGCGCGACGCTCCTTGAACAGCTCCTCGGTGATCTGCAGCGCGGCCAGGACTGCGAGCGACTGGGTATCCGCCGTGCGGGTCTGCTTCTGCAGCTCCTTCATCCGGCTGTCCACGTAGCCGGCCATTTCGCGCATCGCGCGCTCATCTTCGTCACCACGCAGCGCGAAACGCTGCCCGGCAATCAGTACGGTCACAGGCGTCTTCATTCTAGCCCCCTGGGCATTCTAACGCCGACCAACCAGGGTGAGATAGCCCTTGTTCAGGGCCCGGATTTCAAGAAGCGGGCAGGCTCCGGCCGTCTTCGGCCTGCCAGGCCAGGCCCAGAGACGACAGCACGACCCGGTCTTCGAAGCCGACATCCGTGAACCGGATGCCCATGCCACCAGTTCGCGACGTTTCGCTCACCCAGCGAACCTCGCCACGCAGCTGAATGGGCTGCGATCGCCACGGGACATCGATCGAAACCCGCACCAACTCCCCGGTGGCATCCAGATAGTCGGAGGAGAAGAACACACCGTCGGGGCTCAAGTCCGTGACCACCCCGTCGATGGTCAGATGCTCGCTGACGTAGTGAGCGGGGACCTGAACCTTCATGCGCACAGCGCTCCTCATTTCGCGCATCTGTCCAGGGGAATTTGCCATCGTTCTCTATAGACTCGCGCTGCGACCTCGACAGTCAGTCAGCATCGAGTCGATGTCAACTTTCTTCCGCAGAACCACGGTCGGCGCAACCTAGCACATTCGATGTCATCGGGAAGTCACGAGATTACTTGAGATGAGCCGCCACCGCCGCACTGCGCTGTTCGCGTTTTTTTCCAACCTGCGCCGGCCCACGCCCATGCTACAACTTGCGGCCCGGTCGAAAGGACCGGAGAAAGGAACCTCATCGATTTCTGGTTCGGGCCCATAGCTCAATTGGCAGAGCTGCGGACTTTTAATCCGTAGGTCGCAGGTTCAATTCCTGCTGGGCCCACAGCCCTCTACCTCGCCGCTTGCGGCCCACCCATCCCTGACCCCATCGTCTAGTCCGGCCTAGGACAATGGCCCTTCAAGCCATGAACACCGGTTCGAATCCGGTTGGGGTCGCATACGCAATTCTCACTCGGAACGACGCCGGGATCGTCCGCCGAGCCGTCGTCCGTGGTCGGTTCGGTACTCCGAAGGCGAACCCAGTCTTCCACGTTGCCCACGCGGCTGTGCGGGACGATGCACAGCTCAAGGCGCCACGTGCCATACGCCGTCGGGCGGCAAGTGGGCGATCTTGAAATCGATGTGGGACGCTAGCCAGTCGTTGCCGGCGACGAAGGGACGAGCCAATACTCGGCTGAATGGCGACGTGGAGACTCACGCCACGGGCTGCTAGAGTTCATCGCCCCGCTGACAGGAGTACAGCATGAGTCAGTCGACGAGACATCACGATCCATCGAATGCACGCAGGTCCGGTGGAGCGAGGACCAGCCGCGGCACGGCGCTGGCGGCGCTAGCCTCGGTGATCGCTGGCTGCGCCACAGCGGGCGGCGGGCCGATCGGCAACGACGAACAGCCCGGCGCGGCCGAGCAGCAGGCGATGACCTCGGTCGGGGCCAAGGCGAACGGGCAGATTGTCTGGTCCAGCTCGCGCCTGGGCAACCACGACCTGTTCGTGATGAATACCGACGGCTCGAACGTTCACGCCATCACCAAGGGCGACGCGGTCGATTGGTTCCCGCGCTTCTCGCCTGACGGCGCGCGCATCCTCTTCACCCGCAGCAAGAAAGGCTGGGTCTACGAACGGGACGCCAACACGGACGGCAAGTGGGACATCTTCACCGTCACGCCCGACGGCAAGCAAGAAACCAAGGTGGTGGACAACGCAAGCTGGGGCGGCTGGATCACGCGCGACGAGATCGTCTACGTGCGCTCGACCGCGGTGTACCGCCGCGCCCTCGCCGGTGGCGAGGAGACCCTGCTGGTCGACAGCACGAAGGTGCCGGCGCTCGACGGAGCGCTCTTGCAACAACCCGAACTGTCGAAGGACGGAACCTACCTCGCCATCACGTTGCGTGGGTCCAAGCGGGAAACCGGGATCTGGGATCTCAAGCAGCACACCTGGACCCGTACCGGCGAAGGCTGCCAGATAAACTGGACCCCAGCGGGCGACGAAATCTACTGGGTGCACCCCACCGGCAACGGCGGCAGCCGCGTGCTCCACCTGCCGGTCGCCGGTGGCAAGCCGAGCAAGAGCGATGCCGATCTGGATGCAATCACGCTGATCGACCTTCCTGGCCGGCGCTCACACGAGTACTTCCCGCAGCTCTCCGCGGACGGAAAGTGGCTGGTCTGGGCGGCCACGCAGCGAGGGCACGATCACGACATTGCAGACTACGAGATCTATCTGTGGGAGGTCGGGACGCCCGCCGACACCGCAGTCCGGCTCACCTTCCACTCGGGCAATGACCGTTGGCCGGACATTTTCATCGGCGCGACAGCCTCGGCTCCCTCGAGCCCCACCGGGACGGCGAGCGCGGCGGAAGGTGCAGCCCAAGGCAAGGGCCAGGAGGCGCCCGCGCCATCGACTGGCACTGCCGATGACAAGTCCACCAAGGGCAAAAAGAAGCGGCGCTAGCATAGCGAGACCCGCCATGCGGCCGAAGTTCCTAGCTCCAGCGGACGGGCGGCGTTCTTCCCGGCCCGGGAGCGCCGCCGTGCATACCAATGTCACCCGCCTGCCCACGGCACGCCAGCCGCGCATCGCCATCCTCGGTGCGGGTGGTTTCATTGGCTCCCATCTCGTGCCGGCGCTGGCATTACGCCCGGACGCACGGATCGTGACGGTCGACGTCGACTTCGACAAGCTTTCGCCCAATCTGCCCGGAGTCGAGCGCGTCCAGGCCTCGATCACGGACCCAGGGTTGCTCGACGCAATCACCGCGCGCGCCGACATCGTCATCTCCCTCACCGCCATGTGCAATCCCGCTCTCTACAACACCCGCCCGCTCGAGGTGATCGACGCCAGCTACACCGATCTGGTGCCGCTGGTCAAGCTGTGCGCCGAACGAAAGCTCCGGCTCATTCACCTCTCCACCTGCGAGGTCTACGGCCGGCGCGCCCTGCGTGCCGACGGTCGCCCATCGCGGCGCATGCACGAGGATCGGACCGCGCTTTGCCTCGGCCCGGTCCATCGCGAACGCNNCTACGCCGCGGCCAAGCAACTCCTAGAGCGCGTGATCTGGGCGTACGGCCGGCATCGCGGGCTCGAGTTCACCGTGGTCAGGCCCTTCAACGTCATCGGGCCGCGCATGGACTTCATTCCCGGCGTGGATGGCCAAGGCATCCCGCGTGTCCTTGCCGCGTTCATGCACGCCCTGCTCACCGGGGAGGATCTGGTACTGGTCGGCGGTGGCCGCCAGCGACGTTCCTTTCTCTACATTGACGAATTCGTGGACGCGCTCCTGCGCATCATCGACAAGCCCGAACTCTGCCAAGGCCAGATTATCAACCTGGGCAACGACAAGAACGACGTCAGCATCCGCACGCTGGCGCGGAAGATGGTATCCGCATTCCGCGCGCAGAGACCGAACGCTCCCCCGCCCCGTTTACGCACGCAGACCGCCGCTGCGTTCTATGGCGCGGGCTACGACGATTCCATCGTGCGCATCCCCTCCATGGCCAAGGCTGCCCGCCTCCTCGATTGGCGCCCACACATGCCTCTCGCCCAGATGCTGCGACCCATCGTGGCCGACTATCTGGCGCGCTATGAAGCGCGTGCCGCGGGCAATCCGCGAACCCGGGCCGTCGCGCCGGGTTTGCCATGAATCTGGTCGTTATCGTCCCGGCATACAACGCCGCTCGCAACCTGCCGGATGTGATCGGACGAATCGCCGCGGCTCGACTGCCCCGTCTCTTTCGCACCGTGATCGTCGACGACGGCAGCACCGACGGCACGGCCGCGATCGCGCAGGATCTGGCCCGTAGCGCGGGCGACATCGATGTCGTGGTTCGACCACGCAACGGTGGCTACGGCGCCGCCATGAAGAGCGGCCTCCAAGCAGCACGCACGCTCGACGCCGACCGTGCGGCTTGCGTGCATGCTGACGGCCAATACAGCCCCGAAGCGCTGGCCGGCCTGCTCGCCGCGCTGGAGGGCCGCGGTCTCGATCTGCTGCAAGGCTCGCGCATCGCAGGCGGACAGGCCATCGCCGGCGGCATGCCGCTGTACAAGTACGCCGGCAACTGGGCACTCGGCAAACTCGAGCGTTGGGTCTTCGGGCTGCCCATGACTGACCTACACAGCGGTTATCTGGTCTACGGCCGGCGCGCCCTCGCGGAGATCCCGTTTTCCCGTCTGAGCGACAGCTTCGACTTCGACATCGAGGTCATCGCGGCGGCGCGCGCGCGCGGACTTGCCGTCGGCGAAGCGCCGATCCCGACCCGGTACGGCGACGAGATCTCCCACCTCAATCCACTGACCTATGGACTGCGCGTCCTGCGCGTCCTTTGGCGATTCAAACGAGGCGATTATGCTCCCTAGCACGCGAACCACTTGCCGAGCAGCCATCACCCTCATCGTCGCTGCGGCAGGCTGCGCGACGTCGGGCGTGCGCTTTCCCTGGCCCGCGCACGCTCCCGCGGTCCCCGCAACCCGAGCCGACGTCACCACCGCGAACCCGTCCTATCGGCGCACGTCCTCGCAGGTGCTGGTGCGGCGGGTGAGCCGCCCTACCCGCGCCAGCCTCGACTACGCCGCCTACCACGCCAACTTCATGAATGCGGATCCGCCCCCCGACCCGGCCACGGCCGGCGACAAAGGCAGGCGCCCCCACACAGCCAATCCCTTCGGCGGCATGCTGGTGGCCGACTCGCTGACCGGATCGGTGGCGCGCACGGCGCTGAGCGCCGACGAGCGAACGCACCCGCTGGCGCTGGCACCGCTGGTCGAACTTCTGTTGTCGAAGAAGGTTGCCAGCGCCGACCACCTGGAAGACGTGGTGGCCCGCATTCGCTCCGAGAGTTGGGGCCTGGCAGACGGACCGCAGATCGTGCGCCAGACCGCGACGGAGGCCTTCCTGCACAATCCCGGTCCGGGCCGCGCGGTCGAGATCTGGATCAAGATCGAGTTCGCGCCCTGGTTCGCCGGCTTTCTTTCACCGCCCGACGAGGACGGGGACGGTTTCGCCGAGATCTACGGCCGTGTCGCTGACAGCGCCTTCGGACCTACGCAGGACATCGCGGAGTTCGTCCGCACCGAGTACGAGGGCCGCATCCTTCTGCCTGCGGAGGTCAAGGCCTGGGCGCATCAGCTCGCTTCGTACTGGTACCCCTCGTACAACACGGATCTGGTGGCCGCGCCCGCCGCCTGGCCGGCGGAGAACACCGAGCCCGCGATCCGACAGGAACTGGGCGGCCTGAGCTTTTCCGCGCCGACGGTGGTCATGCGCGGCAAGCCGCTCGGCAAGCCCGTCTACAACGTGTTTCTCGTCGAGGGCGCTGCCGAAAGCCCAGCGCCAGCTCCGATCCCGCACGCGAGCGAAGCCACACCGGCCGCGGAAGGCGAAGCAACGCGCCAGATCCCTGCACCAGGCTTGGGCCTCGGCCCTAGCACGCCGTCGCCTACTACCGCCGCGGTGAAGAATGCGATCCTTGCCGAATTGGCCGCGCACGGCGAGTCGTGGACGTCATGGACCGCCGAGGTCTCCGCGTTTCGGGCCGCGCTCAAGCAACGCTTCGACGCCATGCCGACCGGCTCCAAGGCCCTGGCGGGTAGCGATGGGTTCCTCTTCTTCCGCAATTCCATCGCCTACGTGCTGGGCGGCGATCTGGCAAGACAGAGCGGTGATCGCAACCCGATCCCGGTCATCGTCGAATGGAAGAAGCTGCTCGCCAAGCACGGCGTGGACTTTCTTTTCGTTCCCATTCCCACCAAGGAAGAGATCTTTCCCGACAAGACCGGCGTCGCGCCCGGAGACGCGGCTCTCGCGCCCTTCGCGGGCAAGGTCGTCAACCCCTTCGAGAGAAAATTCCTGCTCGACCTCGCCGATCAGGGCGTCGAGACCCTGGACCTGCTGCCCGCTTTCTTGGCCGAACGCAAGAGCGGCGCGCGCCCAAGCGAGCCGCTCTACCAGGGGCAGGACACGCACTGGACCGCCCGGGGCTTGGAACTGGCGGCGAAGATCGTCGCCGAGCGCATAAGGAGCTTCTCTTGGTACAAGGGCATAGCCGCGCATCGCCATCTATACAAGACCAAGAAGGAATCCTTCACCCGTCACGGCGATCTGCATTCGCGTCTGCCCGAGGCCGAGCGCGCGAAGTTCGTTCCCGAGACCATGGTGGGCCATCAGGTGGTGAATGCCGACGGAACCCTGTACGAGGACGATCCTGACAGCCCGATTGTCATTTTGGGCGACAGCTTCACCGGCGTGTACGAGTTGATGGACTGCGAGCACAGTGGCGTCTCCGCCCACATCGCCAAGCAGATCGGCTACCCGGTCGACTTGCTCATGAGCTACGGCGGCGGACCCAACGTGCGCGAGAAGCTGCTTCGGCGCGGCGAGGACAAACTTGGAACCAAGAAACTCGTGATCTGGATGATGACCGCGCGCGATCTCTTCGACCACGCCGACGGCTGGCAGCCCCTGGAAAAGAAATGACGGCGAAGGCGGCCCTGCTCTGCGCGATCGCCGCGGCCGGGTTGGGGTGCTCGCGGAGTGCCACCCAGCGTCCGCCCGGCCCGATGGTGAGCGCCCTGTTCGCTCTCGACGCCGACTTCGGCGCCGACGCTGACACGATCGTGCGCGCCTTCACCTCTCTGCAAGACATCGCCGCGCGGGTGGAGCAGCGCCACCGCCGTACCCGCGCGGATGTGGCGGAGGACATCAATGCCGTGGTTTTTGGCGAGTTCCAGTTCCAGCGCGAGATCGAGGGCACGGCATCGCGATTCTTCCAGCTATCCTCGGTGCTCGGCGACCGCCGCGGGAGTTGTCTCGGCCTCGGCGCGCTCTACCTGGCCATCGGCGAGCGCATCGGCGTTCCTCTCGACGGCATCCTCTTGCCCGGGCACTTCTTCGTGCGCACGCGCGGGCCGGCTGGGCGCAACCTGGAGTTGCTCCGTCGGGGAGAGACCATGCCGGAGGCGTGGTACCGCAAGAAGTACGGGCCTTGGCCCGAAACTAGATCCGCATATTTCCGTCCCGTCACGGTGTCAGAGCTTGGCGCTATCCACTGGTACAACCGGGGCAACGATTTGCGCGCGGCCGGCGACCTGAGCGCTGCCGAGCAAGCCTACGCGCGGGCTACGCAAGAATTCCCGGGCTTCGCCGAGGCGCACGCCAGTTTGGGAGCTGCACAACAACGGTGCGGCGCCTTGGCCGAGGCCGAGGCGTCCTACCGCGCGGCCGCGCGCGCCTGGCCGGACCTACCCGGTCTGGCACACAACCTGGAGCTTCTGCGGGGACAGCGCGACCAGGACGCAGCGGCGCGGAGATAGCGGCGCTAGTTGCCGTCGGCCAGGTCGGCCTTCAGGCAGAAGTAGCGCTTGATAGTTCTTGTCTCTCGGGCGAATTTGCTGGGAGTTCTGGCAACGCCACTGCCCCTGAAGCATCTCACTGGCAACGAACCGTTGAGGGATTGCCCATGAAGATGAACCGGATTACCCCCTTCCTTTGGTATGACGGCCAGGCCGAGGATGCAGCCAAGTTCTATTGCTCCATCTTCAAAAAGTCGAAGATACACAGCGCCTCGCCCATGTCCGTCACTTTCGAGCTGGACGGCCAGATGTTCTACGCGCTCAACGGCGGGCCCAAGTTCAAGTTCAATCCCGCCGTCTCTTTCTTCATCAGCTGCAAGGATCAGAAAGAGGTCGACTACTACTGGAACAAGCTGCTCAAAGGCGGCCGACCCAGCCAGTGCGGCTGGCTGCAGGACAAGTACGGCCTGTCCTGGCAGGTCGTACCCGAAACCCTGGGTGAATACCTCGGCGGCAAGGACCGCAAAGGGGCCGAGCGGGCCATGCGGGCCATGATGGGGATGGTGAACCTGAATGTGAAGGCGCTGAAAGACGCCTATGCCGGCAAGCCCGCGGCGCGCCGGAGAAAAGCCTAGGAAATACGCGCTTCCTTGACACGCGCAGCACCAAGCGGTAGCTCCCCTCTGTGAACTGTCGGGCGTTCATCCTTTCCGTCACAGGGTTCGTGCTCGCGTGTAGCGGAGGGGGGATAAGAAGACCTGTTGGAACGCAAGACGGCGGCGCGGATACCGGGAGCAACCAAGCGACAGGCGACGCAGCGGTGACAGAAGCGGCCAGCGATGCCACCTCGATGGACGCAGGGGAGTTCGCCTGCGGGGACGCGACCTGTGGGCCGTCCCAGATCTGTCTCACACCTGCCTACGGATGCCTAGGTTTCACGTTGCCAGACTCGGGCATTTGCCCTGATGGGTGGGTTTCCGACCCGACTTTCCCCGGCTGCGTTGAGTCTCCCCCGACGCCGTCGTGCGTGTCGCCGGCTCCCGGAACGGGCTCGTTCGATTGCTGGGAGCAAGGCGCCAGCCCGGGTTGCGAAACTGTGAACGCGCCCATCCCGAGTAGTTGCAGCCGTATTTGTCGCGCAATCTGCGTGTAGGGCCTCCCGCGCCGCAAGTGGCCCTGGATGACATTTCCAGATGGCCCCAGTATCCTGTCCACATGCCCGACGAGACGTCTCCTGCCAAACCGAAGCGTTTGTTCACCCGTCGAACGGTGTTGACCGGAATTGGCGGCGTAGTTGGCGCGGGGGCATTGGGGGTCGGCGGGTTCTTGCTCGTCGACAAATACGATCACTTCGCCCGATCAGCCGAATGCACCATCCGCGATCATCGCGTGGAACTTGCGGCCACTCGGCCGCGCATGGTGATTGCTCGCGGTTTGGATCCAGCCCGCAGTGTTCGGGTGGCCGTGGAGCGCCTGGGCGGCATGTCCGCGTTTGTTGGCCCAACTGACGTTGTGGTGGTCAAACCCAACATTGGATGGGACCGGACGGCGGAACAGGGCGCTAACACGCATCCTGAAGTGGTGGCGGAAGTGGTTCGGCTTTGTCGTGAGGCTCGCGCCAAGCGCGTGATTGTCACTGATTGTCCTGTTCGAAGATCCCGCGCGGCCTTTGAGCGCAGTGGCATTCTGGCCGCTGCTACGGCAGCCGG
>PMKP01000238.1 GCA_003157775.1 Myxococcales bacterium | reverse complement strand
TGTGCATCACTTTCCTGGTGGTACGAAGGAGCAATACGAGGCGTCGATCGCAGCGGTGCATCCGGGCAAGGGCAGCCTACCCAAGGGCCAGATTTTCCACGCTGCTGGTCAGTCGGCTGGTGGCTGGACAATCGTGGTGGTTCACGACTCCAAAGAAAGTTGGGAGCAGTTCCGCGACAGCATACTGATGCCCAGAATGCAAAACAATTACAGTTGACAATCCCGCATCCGTGCGGCTCGTAGTCACACTCCCGCCCAACATTTCCGCAAGCCGTACCCGACGGATCTCCCACGGAAATCTCATGTCGTGCCTTTCCAAGAAACTGCTTGTCCATTTCTGGTTTTGAGCGTATGCATATTGGCGCTGCCACGTCGAAAAATCTTGAGCGGCGCGCGCAGGTGTTGTTTCACGCTACGAATCCCGGAGCAGGAGACAACTGAAGTGAGCAGCGTGAGGTTGGCGCTGCTGAGGAGAAGGGTATGATCCTTGGGATCGATCTCAGTCACCGCAAAAGCGATTGCGACTGGTGGATTTTTGCCGATGACCGAAAGGAGGCTTGGCATGCTCGTTGATCTCAGCGAAGTTGGTGCACATGTCACTTGGATGGCTAGTGGAAATCCCTCTGTCTCCTTCGGGCTCTATTTGCCGGGGATTGGGGCCGGTGCCGTGGTGGTCGAGGTACGGGTGATCCACGCCGACGATCAATTCGCGCCTGGCGTGATGCCCAAGGATTTCAGCCTGCAGCACAGCAAGGGGAAGACCGGGCTTGACCTCTGGACTACGCCGGTTGATATCGGCGATCCCACGCTCAAGGTTGGACATTTCGGGTCCCCAGGCACCTATCTCTACCGCTACCGGGTTCTGCGTCCCGATGGGCAAGTGCTCGTCGGCTGGATGACTGACCCTTTCGCGCGCGCAACTGGTCCGGGTCAACTTGCCGCGTTCGAGGTGCCGGCACGGGCAGGCACGCCGATGGACTTCGAGTGGCGGGAATCCGACTATGGTGTCCCGCCGCTCGATGATCTCATCGTCTATGAGCTTCAAGTCGGTGAGTTCGCCGATACCTTCCTTGGTGTCATCCGGCGCCTCGATTACCTGCAGAGTCTGGGAGTGAACGCGCTCGAGCTCATGCCGGTGACCAGCGTGAAACAGGACTTCGATTGGGGGTACGGTCCGTTGCACTTTTTTGCCCCCGAGGAGCGATACGGTGGCCCCACGGCCATGAAGACGCTGGTTGCCGCGTGCCACAAGCGCAAGATGGCGGTGATCCTCGACTCGGTCTATCAGCACGTCGAGTCTGCTTTTCCGTACCAAGCGCTGCAACCCGTCTTCGACCTCGTCGGCATACCGAACCCGTTCATCGGCGCCTTCATTCCATCACCCTACTACTTTGGCCCGACGGTGAATTTCAATCTCCCTTTCAGCCAGGACTTCTTCCAGACGGTGAACGCCTACTGGCTCGATGAGTATCATGTTGACGGTTTTCGCTACGATTATGTGCCGGGGTACTACGATGGTCCCACGGGCAATGGTTACGCGCGCATGGTGTTCAACACCTACCAGAAGTCTCTGCAGATCGCTCGGTTCAAGGCCCCGGATGGCACCAGCCGTATCATTCAGGTGGCCGAGGACCTGGACGATCCCCAGGGCATTCTCCGCGACACCTATACCAACGCGGCCTGGCAGGATCGCCTCCGGAACGCCGCCGTCAGTGTCGCCCACGGGGCGCCCAGTGCCGACTCGATCGCCAGACTGCTGGACCTTGGGCTGGCTGGCTATCCCGCCACGAAGACGATGAACGGCAACCCAGTGCCGGTTGCTCCCTTTCAATACGTCGATTCTCATGACCACTCGTGTTTCCTCACGAATTTCTACGCAAATCCAGGGGCGTTCGTTGATCGCAGCAAGTGGTTCAAGCTACGCCCGTATGCAGTCGCTCTGTACACTGCACAGGGAGTTCCGATGTTGTGGCAAGGACAGGAACTGGCGGAGAACTACACCATCCCCGACAGCGGCGAGGACCGCATCAGTATCGAGAGGGGCATGGACTGGGAATTATTCTATGACGATGAGGGCCAGGCCCTGGTCAAGCTCTACCGTCGGCTCGGCGTGCTTCGTCGCACGCTAATTCCGGCATTGCGAAGTCGCACGTCGTTCTACTACGACGCCGAATCGCGCCTGTCGGACGGAGTCGTCGCCTACCGGCGCGAGTCGTCTTCTCAGATCGCCGTGACGGTACTGAACTTCAGCGACTCGGTCCAGAAGCTCTGGCTGCCCTTCCCGGCCGCTGGTACCTACCAAGAGATGGTTGTCGAGCCGGCCGGTTCGACGACTGATGGCCGGATCCCGGTCATCCAAGTAACGGCCGCCGATGAATGGCACGGGCTGACTATTCCTGCCAATATGGGCTTCATTTACCTCAAGGATTGAGGTACGAGGGAAGCCAGCCCCTAGTTTGGTGGTCAGGCCCGGGGCAGGCGGACGACGATGCGCGTGCTGTGATCCAAAACCGACGATAGTTCGCAGGTTCCCCCCAGCGATCGGGTGGTGCGGTCAACGATGGCGAGGCCGAGGCCGTGACCGGGAAGCTCCCGGTCGATGGGGCCTCGGTAGAATGGCTCGAACGCGTGTCTAGCGCTCTCGGAATCCATCCCGAGGCCGTTGTCCTCGATCACGATCTCGACCATCGGCCCGAGGTCACGGGTTTCAATCGCGATGCGCAGCGGTCGGTCGTGCGCGCGGAACTTGATGGCGTTGCCGATGAGGTTGCGCAGAATTTGGGCAAGGACCTCCTCGGTACAGGCGACCCGACCGGCGCGCAACTTGGTCACCAGGTCGACCCCTTGCAGATCTGCTCCCATTTCCTCGATCAGCCGCTCAACTGCCAGGGCGGACGATGAATGTCCCGGTGGGGGACGCCCAGAAACCGAGAGCGCCAGCATGTTGTCGACCACGCTCGTCATGCGGCCGACCGCTCGGTGAATCCGGTGCGCCATTCCCCTGACATCTTCCGGCAATCCTGGGGCCTCGAGGATGAGGTCGGTGTATCCGCGGATCGGATTCATCGGGCTGCGCAAATCGTGGGCCGCGCGTCCCGCAAAGGCTTCTAGCTCGGCGTTCTTCTGGTTGAGGAACTGGACGCGCTCAACGATCAGCCGGCGCTGGCGGCTGAGCACACGAAGCAGCCAGAGGGAAATGACCAGCGCGATGGCGATCACGATCCCGCCGACCACCACGTCGCTCCACAGCGCCTGCCGGTGCGCTGCGCGGATCACGAGCAGGTTGCCCGCTCCTGCGCTGGTGTTTATCGCCACCAGCTTGTCGATGGACTTGTCGATCGCTTCTTCGAGGGGCGCTGACCGCTGGCGGTTCCCGGGCCCGGCCAGTAGCTGCCGGAGCAGATCCTGAAGGCGGTTCCACTCGTCGCGTTCTCCCTGGTAGCTGGCAATGGGATCGTAGCTGCGGGAGGCCGCCGCGATGGCGCTCGTCGAATGGATGATCTCGCGCTCGATGTCCGTCGTGGCGAACTGTCTGGCATGGGTTCGGATGTCATTGAGCAGGATGATCGAACGCTGCGCATTCTCGATGATGTCAGTGGTCTTGTTCGCCTCTCGCTGTGAGAAGAACACGTCGAGGCCGAGCATCCCGACGATGAGCAGCGTCACCAGGCCGAGGGCAGCCAGCACAGGCCAGTTGGATAGCAGGACGGTCTTGGGATCCTCGGTGCTCATGAAGCCCCCCCTGTGAAACCAGGTCGGCGTCACAGGACCTCCATGATAGTCTTGGCGGCGTGAGTTCGCACGGCAGGATTCTCATCGCCGAGGACGATGACTTGACTCTTGAGCTTCTGGCCACCGTCCTTCGACGCGACAATTACGAGGTGGTGACCGTGACCGACGGTCGGGAGGCGCTTGACCGACTTGCCCAAGGCGCGTTCGACCTGGTGCTGAGTGACGTCCAGATGGCCCGCGCCAGCGGCCTGGAGGTTCTTGCCACGGTCACCACCAAGTTTCCTGACACGCCCGTAGTGCTCATCACCGCCTACGCCGAGCCGGGTGCTGCGATGGACGCCATCGCCAGCGGAGCCGCGGATTACCTGGCCAAGCCAGTGGACATCGTGGCGCTTCGGACAACTGTGGCGCGCGGACTGGAGCGACGGCGTCTGGCTAGCGAAAACCGTTCGCTCCGTTCCGCCATCGCCGCGCGCAAGGTGCTGGTTGGCACCAGCCCTCCCATGCTCGATCTCTACAAGCAGATCGCCCAGGTAGCGCCCACCGACGCCACCGTGCTGATCACGGGCGAAAGCGGCTCGGGCAAAGAGTTGGTCGCGCGTACCATCCATGAGCGCAGCCGCCGCGCTGACCATCCCTTTGTCGGGTTTAGCTGTGCCTCGCTGGCCGAGGGTGTGCTGGAAAGCGAGCTGTTCGGCCNNCACGAGCGCGGCGCCTTCACCGGTGCCAGCGCGTCCCACAAGGGTTTGTTCGAAACCGCCGAAGGGGGCACAATTTTCCTGGATGAGGTTGGAGACGTCCCGGCCAAGATGCAGGGCGAGCTTCTGCGGGTCCTCCAGGAAGGCGAGGTGCGGCGGGTCGGTGGCGCCGCGATCCTCAAGGTGAACGTCCGGGTGATCTCCGCGACCAACCGCGATCTTGATTCCGAGGTGGCTGCGGGACGAATGCGTAAGGATCTGGCCTATCGCTTCAACGTTGTCTCGTTGCGGGTACCCGCGCTGCGCGAACGCGGCGACGACATCATCGCCCTGGCCCTGCACCTCGCCGCCCGTCACGCTGCGCTTCTCGGTCGTGCCGAACCGCACATCAGTGACGAGGCCATGTACCGGATCCGCAACTACGCATGGCCCGGCAACGTGAGGGAGCTGGAGAACGCGCTCGCGCGCGCGGTGGCCATGTCCCAGCGAGGTGTGATTCTGCCCGGCGACTTGCCCCCGCTCACCCGGGAAGCCGGAGCAGGCAACCTGTCCGCGATTCACAGCGACTGGCCGACCCTCGAGGAGCTGCAGCGTCGCTATATCGAGCGAGTTCTTGAGCACACTGGTCACAACAAGACCTCGGCGGCCAGCATTCTTGGCATCGATCGTCGGACCATTCAGCGGCTCGCTTCACGCGAAACGGAAGAAGACGACAAGTCGGAATAGCGACGAGCAGGCGCCCTACGCCTGTGCGGCCATCAGATCGGCGACCGCCGCGCGCAGCTCGGGGATGCCGAACGGTTTGCGCAGCAGTTTTGCGTTGCCCAGACGATCTACCTTGGCCTGCAGATCGGATCGGGTGAGCCCCGAAATCACCAGGACGGGCGTGTGAATCTCGGCCGCACGCGCGGAGAGCAATACCTGAAGCCCTTCCATCCACGGCATGAGGACATCGGTTACGATCAGGTCGAACGGGCCGTTCTCTGCCAGGAGATCCACCAAGTCCGCTCCGTTCGAGGCCTCGCAGATCTCGATCTGGGGGTTCCCGAGGGCCAGCCGCAGCAGCTCCAGACTGTCGGGATCGTCGTCAGCGATGACAATCCGCGATAGGGGTATCTGTTCTCGCGCCGCACGCGCCAACTCTCCCAAGGTGAACTCACGCCTGTCGGAAGTATTCATCATGTGACACCTCGTTTGGCTGGTACCTGACCGGGACGATGCATCGGCCGTGCCGTGACCGGGATGAGGCCATTTCTTTTGCGAGGCGGGGATTCTTGGCCGTCGGTGCAGCGACTCTCTGCCGCAGAACCGGGCTCGGCCGCGACAAACCGCCGCAGTGTGGTTGCTGTTCGCGATCGAACCATGCGCAACCAGACCCGGATCGAATGCCACTGGCCGGTTCGATCCTGGCACCGCCTTTGCTGGATCCCTTGGTTGTGCCCCGAAAGGAGTTGGCGTCATGAAAATCAAGCTGACTGTCGGCATTTGTTCGCTGATTCTGCGTTTCGGCGTAGCTCAAGCCCAGGACACGAGCTCCGTCGAGTATTTCACGAGTCAGGCCTCAATCCCTGGTCCTGCACCACAAGCGGTCGAGCCGCCCACGCCGGCGCCCGATATGCAGCCACCTGCGCCTCCGCTTCAGCCGCCAGCACCACCGGTTCAGGCCGAGGGCCAGGCGCAGCCCCAGATGCAGCAGCCCGCGGGGGGAACTCCAGCGGCGGGCGGGGGCCAGTGGGTGTACACGAGTGAATATGGCTGGATCTGGATGCCCTACGGAAACCAGTACACGTACGAGGGCACGGCCAACGACGCCTATCCCTATTCGTATGTGTACTACCCCAGCTATGGATGGATGTGGCTGGCGGCTCCCTGGGTTTGGGGCTGGGGTGCGTATCCCTACTTCGGCCCGCGCGGTCCGATGGGCTTTGGCTGGTACGCTGGCCTGTACCGGGCCGGGTATGGTTGGGGCGGATACCGCGGCGGCGGTCACGGCGGACACGGCGGCGGCTCGCATGGCAGCGTCGGTGGCGGCTATCGCGGCGGAGGCAGCTCGCACGGTGGGTTCAGTGGTCACGGCGGTGGCCACGGCGGCGGGCATCGATGACCGTCGTTCACCTGTCCCGATTTACACAACTTCACGAAGCGGCAATACCCTTGCAACACGCCCATTGTAACTCTCGCGTAATTCGAAACAGGGGATGCAACATGCGACGCAAGCACCTGGTCCAGTTTGCGCAGGCTCCAGCGAACTGCAACCATAAGGGCCTGGATGCGTCACCGGTGACGCGAGACGAGGGCTCGTCGGTGGGAGAGGCGCAGGTTCCCAACCGCGACGACCGCGATCTGGCGGGGCGGTTATGGTCCCACGGTGAGAGTCTGTGCGCCTGGTGCATGCATCGCGTGGCGATCGCTCAGCGCCATCAGGCTCGCCAGATGTGGCTGCTGGCGCGCGAACTGTGCACCTCAGCCGCGCTCCGTGGCGTGGGAGGCCGCGAGCCCGCCGCGAGCCGCACGCTGCACCTCGCTTTTGTGGTGCTGCGCGACCGCGCGTGGATCTTGGAACCTGGGCAAGCGGATGCCACGCCAGAGGAGGACTAGTGCTGCCCGCCAACTTGAAGGGCTGGGTCGTCGACGGGGGTAGCACATCCGGGGATGTCGGGGTAGGTTTCCCTCGGCCGTGAACCAGCCAAAGTCACAAGACCGCGTTCGTCCGGCATCTGGTTCGCTGGCCGCGGGTGGTTCAGCGCTGGCGTTCTTTCTGGTGTTTACCTGGGCCACGAGCGCTCGCGCCCAAGAGTTGTCTTCATCACCCAGGAACACCGTCGACGGGCAGCTTGTGCTGGCTTTGCCGGCTGCCTTGTCCCCGGGAATGTCGGTGGGCGTTGGGGCGGGGTTCATGCGCGTCGCGACCCGCGGGGGCATGCTGGCCTGGGGCGCGCGCGCCTCGTGGTCGACCGCGACTGAGTACTCGCTGACCGACACGGTCAGAAACGATGACATCCGCCTGCGCCTGTGCGGCCAGCTCCAGCACGCAGTAGGGCGGGGCCTATTCGGACTGCGTGTGGGTTTGGGCGGGACGCTGGTTTACGAAGACCGCGCCCGCGACCAGGCGGCGCGGGCCGGGCTGTCGGGCAGCCAGGCGGAGAACACAAGCTGGGCGATGCTGCCTGCCGCTGATATCGAAGGGCTGGTGGTGCTTCGCATCTGGAATTTCTGGGGAATGAGCGTCAGTGGCGGGCCCACGCTACACGGGCTGCACAGCGGGGTGCGTGCAGGTTGGACCAGCGGATTGGGGGTCACATGGCAACACTGAACCGAATGCTGATGATCACCGCTCTTGTCGGCCTCGGCTTTCCTGGTTGTGGCAAGCTGGTCGGCCTCAACATTCCGGCCACGCCGCTTGCGCAGATTCAGGTCAAGGTCGCGGAAGATATCGCGTCGGGGCCAGGAGCGGACGCGGGCACGAGCGACCGAACGTCGAACTTGCGCGTCGCCCTGGTGTGGGGCGCGCAGTGGCAGCCTGAACCGTTCTGCTTATGGCCGCCTTCAGACTTGTTGCCGCCGCCAGAATCGCCGGGGGTGCAGGCGGTGGTTGCGGCGGGCTGTCCTGACCCTGACAGCTTTCGCTTCGTCCCCGACCGCGACGACGCTGACATCGCCATCACGCCGGGAGCGACCGCGACCATCACTCTGGTCAACCTGCCCACCGCTGATGTGATGGTGGGCGATCTCACTGCGCGAGTGGCCTACGCCAGCCTGGTCGCCTACGACGACCGCAACGGCAACGGCACCCTCGACTTTCACCATCCACCGCGGCATCGGCGCAACGGTGAGCCAGACGTGGTGGAGGATGCGGGCGCGCCGGCCACATGGGACATTGTGTACGGCGCCAGTTTCATCTCCATGACCTTGCCCGACCAGCGCGTTGCCTATCGGGAAGGGGACTTCGACACCAGCGCCACCAGCGTCGCATTCTACCCGCGCTACGGCTGCGGTGCGCCGCTGCCTAGCTTCTCGATTCTGTCAGCGAGCGGATTTTCGCAGGCGGATGCCTTGGCCGCGGCGCTGCAGCGCCAACTGCCCGAGGAAGATGATCTCACGGTCTGTCACGTGGACACGCTTGATCAGGCGGTGGTCACCATCTATCCGCCGGATTCGGCCATCCTCTCGCAGCATCCGAAGATGCTCGCGGAACTTGCCTGCATAGTTAACGATGCGGGCGGCACGACTCTCTATCGCAAACCTCCCGCCAACGAGCCCGACTGGCCCAACATCACCTGGGCCTGTGTCGGCTTCCCCCAGATTCCTGGCGACGACGCCGGGGTTGTGAGCGGCCAACAACTCGTGATCGCCAGCGCACCGGGCGACGCTTGCCAGAGCGTCAACCACTACACCCCGCGCGGCTGCGACAACGAGCCAGGTTGCTGGGATGTCACGCCGCCCGATTGGTGGCCGTGTCCGACCACACCATGAAGCTCCGGCAGATATCGTTCGCGTCTGTGCTGGCGGCGAATGCATTCGTCGCGGGCCGCGTGCAAGCCGCGCCGGGCGCCACGCCTGGACTAGCACCGTCGGGCCCCACGACTGCACTGGCGCCGGCCAACGCCCCTGTGGCGGTCGCCCGGCCCGCGGCTGACGATGAGGGGCCCCCGCGCCTGTCGCTGCCCACCGAGAGCGATCGCGCCGCGTGGAAGAAGCCCGGCTTCCGTTTCGGGCTGGGCCTGGCGTACGCCCGCATGGTCGGCATAGATGGCCCACCGAGCGGTCAGTTCATCGGGCCGACCGTTCGCATGGGCATCCGCCTGGACGAGCGCTGGTCGCTCATGGGCTCGCTTCAGTACCTTTTCGCCCGCGGCCGGGGCGGCATGGGGGGCGTGCGCTACGCCGGCACCATCGAGCCCACCTGGCACGCGAGCGAGCATTTCAGCCTCGGGGTGGGCATCGGCTTTGGCGGTCTGGTCGAGCCCAGTTCCAACCGGCCCGATCCCTACCCGCACGGCGACACCCTCGATGCCTCATACACCTTCCCCAATGCGCGGACACCCTTGCAGTCTTGCGACGGCGTGGGTGTCACTGGCCTGCTGCGCGCGGAATGGCTGTTCGTGCTCGGGCCACGCGCATCGACGGGCGTGGCGCTGGAAACCGATGGCCAGTGGACCGCCTGCGTGGATGACACCGGCACCGTGGAACCCGACACCGCGACTGCCATCGTTCGCCGCCAGTGGTGGTCGCACTTTGGTGGCTCACTCGCCTGGGTGATCCTGTGGCGTTGAAGGTCGTCGCGCTGCTGGCGCTCGCGCTGCCGCTGGGCACGGCCCGTGCTCAGACCGCGGACGCGGGTCTCCCTGAGGCGCCCGTGCGCCAGGCCCAGGACGCGGCCCCGCCCGAGACGCCCGCACCCGGGCAGCCCGCGGAGCTGGAACCGCCCCAGCCGCTGGTCCCGACCAAGGTTCCCTATCCAGCAGATGCCCCGCCGCACGAGCAGCCCGTGGTGGTGCGGGTCAAGATCTCGGTCGGGGCGGACGGCACAGTACAGAAGGTCGAGCTGCTGACCCATTCTCTGCCCGTGTTCGACGATGCAGTGGTGCGCGCGGCCCAGGCTTTCACTTTCCAGCCCGCGCGCTATGGCGGCCAGCCCGTGCCAGTGGAGATCACGTTCACGCACACCTTCCAGCCGCCACCACCATCGCCTGCGCCGGTGGTCGAGGCCGGGCCGCCGCTGAACGCAGCGCTGCGCGGTCGGCTGCTGGAGATGGGAACCCGCTTGCCCGTGGCTGGCGCAACTGTCGCCGCCTTGGTCGGCGAGCGCCACTACACCGCCGAAACCGATGGCAAGGGTCGCTTCCGGCTGCCGGCGCCGTCGGGAGACGCGCGCATCACGGTGCACGCTGCGGGCTACAACGCCTTCTTGCAGTTGGAGCGGCTATACCCGCAGCAGGAGCTGGCGGTCACCTACTACATCGAGCGCGAGAGCTACGACCCATATGAGATCGTCATCCTTGGGGAGCAGCACCGTGAGGAGGTGTCGCGCATCACGCTGCGCGGCCCCGAGATCACGGAGGTACCGGGGACCTTCGGCGATCCTTTCCGGGTCATCCAGGCGTTGCCCGGCACCGCTTCCATCGTGGCGTTGCTCCCGTTCCCGGTGGTTCGTGGTGCCAGCCCCAATTCCACCGGGTTCTTGCTCGACGGCACGCGCGTGCCGCTGCTCTACCATCTGCTGGTTGGATCCAGCGTGATACACCCCGAGTTCATCGACGAGATCCAGTTCTACCCGGGCGGCGCTCCGGTGCTTTATGGCGGCTACACTGGCGGCATTGTCGATGGCCGCAGCCATCGAGCGCGATCCGACGAGCACCTCATCGACCTGGACGCGAACCTGTTGCAAGCGGGCGGCCTGGTACGCCAGCCCATTCCGTTCCTGGGCGCGACGGTGACCGCCGCCGGTCGCTATGGCTATCCCGGCTTGATCCTGAGTTTGGCGACCAGCCAGCTCTCGCTCTCCTACTGGGACTACCAGTTCCGGCTCGACGGCGGCAATCCGCGCAACGGCTGGACGGTGTCGTTCTTCGGTGCCGGAGACGAGCTCGACACTCCCGCGCCCAACGCCCCAGCCGGCAGTTCCAATCCGCCGCTGGCGCCGGCGCTGGTCCTGAACTTTCATCGCGCCGATCTCCGCGCCTACCATGGCAGCGGCGGCTTCGACGGCCTGTACCGGCTGGTGCTCGGCTACGATCACACCGACAGCTCCGGCACCAACGTGGAGACTTGGGTGGCCGAGCCGTCACTGCGCTGGCATTATCGGGCGGGCGAGCGGCTGACCCTGGTCTGCGGCGTGGAAGGCAGCTTCCACGACTACGTTCAGGGCACGGCCTCGACGACGTTGGGCGGTAGCGCGTTCTCGCTCAGCTCTGTCACGCAGGATCTGCACGCGCTCTACGTGGGATCGGCTCTGGCCGAGATACTCTGGCGACCCACCTCGCGCTGGTTGATCCGACCTGGGGTGCGCACTGATGTGTACTACGACAAGGCAACCACCAAGTCGGGAGTCGATCCGCGCCTGACCGTGCGCTACAAGTTGACCACGCGCGAGCTGGCCGGCGTGGCCGCTGACAGCGACGACAGCGCGGTCTGGCTCAAGGCTGCAGTGGGTATCTATCACCAGCCTCCGCGCTTCGTCCTACCGCTGCCAGGACTCGACACCATGCCGCTCAAGTACGGCCTGCAGCAGTCGATCCAGACCAGCCTGGGCGCCGAGGTGCCCCTGTCCCAGTATTTCAGCGCCACCATCGAGGGCTACTTCGCGTACATGGACCCGACCATCTTCGACTTGACGGTCAATGCGGAGACGCTCAACACCGTCGGCGACACCACGCTCACCCCCACCACCACGGTGTCCCCGCCGAGCGACGCGCAGCAGTTGCTCGACCGGCTGCTCAATGCCCGCACTGGCCGCGCCTACGGCCTGGAGGCGCTGATTCGGCGCCAGGCAAAGAGTGGGCTTTACGGCTGGCTGTCCTACACCCTGTCGCACTCGGAGCGATATCAGAACGGCGTCTGGTCGCCCTACGACTTCGACCGGACCCACCTGGTCAATCTGGTGGCGGGGTTGCGGCTGCCGCGCAACTGGGACGTGGGCGTGCGCTTCCAATACCAGAGCGGCAAGCCGGCCACCACGACCTCTGGCTACAACACGGCGCGAACCAGCGGCTACGACCGCGTCGACATTCGCGTGGACAAGCGCGCGGTGTACCGGGGCTGGCTGCTGGATTTCTACGTCGACATCATGAACGCCGCGCTGTTGCCCGAGGAAGTCACGCCGGGCGTGAGCATCCGCTACGTCCTGCCGACAGTCGGTCTGCGCGCTCGATTCTAAGGAGACCCCATGAACCACGAACAGTCCATCGATGCTCAAGCCCTCGACCTCATGCTGCGCGCGGGCTCGCGCTGGGTGCTGTGGCTACTCATCGGCCTCAGTATTGTGGGCGCGGCCATCGTGCTCGAGCGCATGTGGTTTTTCCTGCGCGAGCGGCGACCCCGACGGCAGATAGCGGACATGCTGGCGGCTTTGCGCGCCTCGGGCGCGGCCGCGGCACTCAAGGCGCTGGGTAGCGTGCGTTCCCTGGATGCGGCGGTAGCGCGGGCCTGCCTTGAACACGCGAGCGACGGCCCGGCGGCCATCGAGGAGCATGTGGCGGCGGTGGTTGAATCCCAGCGCATCCGCTACGAGCGGGGGCTGGCTTTTCTCGGCACCTTGGGCGCCAACGCGCCCTTCATCGGGCTATTCGGCACGGTTCTCGGCATCGTGCGCGCGTTCCACGACCTGGCCCGCAGCAGCGCGGCCCTGGGGACGCAGGCGGTGATGGCCGGTATCGCCGAGGCGCTGGTGGCCACCGCGGTCGGCCTGCTGGTCGCCTTGCCCGCGGTCGCCACCTACAACGTGCTCATGCGCCACGTGGAAACCGCGCTGGCCTCGGCGGGCACTCTTGGCCACCGCATTCTCGCCCACGTCAAGGCCGAGCGTCCCGCCGAATCCGCTGCCAGCGAGGGGAAGTAATGGCTGCCAGCGTCCGCCGCCGAGGGCTCATAACCGACATCAACGTCACGCCCCTGGTGGACATCATGTTGGTGTTGCTCATCATCTTCATGCTCACGGCCCACCTCATCGCTCGGCAGGTCATCGAGGTGCAATTGCCCAAGGCTGCGCAGGCCTCGGACGTCAACCCGACCACCCTGGCCGTGACCTTGACCCGCGAGGGCCGGATGTATCTCAACGGAGTCCCAACCACGCCTGATGCTCTGCGGGCCGCAATCCAGGCGTCGGTGACCAAGGATGCGAAGACTCAGGTGATCGTCGCCGGCGACAAGAACGTGTCGCATGGCCGTGTGGTGTGGGTGCTCGATTTGGTGAAGTCCCTGGGTGTGACGTCGTTCGCTATCCAGATCGATCCCACGGGGCTGATTGCTCCGGTACTGGAGGAATGAACTACCCGGCCCGTTTGCTGGTCTGTGCGGTGGTGGCCGTGGTCGGCCACTTGCTGCTGATACGTGGCGTGGTCCACCTGCCCCCGCACGCCGAGGCGGCGCGGCCGGTGGTAGTGCAGGTGCTGCTCAAGGCGCCGCCGCCGCCCGAACCTGAGAAACCAGCCGAACCCGAGGCCACATCTGAGGCAAAAGTGCAACCTGCTCACCAGGCGCCCGCGCGGCGCCGGGCCATGGCTGAGGCTCCCAGACGCGAGAATCCGCCCAAGAACCCGCCGCCCACCGAACGCCCGGCTACCGGCACCGACACCACCACCACGCCGGTGTTCGGCATTTCCATGGAATCGACTTCGGCTGCTGGCACGGGACTGGCGATGCCGGTCGGCAACACCCTGCAGACAAAACCGACTCACACGAAGATCGCCGCGGCCGAAGTCAAGCCGCTGGCCGCCGCCCCGGTGCAGGCCTACGAGGTGACCAAGATGCCCTTGCCGGTGGGCCGGTGTACCGGCAAGTACACCGAGGAGGCGCGCCAGGCCGGCCTGGAAGGCACGGTCATCCTGGACATCGTGGTCGGCGAAGATGGTGCGGTTCGCGACATCAAGATTGTCGAGGGGCTCGCCCAGGGACTAAACGACGCGGCTGTGCGCGCACTCAAGGCGTGCCGGTTCACGCCCGGCGAACGCAACGGCAAGCCCGTGCCGGTGAGGGTGCGCAGGTTCAAGGTCCACTTCGCTCTCAGTGAAGCGGAGTAGTTGGGAGTGGTGATCTCGAACCAAGCCCACGTTACGTTGATCCAATCGCCTATCTCTGCCAGGCTTGGCAAGTGCGCATCCCTACCAAGATCGTGCTCGGCCTGGCGATCGCAAGCGCAGTTATTCTCGGATCGTACGGCTGGCGCGAGCTTCGCAAAGAAGAGAAGGATTTGACCGACGTCGCCAAGCACGACATGAAGGTCCTCGGCACTGCCTTGAAGGTGGCCATCGAGAATGCTCTGCGCGACCAGCAGGTGGCGGACATCCACGAGATTCTGGGGTCCCTCAAGCTGAAGGATTCGACCATCGACGTGTTGGTTTTCGATCCGGCGAACCGGCTTAGCCCCCACCCTTTCGGAAGTCCAAGCTCCGCCGCGCTGGTGCTTGATGCTGTCCGCGGGGTGAATTCTTCGGGAGAGTCTCTCGTCCGTATTCAAGGGGCCAGAGATCTCTCGCGGATTGTCGGCATCTTTCCCCTGCGCGACGACGACGGAACCAACCTAGGCAGCATTGCAATCATGCGTCCTTTGGATGCGCTGAAGGCTGACCTCAGGTCAGAGACGATCTCAACCTTCCTCTCGATCTTGAGCCTGATCGTTGGCGTGTCGGGCGTGGGCTGGTTTCTCGTGCATCTGTACGTGGGTCGTCCGCTCAAGCGACTGATGCTTGCGATGGAAGACGTGCGCGCCGGGAACCTTACGGCAAGCGTGTCCGTGCAACGGACCGATGAGGTAGGCAAGTTGACGGCTGAGTTCAATTCCATGATGCGCGAGCTTGAAAGTGCCCGGCGCCATTTGATGGAGGCTAGCGAATCTCGGGAGGCGCTGGAGGCTGGACTGCGCCGGGTGGACAAGCTCGCAACCCTGGGGCAGCTCTCGGCTGGGCTCGCGCATGAGATAGGGTCGCCCCTGCAGATCTTGAACGGGCGTGCCCGGGCTCTGGCGAGCCGGACGGATCTACCCGCGGAGATCCGCCGGGCGGCACAGGTATTCGAGGAGCAATCGGATCGGATCGCGAAGATAGTCGAGCAGCTCCTGACCGCTGCTCGTCGCAAACCGGCGCATTGGGGTGAAATCGACTTGGGCGCAACCGTGGGCCCCATCATCGATCTGCTTGAGCATGAGGCACGAAGACGAGCCGTGCGACTTGAGTTTGAACGCCCGAATACGCCGCTCAAGGTGGTTGCCGATGTCGACCAGGTCCAGCAGGTGACCCTGAACTTGCTGAACAACGCTCTGCGGGCCACGCCGCGGGGTGGTCGGGTTCGGCTGACTCTGGCGTCGTCCTCATTCAAGATAGGCGAAGGCGCTCACGAGTACCCCTCGGCGTCGCTGGTGGTCGACGACACTGGCTGTGGGATGGACGAGGAATTGCTTGGCCACATCTTCGAGCCATTTTTCACCACCTGGGCAGAGGCTGGAGGCGCAGGCCTGGGGCTCACAGTCGTCAAATCGATTGTCGATGAGCATGGCGGAACCATCGCCGTTCTATCCGAGAAGAACATTGGGACGCGCTTCACCGTCCACTTCCCGGTGGCCGGCGCCGGGCGGGTCAAGGGCTTTGTCGCATGACAGGGCAAGCGAAAAAGAGGTTGCTTGTCCTGGATGATGATGCCGGCGTGGTGGACTTTTTGTGCGATAGCCTGACTGAGCGGGGTTTCGAGGTGACTGGCCTGACCTCGCCGAGAGAGGCGCTCTTGCGCATCAAGACCGACTCGTTTGACCTGGTGATCACTGATGTGGAGATGCCCCAGATGCGCGGCACCGAACTGCTGACGGCTATCCTCGGCGAGAAGCCGAGTCAGCTCGTGCTGCTCATAACCGCGTTCGGCAGCATCGATCTCGCGGTCTCCACGGTTCAGTCGGGAGCCTGCGACTTCATCGCCAAGCCTTTCAAGATTGAGGATCTGGTATCTGCTATCGAGCGCGCCTTCCAGAATCGTCAGATGCGCCGGGAAATCGTTCGTGTGAGGAAGGTGTCGCCGATCGACGCCCCTAACCAGGTTGTCGCCAAGAGCCCCGCGATGCGAAAAGTGCTCGAGACCGCCCGCAAGGCCGCGGGTGCAGACTCCACCACCCTCATCACCGGGGAAACCGGCACAGGAAAGGGCGTCATCGCCAGGCTGATTCACGACTCAAGCGCGAGACGGGAGCAACCCTTCTACCACTTGAACTGCGCATCGCTGCCGCCAACCCTGGTCGAGAGCGAGCTGTTCGGAGTGCGGCGCGGGGCGTTCACGGATGCGAAAGGGGACAGGGCCGGCGCGTTTGTTGCGGCGGGAGACGGGACGCTCTTCCTCGACGAAGTCGGCGAACTATCGCTGGAGATCCAGGCAAAGCTTTTGCACGTACTCGAAAACGGACGAGTTCGCCCTCTGGGGAGCACCGCCGAGGTTCCCATCCGAGCCAGGCTCATCGCGGCTACCAATCGTTCGCTTGAGGCGTTGCTTTCTGAGGGACACTTCAGAGGGGACCTGTACTACCGGCTGAACATCATCCGCATCGAGGTTCCGCCCTTGCGCGAGCGAAGCGAGGATGTCGTCCCCTTGGTAGACTTGTTTCTGAACCGCGCCTGCGAACGACAATCGCGCTCCTTCATCGGGGTATCGGCAGCGGCGATGAGACGGCTGGTCGCGTACCACTGGCCTGGAAACGCTCGTGAGTTGGCGAACGTGATCGAGCGTGCGGTGGTGCTCTCTGACCATGATACGCTTCTCCCCGAGGACTTTGACGTCCCCAAGAACGGCGGCGTGGAGGCGCTCTTGGCACAAGGCGCGGATGGCAACGTTCCGCTTGAGGAGATCGAGCGTGCTTACGTCCGACGAGTTCTAGAGGAGCACGGAGGCAACAAGGCCGGAGCCGCACGTAGCCTCGGAATCAACCGGCGGACGCTCTACCGGAAGCTCAAGGGCTGAGGCTTGCGCAGATGGAGCAGGCGGCACGGACCGCCACCTCCACGCCTACTTTTGTCTCACCTGTGCACTTTTGCCACGCATGGCAGGCGCGCATATTCACTGGTCCGCCGGATGCACGTGTCCTCTTACCCACAAGCTATGGGGCTAGAGTGCCAAGCCATACGGTCCGCACCCACGTTGGCCCGCATGTTGCTCTTGGCTAGCTGACGACGAGCTTTGACGGTCATCGTAGTTTCCGAATACACAACGCACTTTCAGACAAATCACCCACGGCCACTTGCGCGATCTTGCCAACCTGCCGTCGGGCTCATCAGGAGGACTGTGGGGTTGGAGCTGGGCTGATGAACCACATACGAGTCACTCCCACTACCGCTCTTGTCCTCGTGGTGGCCATCGGGCCTGGTTGTCACAGAGGCGTCGCCATCGCGCCAATGGCCGCGCCGCCGACGACCGAGGTCTGGCTGGCGCCTGAACAGGTGGCAGCGGCTAAGCTGGTCGTCGAGCCGCTAGCGCTGCAGCCAGTGGGCGGCGTAGTGGTGGCCAGCGGCCGCGTCACCTTTGACGATCTACACGTTTCGCACGTTCTGTCGCCGGTGACCGGCCGGGTGGTCAAGATTCTGGCTGAGCCGGGCCAGCGCGTGAAGAAGGGTGACACCCTAGCGCTTATCGAATCTCCTGACGTGGCGACCGCGTATTCCGACCTGGAAAAGGCGCAGGCTGACTTCGGCGCGGCCCAGAAGGAAGCGAACCGCCAGAAGGAGCTGTTCGACGTCCACGCTGGCTCACAACGCGATCTTGAGAGCGCGCAGTCTGCCCATGGCAAGGCCAGGGCCGAGCTGGATCGAGCCAGGAAGAAGACCCGCATCCTGCGCGGCAGTTCCTCCGACAAGCTGGACCAGACCTACACCTTGCGCGCCCCCATTGACGGCGAGGTCATCGCCCGCAACGTGAACCCTGGCGCTGAGGTGCAGGGTCAGTACTCGGGGGGAACCGTGCTTGAACTCTTCACCGTGGGCGAGTTGGACAGCGTCTGGGTGCTGGGAGAGATCTTCGAGATGGATCTGCGGCGGGTGAAGGCGGGCACGGAGTGCATGGCCAGCGTCGTGTCCTATCCCGGCCGGGTCTTCCGCGGCATGGCCGACTGGGTCTCAAACACGCTCGATCCCGCGACCCACACTTCCAAGGTCCGCTGCAAGATCGCCAATTCCGACCGCGCGCTCAAGCCCGAGATGTACGCCACCGTGACCCTGCCGGTGGATCGTCAAGTCGCGCTTGCCATTCCGCGCAGCGCGCTTTTGCGCCTCGCTGATCAGACAGTGGTCTTCGTCGAGGTGGGCCAGACACCCGACGGCCGCCTGCGCTTCGAGCGCCGGCCGGTAGTGGTGAACGAAGAAATGGGCAGCGAGTACCTGCCAGTGCTGCGCAACCTAACCAAGGGTGAGCGGATCGTTGTCTCGGGCGCCATTCTGCTCTCGGTGAAGTTATAGTCATGATTGAGCGATTGGTTTCGGCCGCAGTACGCGCACCCTTCTTGGTGCTCATGGCCGCCCTGGCGCTGGTCGGCGTCGGGATTCACTCGTACGCGCGACTCGACATCGAGGCCTATCCCAACCCGGTGCCACCCATGATTGAGATCATCGCGCAGCCGCAAGGCTGGAGCGCCGAGGAGGTCGAACGCTACGTCACTTTGCCTCTGGAAACTGGCCTGGTGGGCATGCTGGGGCTGGAGCACGTGCGCTCGCAGTCGCTCTTCGGCCTGGCCGATGTGAAGTTCTACTTCGGCTGGGACACCAGCTATGCGACAGCTCAACAGCGGGTGCTCAACCAGCTCAGCTTCGTCACCCTGCCAGCGGGCGTGCAACCCCAGCTTTCGCCCTGGAGTGCCATCGGTGAGCTGTATCGCTACAAGGTGGTGGGCAAGGACTACACCCCGGCGGATCTCAAGACCGCCGAGGACTGGATCCTGGAAAAGCAATTTCGCCAGGTGCCGGGCGTGATCGACGTGGTGGGGTTCGGCGGCCTGACCAAGCAATACCACGTGGACGTGGACCCCTATCGCCTGCGCGGACTCAATGTCAGTTTGGCGCAGTTGCAGTCCGCCATCACCAACGCCAACCAGAACGTGGG
>PMKP01000467.1 GCA_003157775.1 Myxococcales bacterium | reverse complement strand
GCCGCTGTTGGTGGTCGAGCCGCCTTTGTTGCTGGAACCGCCGCTGCCCGTGATGGAGCCGCCGTTACTGGTGGTGGTGCCGCCCTTGTTGCTGGTTGAGCCGCCACTGCCGGACGAGCCGCCCGACCCGGTTGAACCTCCGCTGTTGGAGTTGCCTCCTTGCGCCCCGCCGCCCTTGGCGGGCGAGCATCCCGAGGAAGACATGAGAAGCCCCACTGTCAGGGGGATGAGTAGAAAGTACGATGAGCGGTGCATGCGAGTTTCTCCTTCCGACGATGTGGGACAGAAACGTTTCTTGGGTGCGCTGCGCAGTCGATCTGGAATGCGAGATTGAAGATATCCAGCTATCACAAACACTCCCGCGCATCCACAGCGAGCTAACAGCTACCACGGGACGAAGGGGAAAGTTACGGTCTGGGATCGTTTGAAGAAGCGGTGTGTCTAGCAAGTCAATGCGTTATCCCGATGAGGCATCAAGACCCCTGTTCCGATAGTGAACGGCGAACCTGGGATCAAGGCTCAGAGGCGCGAGAATGGAGTACATTCCCGGCGTGGCGAGCAGATGAGCGAACAGCGCGTTGCGAGCAGTAACTGACGATCCTTGCGTAGCACAGCCGTGACCGCCTTCCTCGTCGTCATGCTGGCTTTGGCCCTTCGGGTGGGCTGGATCCTGCTCGTGCCGACCAAACCGGTGGGTGACTTCGCGATGTACGTCGAATCGGCGGCCCATTTGGTCAAGTTCGGCTCCCTAGATTCGGAGTACATCTTCATGCCCGGGTACGTGTTGCTGCTCGCCGCTGTGCAGGCAGTGGGCGGGGGATGGCTGGCCTGCAAACTCGTGGGTGCAGTGGCGGGCAGTCTGGCTGCGGGCGCAGTCTACGGCATCGCACGCCGGTTGTGGGAAAGTCGGGCCACGGCGCTGGTGGCCGGGCTGCTGTGCGCCCTGTGGCCGGCCGGGGTGGCCGCGGCCAGCGTGACCGGCACGGACATGCCGGCGGCAGCGCTCATTGCCCTCGGTTGTTACTTCCTGCTGCGCTATTCGCCGGGACGGCCCCGGCTGGCCGCGGTGCTCTTTGGCGCGTTCATGGGTCTGGCCACATATATCAGGGCCATTGCCCTGCCCCTTTGCGCGCTGACGGTCTTCTGCCTTCGTGCCTCGGGGCTCGGCTGGAAGCCAGCCTTGCGCAGCACCGCAGTTTCCTGCGCGGTGGCCGCGCTGCTGCTCGCGCCCTGGGCTGTGCGCAACCGGCTCCGCTACGGCGAAACCTTTGTCAGTGACAGCCACGGCGGCGAGACCGCACTGGTGGGCGCCGACCCGAACACCGACGGCCGTTATTCGCGCTCGCTGAATCGGATGTTCCACGAAGCGACGGGCTACACGATATTGGCCGAGCCGCACCGCGAAGCCGATCGCGCAGCGCTTTCCCTGGCCAGGCGCTGGATGCGCTTCGACCCCGCATTTACCCTCGGACTGGTTCTCGCCAAAGCCGAGCGGCTGCTGGTTCACGAACGCGCCTTGCTCTACTGGCCGCTCTTCCGCGCCGGCGTATTGTCAGAACCGGCACTCAGCCTGGCCAGCCGTTGGCGATCGGCCATCGAGTCGGTCGTGGACAGCTTCTGGTTGGCAACCGTGGCGGCTGCGCTGGCCGGCTTGGGCGTTGCACTGGCGCGACGGCGCTGGCTGGTCCTCACCTTGATGCCGTTCATGGTGGTCTTGGCCGGTTTGTACGCCGTCATTTTTGCGGACCCGCGCTACCGCCTGCCCATCAGCCTACTGGTGTTTCCTCTTGCCGCTGGCGGGCTGCTCTGGTTGGCCCAGACGGTGAGAGATGTCGTGCGCGCACGCCGGGTGTCGCGGGCGGTGGGCTGGGAAGCCGGCCTTGCCCTAGGCTTGAGCATCATCACCTTTGTTGGCGCTCCGGCGCTGGCCTGGGCAGGCAGCAAGCTGCGCGAGCACCACCGCTGGTCTGTCCAGGTTTGCCAAGTGAATCGAGAGGCCCGCCTGTGTTCCTGGCGCGCCAGCCCGCGCGCTGACGACGACACGCCCGGTGTGCGGGGGGTGTGGAATGGCGTGGGTCTGGCTATCCCGACAGCCGTCCCGGATCGGACGAAGGAGAGCGCCGCTGAAACGGAATTGGACCTGCCTCCTGGCGACTATGCGATCGAGACGGCGCTCGATATTGCGCCCTTCGACGCATCGCCAGGCATTGCGGCCGGCGAATTCAGCATGCAGGTCGGCACAGACGCGCCTGGCGCGACGGTTTCGTTGCCCTCAGTGGCGCAAGCCACGCGGCAGGCGAGAACGTTGCCCTTGAGAGTCGAGGCCCACCACGGCGGGGGAACGCTGCCCCTGCGGCTGCGCATCACGATCCCCCCAGGCGCGCCACAGCCGGCCCTGCCGGGCCGGCTGTGGGTGAACGAAGTGGCGGTTGTGCCACTGGCGCGCTAGTCAGAAGCCCCGAAGTCTCTTCTCAATGGTTGACAATCCGCTAGAACTCCCCGCCCGCTCATGAAGTTCGACAATGTCTCCATCGTCGGGGTGGTCCATGTGGACGCCCCACACCGCATCCCCTCCGAAGATCTGGATGCGCGGCTGGCCCAGACCTACCGACGATTGGGCATGCCAGCGCGGCTGCTGGAGAGCCTAACCGGGGTGAAGGCGCGCCGGTTCTGGGATGTGCAGACCCAGCCCAGCGACGCCGCAACTTTGGCGGGGCGTAAGGTTCTTGCCGACACGGGCGTGGATCGGGCACGCATCGGTGCGCTCATCAACACTTCGGTGTGCCGCGACTATGTCGAGCCGTCGGTCGCGTGCTTCGTGCATGCCAACCTGGGCTTGCCTGAGACTTGCCTCAACTTCGACATCGCCAACGCCTGCCTGGGCTTCATCGACGGCATGCACCTGGTGGGCAACCTGATCGAGCGCGGCCAGATCGAGTTTGGCTTGGTCGTCGACGGGGAAAGCAGCCGCCCCGTGGTCGAGGCCACCCTCGCGCGCCTGAGCCAGGACACTTGCGACGCGCAGATGCTGCGCGACCAGCTTGCCACGTTGACCGTGGGTTCGGGCGCCGCAGCCATGATCCTGGCGCACACGCGCCTGGCACCGGGCGGGCATCGCTTCCACGGCGGGACCAGCCTGGCCGCGACAGAGCACAATCAGCTCTGCCGAGGCCAGCTCGACGTGGGGATCACCGACACGCGCAGCCTGTTGCTCCACGGCGTGGGGCTGGCGCAACGGACCTGGGCCAAGGCCCAGAAGGAGCTGGGCTGGAGCGCGGAATCCGTCGATCTGTTTGCCCTGCACCAGGTGAGCGAGCTGCACACGCAAGAGCTGGCCCGCGCGGTAGGCTTTGATCTCGCGAAAGCATTTCTCATCTACCCGGAACTGGGCAACGTGGGCCCGGCCTCGGTTCCGATTGTCTTGTCCAAAGCGGTTGAGTCTGAACGCGTGTCGCCCGGCGACCACATCGTCCTTGGCGGCATCGGCAGCGGGCTGAACTGCACGGTGGCTGGCGTGACCTGGTGAGGGCGGGTGGCCGTGACGGACCGCTCGCGCATCCCGCAGTCGCTGTATCCCTTCGCCGACCACTTCCTTGATCGCGGCGGGCTGGGTCTGCACTACCTCGACGAGGGCCAGGGCGAGCCGGTGGTCATGTTGCACGGAAACCCCACCTGGTCGTTTCATTTCCGCGCGCTGGTGCTGGCCTTGCGCGATCGCTTTCGCGTGGTGGTGCCCGACCACATGGGCATGGGTCTGTCTGACAAGCCCAGCGATGGCCAGTACCACTACTGCCTGCAAAGCCGCGCCGACGATCTGACGGCGCTGCTGGATCAACTGGGTCTGGTCCGTGGCGTGACCCTGATCATGCACGATTGGGGAGCAATGATCGGGATGGCCTGGGCCGTGCGCTTTCCCGAACGGGTCGCCCGGCTGGTGGTACTCAACGGTGCGGCCTTTCACGTGCCGCCCGACGCGCACGTACCCGCGGCACTGCACCTCGTGCGCAACCGCGTGCTTGGAGCGCTGACTCTGCGTAGCTCGGACTTCTTCATCCGGGCAGCCGCGCGCACCTGTTGCACCCGCCGGCCTTTGCCAGCCGAGGTGCTCGACGCCTATCTCGCGCCCTACGCGAACTGGGCCGATCGCATCGCACTGCTACGTTTTCCGCAAGATGTGCCGCTGGTGCCTTCGGACCCTTCCTACAGCCTGGTGAGCGCCATCCAGGCTGGCCTGGCGCAATTTCGGCAAACGCCCACCATTATTTGCTGGGGCGAGCGCGACGTGGTCTTCCCACCGAAGGTACTCGACATCTGGCGCGAGCACTGGCCGCACGCCGAGGTCCACCGGTTCCCCGACTGCGGCCACTGGCTACTGGAGGAAGCGCCTGATGAAATCGCCGCCTGCATTCGCACGTTCCTGGCCGCCCCGCTGCCGGATTGATTGGCGGGTCAGCCCCCGACCACTTTCGGTCCGCGCGGCCCAAAGAGGCGGCGGGCAAGCTCGGCCAGCCAGCGCCCCTCAGGCGTGATCGACACGCGCAGCTCGCCCGCGCGCGCGCCCGCGACCATCGTGGCGATCTCGGGCGATGGATCGGAAAGCTGTTCGAGGATGCAAAACAGGGCGGCATGGCCCAGGTTGGCGCCCGTGCTCTCGGACCAAGCGCGCACGGCAGCCGCCAAGGCTGGCTGAGGGGCCAGCGGCTCTTCCGCGTCGTTGGGCGGGCCGAGGTGGTTGATGGCGTCGATGACACGCTGGCGGCGATCGCGATAGTTGAGCGACCGCAAATCGTCGGGCGCGATGGAACGGCCGATGTGGATGTCTTGCTGGCCCATGCCCGAGGGAAAGTCGATCTCCTGGGAAACTGGCGCCACTGGCAGGCCGCCCACGAACCGCACAGGAACCACCGGCCGCTCCAGCGCAATGGCCATGTCGAGAAAGGCGCTCGAAAGCTTGCGCACCGGCGTGCGACAACTGTGGGCCATGGCACCCTCGACGTGAACCATCACGCTGCGACCGCTGGCCGCCATCTCGGCTGACATCTCCCGGATGATTCCGGACAGCGAGGCGCTGTTGCTGCGGTCGAAATACTGCGACATGTACGGGCTGCGCAGCCCTGGGTGCGAGAACGCGTGCCGCATGAACTGGTCGAGCCAGGAAGTCTGATTCTCGATGCGCGCGAGCGTGAGCAAGGGCGTGCCCATCAACGCCGAGGCCACGATAGCGAAGATGGTGGATTCGACGGTTACCTGGTGGTTGGCAAGAAAGATGACCCCGCTGCTTCTAGCGGCGTTCAGAACCTCGGGGTCCGAGACGTGAACTTGTCGTAGAAAGCGCAGGATAAGACCGCGACAAATATCCTCGACCGGCGGAGCCGTGCCGGTCAGCAAGCTACGCCAGTACTCGCGCGTGGCGGGCAGCAGTTCCGCCGCCGTCCTCGATCGCGCGGCCCCGCTGCCCGCCCCGGAATAGTCGCGTGGGGAGCCCGCCGGCTTAGCCGGCGGCGTACCGTCGCGGGAGGGTTTGGCGAGNNGAAGGGCGGAGCGAACCCTTTGAGGGTTCCCATGTGAATTGGCGTCCACGATCTTCATGCCCAGTCCCGCCACCTGATGGATGCGCTTGCCGTCCACCCAAAGGGATGCCTCGGCGACGGCGAAGGGGCCGGCTTTGTCGCGACCCTGTTCCGTGATCTCCATCGTGATGGTGATCAAGCGATTGTCCGGCACCACCTGACCGCGATACTTCCAGGTCACCGCCCGACCGGGCTCGATGGGCGCGAAACGCGGATGGGAGAGCCCCTCAGCCAGCCCAGCCTGGAGCATGTGGAACTGCAGAAGCTGCAGCATGGCTTCCAGGCCCAGCGAGCCGGGCTGCACCGGGTCCTGGAAGAAGTGCGCCTTGAAGAACCACTCGGCCGGGTTCACGTCTTTTTCCGCGCGCAGAGCACCCAGCCCGGCGCGGCCGCCGCGCGCATCGCAAGCGGTCACCCGGTCGAGCATGAGCAAGCGGGGCTCGGCCAGGCGCAACGACCCTTCGAAATAGCGGCTTGGACGGGCGGTAAGATCGACGAGAAAGTCGGAAACGGCATCCAACTGCGCGCTCTGCTCGGCCGTGGTGGGCAGGCCGGCCTGATTCGCGAAGGTCGCCGCGGGAAAGAAACCGAAGCCGGTCTGCATCTCGTACACCGCCGTCTCTCCCAGCAAGCAGCGCACGCGGAACGATTCCAGGATCATCCCGCCCGAACGTGAAACGCTTTCAAGCGTCGCAATGGTGCGCAGAGGACCGGCTGCGGGCGGCACTTCGGCTAGCATCTGGCCCGTGCCGTCGAGATTGCGGAACGCGAGATCCTGGTCGCTGCCAAGTGCGCTGCCCACGAAACTAGCCAGCCAGCCACAGGGTTGCAAGGCGGCCTCCAGCAACACGCAGAAGGGCATCACCGGATGGCCGTTCTCCGCGAAATACCAAGCCTCAGCCGGCAGGTCGCATTCGACTTCGACGGTTGCGCCGGCTCGACACGTGCCCATCTCGCCCTCGACGCGCTTCACGCGGCTCATGAAATGGTAGGGCGGGCCGGGCAGACGCGCCACCCGGCGGGGCCCGTCAAAGCACGCGTACATCGGCCCAAAGGCATCCGACGGTTTGCCCCACGCGCAGGCGAGCAGTGAGCGCTGATCGAAGCGGAAGCCGTTCACCTCGGCCACGGTCTTGAGTTCCTTGCTCTCGCGCAGAAGTTCGGGGCGGCTCGACAACGGCCAATCCGGGACCAGACGCAGGCCAACCCGGCGCGCGTGGAAGGCTTTCAGCCCGTCGACCGTGCCCAGCAGGTCCGCGTACACCGTGGGCAGCGGGCCGTCGTGCACCTCCTCGACGAACATCTCACACACCAGCTCCTTCGAGGTGGGAACCACCTGGCCGCGACACTGTAGCCGGTACATCTCCTCGGGCACGGCCTCGAAACGCCAGCCATCGCGGGCCAGGGTGTAGCCCATGCCCGCCAAATAGACGGCCATCATCTGCAGACAGCCCTCAAACATCAGCGTGCCGGGCATGCACGGGTCGTTCTTGAAATGGCCGGCAAAAAACCAGTCGTCAGGCCGTATGCTGGTGGCAGCCCGCAGGTAGCCGCGGCGCCAGGGCCCGCCTTTCGGATCGAAATCGAGCACGCTTTGCACCAGCAGCATCTTGCCATTCTGGATGGCGGGTGTGCGCACATGGGCCTGGCCAGCTTCGAATCCGGGGCCGAAACAGGCGTAGAGATCGCCCTCGGAAAACCCGCGGACATCTTCAGCGGAGAATTGCCGCCGCGTACAGATCACAGCGGGCGGGTCCAGGCGCGCGTCGGGCCGAATCGCCTGGTCTTCGGGCGTCCACAGCACGCCGGCCGATTCGTCCAGTTCCTCTTTGGTGAAGAAGCCAGCCTGACCGTGGCGCACAGTCAGCGCCGGTCGGCCATCGCTGGTGCAGTCATAGTGGAAGAAGAACAGGCGCACCTCGCCCTGGCGCGCGTGGCTGTCCACACGGATGTCGTAGCGAAGCGTTTCGCCCGACCGAGGCAAGCTGCCGTGGTAGGTGAGCTCGCAACCCAGTAGGCGATACCGGCGCCGTCCCTGGTTGAGCCCATCGACGCCCAGATACGAGATGAGGAAGAGGTCGGCCTGGCCTGCCTCGATCATGATCCCCGCGGGCATGAATCCGCGATGCAAGAACCATGAGTCTTCGCGCACGTCGGTTTCGGTCCATACCGAGCCGAGTCCCATCGACCCAGCCACTGCATCCAGGCCCACCACTCGATCCGCGAGGAGCAGGGGCGGCTCGGGCATGCGCACCTGGACCGCGTGTTGGTCTTGTGCCTTGAATTGCGGACCAAACAGATCCGAGATACGGCCCGCGGCGTGGGTTTCCAGATCGCGGCGCGAGAAGGCGTGGCTCCGCGGCCAGCCCTCATTCGTCGACGGAGTCTGCACAACTTCTGCACTTGGCCGCGCGCTGGTCGCTGCGGGATGGTCTGTCGCCGACGAAGACGTGGAACCTGGAGAGAAGTTGTTCGCGCCGAGCAAGATCTCGAGCGCCCGCTGGCGACCTTCCAGGAATTGCCGGTGCGCGGCCGCCTGCTGGGTCACGTGGTTCTGGTGAACCTCGGCGATCTGCTGCCGATGGGCCAAAACGCGGCTCAGGATCTCGGCTATCGGCCCGTGCAGCCCCGGCACTGTATCGGCGACCGAGGGAGGGACAGCGGTTTGCACACCGACAGCGTTTTGCAGGACCGGCGGCAACCAGGGCGCGGGCGCCATGATCTGCACGGACAATTCGCCGACGCCGCTCCTGGCGGTCACTGGCGCGTCGCGCGCTTCCAGCGCCGGTAGGTTCGGTCCTGGTCGGTGCGCGGCGAGCACGAACCGCGGGCCCTCGGGCAGGCGCGCGCTCGCACGCAGAGCCGCCAGAAACCCTGGTCCATCGTCGGGCGACACGCTGGCAAGCGGGCGGCGCAGATCCGCGGAAGGCTCCTCGATGAAGGTGCGGGCCTCTTGCCCGCCCAAGGCTTGGGTCACGATCAAAGCGCAAAGTGGCGCTTTCCCTTTCCAGGGCGCGATCCGCCCTGCTCCAAGCGCGCCCGGCCGGACGCGATGGCCGCAACAAAGTGCCGCCGCTACCACGTGCAGGAGCCCCGAGGCCGCGTGGGCGTGGCCAAAAAGGGCGCGCAGGCTCAACGCCTCGCCGTCTCCCAGGCTCAAGCCAGGCTTCTTGCCGCCCTCGTCGCCGAGAACCGCCAGCATCTTATCTCCGTCGCGACGAATGTCGTCGAGTCGTTTGAGTACCAGCGCCACAGCCGCATCGCCACCCTGCTGCCGATCTGCAGGAAGGCACGCGACTGCGGCCGCCAAATGCACAGGCTCGGCCGACAGGTCCACCGCAGCCACTAGCGCAGCGTCGATTTCACCCTGCTGCAAGGCCCGTCGAGCGATCCGAAGGGCGTGAATGCCGGAAAGCTCCTCACCCGAAACACTGAGGCTGGGGCCGCAGAAGTCGAACTGACTGTTCAGGCGATTGCTCACGATGTTGGGCATGGCCCCGATGACCCCCGCCGCACCGAGAAGGGGCACGAACCCGTCGCGCGCCGCCGGCACCCAATTCTTCGACGCACCCAAGGCTTCGGCCCAGCCCGCCACGCGCCAGCGCGCCCCGTGGCGCGCGATCTCGGCATCGCACTGCATGCCCACGATCACCGAGGTTCTTTCGCGCGGCAGGGTCGATGCCACTTGCTCCACCGCCTCGCGGGCCGCGGCCAGAACCATCAGTTGCTGGGGAAGAGTCTCTTCCAGATCCTTGGGGGGAAAACGCAAGCCTGCCAGCGCGAGCGACACCTGGTCGGCAGCCGCGCTGTCGCCGCGCAACTTCGGTTGCCCAATGAAGAGAGCCTCGGCGAAATCCGCGACGCTCCTCCCGTTGCCGACCCTTGCGCCGACAGCGATGATGCCCACGCCCGGAGGCGCTGCGACCGCCTTGCTGTGCGGGCGAGGGAGCTTGGCCGAAGGCTCCTCGATGATGAGATGCGCGTTGTTGCCGCCAAAGCCAAAGGCGCTGACGGCTGCACGCCGCGGGACTGGATCGTTCCACGGCTCGGCCGCGCGCAACAAGCGCAATGGCGTACCGTCGAGGACGGGCGTGATACTGTCAACCAAAGGTGTGGGCGGCAGCACACCGGCGCGAAACGCGCCCAAGACCTTCATCAAGCCGGCCGCGCCTGCCGCGGTGATGAGGTGGCCCAGGTTGGCCTTGAGCGAGCCGATGGGCAAGGGATCTAAGCGGCCGACGCACACTTCGGCCAGGGCACGGATCTCCACCGCATCCCCGACGCCGGTGCCGGTGGCGTGGCATTCCACCAGAGAAACATCAGATGGCGAAAGCTCAGCCGCTGCGTAGGCTGCGCGCAAGGCCCGAACCTGGCCCTCCTGCGACGGAACCAGCAAACCGCGGCCGCGGCCGTCGTTGCACAGCCCGATGCCCCGAATTACGCCGAGAATGCGATCTCCGTCGCGGCGGGCGTCTTCTAGGCGTCGCAGCGCCAGCAAGGCCGCACCCTCGGCTGGGATCAGACCGTCAGCCTCCGCATGGAAGGGCCGGCTGCGTCCGCTCGGGCTGAGTGCGGCCAGGGCCGTGAACCCCTGGTGGATGAAGAGATCATCGGCGCGATTCACCGCCCCGGCCAGCATCAGATCGGCGCGGCCGTCGTGCAGGAAATCACAGGCCAGTTTGATGGCGTAGATCGAGGAGGCGCATGCCGCATCGAGGGCGAACGCAACGCCGCCCAAGCCCAAAGCCTGGGCGAGAAAGTGCGCGGGCAGGCCCGACATGAAGCGATTGCGCGGGTCCACTTCTGGCAGCCCCAAACGGTCGAAAGCTTCGTTGCCGCCCAAAGCCCGCTTCAGCCAAAACCGTTCCGCGTAGCGCGAGAGCGAAGACGAGGGATAGGAAAGGTTGCCGATAACCACACCGGCGCTGGCCTTGTCACCGCGAACGTGAACATCGCGCAGGGCCTCGCGCCCGGCATGGAGCAGCCAATGGAAAAGCGGATCGAGGGGAGCGATCTCTTCCGCAGAGACCGCGAAACCCCGCGGATCGAAAACCTTGTCGAAGCCCTGCACGTATCCGCCACGATCGTGCAGCGTCCGATCGCGGGTGTCCTTTACGTTCGTGGCCAGTACCAATGCCTTCTCAATGCCCCAGCGGCCAGCCGGGGCAGGCCCGATCACGACCTGCGCCTGCACCACCAAGTGCCACAGCTCGTCGGGCGAAAGGGCTCCTGGCAGGACGCAGCCCTGCCCGACGATGGCAATCGGCGCAAAACTCATGAGCGGGCGGGCGAGCCGTTGCCGGCTCGCCGTCGCGCAGCAGGCACCTCGGGCGGACCGGCGGGATGCTCGTCACGCGAGAGCGCGTGCACCTCGATGCCGCGCAGCTCGGCCACCACGCTGCCGTTGCTGGCCAAAAACACGGCATCGGACACGGCCCGCTCGCGTGAAACCTCGCGGCCCGCCAGCACACAGCGGACGGTCCCTGCTGCCGGGCCCGGGTGATAGATGTGCAGGCTGGAAATGGCGGTGGGCAAAGCGGCCGCGCCCAGTTTGCGCTGCGCCCACAGCACCGCCGCCTGCAAGCCACCGTCGAGCAATGCCGGATCGAGCTGCCACGGACCGGGCCACCCCCGCGCCATCACACCCTCCAATGTGGCGGTCAGGCCGGCATCGGCGATGCCGTCGACGGAACGAATCACCTGAAAAGCTGGGCCATGAAACAAGACTTCGCCGTCGTAGATGGTGCCGGACCAAGGCGCCAGCTCGACGGGCGCGGCCAAAGTGCGGTCGGGAAGCGGAGACCGCTCTTTCATCTCGCAGATGGCCGAGTAGTGACGAGCACCGTCGGCGCCCACCAGCTCGACCGCGATGGTGGCCTCGTGGCCATTGGAAAGCTGGCGGGCGTGCAACCGGAAACTCTCGGTGGCGCCGTCGTCGAAATGGCCGAGGCGGATCCCGCGCAACACCTGCACGTCCCGGCAGGCAGCCAGGGTCAAGTCCGGACGGCAGGCCCGCGCCGCGCGGGCGAACCATTCCAGCACCAGCGCCACGGGCACGACCACCGCTCCGCGCACACGATGCCCGTCGAGAAAAGCCCAGCGCGCGCGGTCTACCACGATCTCGGCATCGATCTTTTGCGTCGCGGCTGGCTCGGCCAGGCCATGTCCAACCACCGCGCCCCCGATCACGACCTCGGCGTCGCCCGTCGCGCACAACTCGTCACGCATGAGGCGGGCTCCATCCTCGAGCGGTATGAGCGGCACGCCCATCCCGGCAAAGCGCGCGCGCACCGAGGCGTCCACCATGCCGCCGTCCCACGGCCCCCAGCCCAGGGCACGCACCAGGCAGCGCGGCCCGCGCCGACGCTGCTCGAGCGCGGCCACCTTGTTGAGCACCTCATTGGCCATGGCGTAGTCGGCCTGGCCCTGGTTGCCAGAGTGGGCGGCCAGCGACGAGAAAAGCAACAAGAAGGCCAACTCGTCGTCGGCTGTGGCATCGAGGAGCGCGCGCAGTCCCACCACCTTGGTGCGGAACACCTTGGCGAACTGGGCGTCGGTCTTGTCCGCGATGAGCTTGTCGGCCAGGGCCCCGGCAGCGTGGATGACGCCGGTGATGGGACCCCAACTCGCGCGGGCCTGCGCCACCGCCTCGGTCACCGCGCTCGCGTCGCTGATGTCCACGGCAACATAGCGGGCCTCGCCGCCGGCGCGGCCAATGGCCTGCAGGGTGCGGCGGATCTCGCGCGCGCCCAGGATGGCGGCCACCCGGCTGCCCAGCTTGGCTGGGCTGGCGCTCTCGCCCCGGCCCTTGCCCTCGGCCAGCAACACGCGCTTGAGTTCGGCATCAGCCTCGATCCCGCGACAGCACGCGGGCTCGTCTTCCACCAGGGTGCGGCCTAGCAAGAGAAAGCGGCAGCGGGCGGCACGCGCCAATTCGATCACGCACGCGGCGGTCACGCCGCGCGCCCCGCCGGAAACCACCACCACTGACTGTTGATCGAGCGGCAACGCCGAGGCCGCGGGCAGGGGCGCCGCCACTGTTTGCAGCACCACCCGGGCTCCTTCGACGGGAAGGCCCACTTCGCGCTCCACGCCACCTGACAGCAGCTCCGCGCACAAGGCATCGGCCACCTGGTCGGGCGAACGGCCGACGCGGCCGATGTCGATGGCGCGCACATGCGCGGACGACCACTCGATGGCCGCGGTTCGCGCCAAGGCCGCCGGCCCTGCCAGCCAGGCGCGCTCGCAGCCGGACAAGCCGAAGTCGCCGCCGGTATCTTGCACGGTCACGAAGGTTCCACCCTCCTTGGCAAAGCGGGCTGCCACCGCCCGAGCCGCGCGCAGTGCTTCGCGGTTCACGGCCACCACGTCTTCGATACAGGGGGCGGCGCGCAGGCCACCCAAGAAGATAACGGCATCGGCGTCGGCCGGGATCTCGTGAACCAGCCGAGCCTTGGCACCGCGGGCGCCGAGCTTCTCGACCAGGGCCGCCCCCACGCCAGCGCCGTCGTCGGTCACTACCAGATTACGGGCTGCCGCAAGGCCGGGCGTGGCCAGCCCCAAGGCGGCAGTAGGAACCGCTCGCGGTGCGAATCGTCCGATCGATGTCTGAGCCATCGGAGCACGGCTCGGCGCCGGCGAGGCCTCGGCGGACGCTTGACGGACTGGCGCCTGAGGCTCACCGCCAGCAAGCTTGCTCTCGCCCGCGACGGCCGCGCAGCCCGCTTGCTCACCCAGATACGCGACCATCTCGCGCAAGGTGCGCATGCCGGCCATGCGCGCGGCACTCACCTCGGGCAGCCCGGACGCCTTCTCCGTCACGGCTGACAAAATCTCCACGCGCTTGATGGAATCGACGCCGAGATCAGTTTCGAGGTCCATGTCCAGGCCCACCATTTCTGCCGGATAGCCGGTCTTGGCCGCCACCACGCTCAACATGAGAGCCTGCAGGTCAGTGAGCGAGATGGCGGCTGGCGCCGCCGAAGCGGGCACCGAGGCTTCGCGCGGCGGAGCTGCGGGCTCGGTCAGAGCTGCCACCGGCGCAGCCACAGGGGCCGCAGGCGCGAGCTGCATGGCAATCGCCGTGGCCGCCGGTGCCGGCGTCATCACCGTCGAGACGGGCGGGGCCATGCCGACCGCGGGCACCCAAGCCGGCATCTCAGCTAGCGCACGCGGCGCGGGCAGGGACGATACTGCGGACACACCGCCCAGCATGCCGGCCAGGTTGGCCAGAGAAGCTTCCGACGCGCGCAGAAACGCTGCGTGCGACTCGGCCATGCTGCGCTGGAAGACTGCGTGGGCCTCGGCGGTCTGGCGCTGGCTCTCCTGAAAGGCATGCACCCAGGCGAGCTGCACCGCCGGATCGCCACTCGGTGCTGACGCCACGGCAGACGCCTGAGCCGCGGGCAATGCGGGCGCCGGAGCCGCGTCGCTCGAGGCGGGCTCGGCTAGAGGTGAAGGGGGATTGGGCTTGGGCAATGCGACTGCTCCTTGCACGGGCGGATAGATTTTCCCGAAACTCGATCCATTCATCTTGAGGACCATGGCGGGCTTGCGGCGCGCGCGCGGGTCGGCGGCTGGGGCAAACTCGGCCCAGAGCTGCGCATAGTCCACGGCCACGCCCGCGACCGACAGAAGGGCGAGCCCTTGTTGCAGGCTGGCCCAGCCCGGCCGTCCCTTGCGGTCAAGTGCGATCGCCCGATGCGGCCGCGACTTGAGAATGTGGCCGACCAGTCCGGTCAGCACGCGGCCTGGCCCCACCTCGACAAAAGTGCGCACGCCAAACTCGTACATGGCCTCGATCTGCTCGACGAAGCGAACCGGCTTGGCAAGCTGCTGGGCGAGCAGATCGCGCATGGCCTCGGGCTCGCTGGGATAGGGCGCCGCGCTGGTGTTGGCGAAGACCGGGATCGACGGCGCCGCCAGGGGCACAGAGGCCAGGAACTCGCGCAGGGGCTGCGCAGCCGGGCTGACCAGTGACGAGTGGAACGCGGTCGCGACCTCGAGGCGCGTCGCTGCCATGCCTTTTTCTCCCAGGTGCCGCTCTGCCTCCGCGATGGCCTGCGTCGCGCCCGAGAGCACGAGCTGCCTGGGACTGTTGTGGTTGGCCACCACGACCTCGAGCTTCCACTCGTCGAGCAAGGGCTGCACGTCCTCGCGCCGCGCCGCCACCGAGGTCATGGCCCCGGGCACGGCTGCGGCGGCGGCCATCAATTCGCCGCGCCGGCGCGCTACCCGCAAGAGATCCTCGGCTGTCAGCGCGCCGGCGGCGTACAACGCTGTCAGCTCGCCGAAGCTGTGCCCAGCCACGGCCGCCGGGCGCACGCCCGCTTCGCGCAGAACCGCCAGCAGAGCCAGGCTGGTGGCGCCCAGCGCGGGCTGAGCCCACTCGGTCGCGGTCAAACGCGCGCGCTGCTCGCTGCGCGCGGCTTCGTCGAACACAGGCCGGGGAAAGACGATGTCGTGCAGACGAAGACCAGGAGCGAAGTTGATCTCGGCAGCGCGATCCCACACGCCCAGTGCGGTCGCGCTGGCCATGGCGACGTCCGCGCCCATGTACAAGGAGTGGCTGCCCTGGCCGGGGAAGAGAAACCCGACGCCGCCTTTCTCATGCCCGATGCAAAAATCAATTCCTCCTGGCACAGAAAAGTTGCGGCCTGCTGTCAGCAGCTCTGCTGCCTTGTTGAGCTTCGCGACCAGATCCTCGCTGGATTCGGCAAACACGGCCAGGCGTGCAGCCGCCTGTGGGTCGAAGGACTCTTGCGTGGAGCGGGCGACAAAGGTCAGCATCTCGACCTGCCCGGCCTCGACGGCCAGTTCGCGGCAGCGCGTGGCCACGGCTTCGGCCGAGACGCCGCTGCACAACACAGCCTCGCCGCCGGCCGGCCGCACCCGCGAGGCGCGCTGGCCGGGCCCGGTGTACTCCTGCAACGCCACGTGGAAGTTCGATCCGCCGAAGCCGAACGAGCTGACCGATGCGCGGCGCGGATGCCGTCGGTCACGCACCCAGGGCCGCGCCATGGTGTTGATGCAAAACGGGCTCTCGTCGACGTTCAGCTTGGGATCCGGGCGTTCCACCTTGATGGTCGGCGGCAGCACCCGATGGTGTAGCGCCATCACCGCCTTGAACAGGCCAGCCGCTCCGGCCGCGGCCTTGGTGTGGCCGATCTGCGACTTCACCGATCCCAGCGCACACCAGGCGCGCTCCTTGCGCCCGCTCTCCTCGAAGACAGCGCGCAGGGCCTCGAACTCGGCCACGTCGCCGGCCTTGGTGCCGGTGCCGTGCGCCTCCACCAGCTCCACCGTCTCGGGACCATAGCCCGCGTCCTGGTACGCGCGCCGCAGGGCTTTGGCCTGACCCGCAGACGCAGGCGCGTAGATGCTCTTGGTGCGACCGTCGGACGAGCTGCCCAGGCCCGCCACCACGGCGTAGATGCGATCCCCGTCGCGCTCGGCGTCCGCCAGGCGCTTGAGCGCCACCATGCCGATGCCTTCGCCCAGCAGGGTGCCGTCGGCGCAATCCGAAAAAGGCCGGCAGTCGCCGGTCGGCGACAGCGCCGGCGTCTTGCTGAAGCAGATGTACATGAAGATGTCGTTCATGGTGTCGGCCCCGCCGGTGATGACGAGATCCGAATGACCCATGTGCAGCTCGGCCATGGCCATCGAAAGGGCGGCCAGACTACTGGCGCAAGCCGCGTCGGTTACGCAGTTGGTGCCGCCCAGGTCGAGGCGGTTGGCGATCCGGCCGGCCACCACGTTGCCCAGGATTCCAGGGAAGGAGCTTTCCTGCCACTCGACATAGTGCGCGGCGATGCGCTCGCAGGCTTCGGTGACCTTGTCTTCGGGCAGGCCCATCTCGCGCAGGGCCTTGACCCACACCGGTCGCTGCAGCCGGCTGACCATGGAGCCGAGCAGCTCCTGCGCCGAGGTCACGCCCAGGATCACGCTCACCCGGTCGCGCGGCAGATCCTTGAACGAACCTCCGCACGCGTCTTCCAGCACCTGTTGCGCCACGATGAGCGCGAGGAGCTGGTTGGTGTCGGTGGAGGGAACGATGGATGGCGGCACGCCCCACTCGACGGGATCGAAATCCACCTGGGGCAGAAACGCGCCCCGTTTGCAGTAGGTCTTGTCGCGCGCGCGCGGGTCCGGGTCGTAGTAGTCGTCAATCAGCCAGTGGCTGGCCGGCACGTCTGTGATCAGATCACGGCCGGCCAGGATGTCCCGCCAGAAGCCGTCCTTGTCGATCGATCCGGGGAAAAGGGCGGCGACCCCGACCACGGCAATGGGCTGGTGTTTTGGGTGAGTCTTCATGCGCTACGCGTAACGGCCCGGGGGCTTAGGAGCGCGGAGTATAGGGGAGAAACCCGCCAAGGACCCGCCCAGGTTGATGCGAGCGCGTGGTCGCAAAGACGCTACGCATCATCTACGGCCAAGACATGCGCGGCTCCGCCGCATTCTCGCCAGGACGCCTGACCCACCCGAAGCGCTGAGCCCCATCCTGACGGGGCCCCGTCCCACGGACCCCGTTCCGGCCCGCTCCGTCGAGTTCCGGGACATCGCCGATGGGTGCCGATCGGTTGCGCGCAAGGGCTAGGTTGGCATACGATGAGGCTCCTGTGAGCCGATTGCCCCAAGTCTTGGTTGCTGCTCTCGTGGTTTCGATAGCCAGCGTCGTCGCATCCCAAGGCAGGGCGTCTGAGAAGACTGTCAGTGCGGCCGCAACGGCCAAAGCATGCTTCAAGCGAGGCCGGACGCACTACCAGCTAGGCGAATATCGCGAGGCGCTGAAGGAATTCAAGGAAGCGTATCGGTTGAGACCAGACGCTTCGTTTCTCTACAACATCGCCCAGTGCCACCGGCAACTAGGTGAGCTTTCCGATGCCATCAAGTTCTATGGCAGCTACTTGCGCGAAGCTCCCGACGCTGCCAACCGCGCCGAGGTGGAGCGACAGGTTCGCGAGCTGAAAGCCGCTGCTGAAAGACAGCAGCAACAGGAACAAGCGAGTGCTGCGCCGCTAGCGCCGCCCGCGCCAGGATCGCTGGAGCCAATTTTGCCGCTTCCGCCTGTGGCGGCACCCCCGGCCCCGGCGCCTCCAGCGCTTGCGACGGCAGTGCCCCCTGCTCCTGCGCCGACGCCTGCGCCTGCTGCAGGGCCGGCAGGGAGCGTAGCGGTTCCTGCCGCTGCGCCAGTGGTCCCGCGCGCCCTCGATATCCCCGGAGAGACCGAGGCCGAGCTGGAGGTGATCCCTAGCCCGCCAGAGGCCAATATCCTGGTGAACCACGTCTCGGTGGCCACGCGTGGCCCGGTGAGACTGCGTCTGCAGCCCGGTCTCTACTCGGTGGCGCTGGAACGTGAAGGCTTTCGCGGCGCCGAAGGCGCGGTCACGCTCATCGCGGGCGACCACGCTGCGCTCGCGGGCACGCTGACCGAGACGAAAACTCATGTCTGGAACGGCCTGGGCCACTCCTTCCTTGTCCTGGGTGCGCTGAGCGGATTCACGGCATCCATTGCGTATTACGAGGCCGGGCGGAAACCTTCTGGAAGCGATGCCGCCAACAAGTGGTACACCGCGACCAACTGGGGCGTTGCTGCGCTCATCAGCACGGTCGCATTGGCCGTCACATGCTACGTGGTGAGTTGGTTGGTCAATCGAGAGAGGGTTGAGCCCGGACCTCCGAGCCTGCTGCTGCTGGCGGCGAAAGAGACGCAGTGAACATGCGCATTTGCGCAATTCTCTCCTAATGGTGGCGAAGGACCGCCGATCGTGTAAAATATTTACCCTGCGACGCGTCTCGATTCTCAATAGACGGATAGAAAGGAACACAAAATGACTAGGCTAGTTCAACGTGCGCTTGCACTCTTGGTCTTGGTGACCCCTCTTGTGGTCGTGGGCTGCGGCGGAAGCACCGTCGCCAACAAGGACGCAACCCCGGTGGGCCAAGTCGACGGTCCCGCTGTTGCAATCGATGTCCCGGTCAGCCCCGGGCTCGACGTGGCGAGCCCCGACACTACCCCAGTCTTGCCCGTAGACGCTCCTCTCCTCGCGCCCGACAGCGGCCCTGTCGTCGGGCCGGAGGCGGGCGTAGCTGATGCTCTTGTTGTCCCGGACAGCTCTGCCGTCACGCCTGATGCGGGCCAGGACGTCACGATCATCACGACCGATGGCCCCCTCGCTGCGCCGGATGCAACCAAGCCGGACGCAGCGACACCGGACGCAGCGACGCCGGACGCATCCATTCCGGACACAGCCGCACCCGCAGCCGACGCGTGCGCGCCGGTCTGCACAGGCAAGCACTGCGGTGACAGCGACGGGTGCGGCGGCACCTGCTCTGGCACCTGCTTGAACGGCCTCTCTTGTTGCAACAATGCCTGCGTTGCTCTTGGCAGTGATCTCAATAACTGCGGCACCTGCGGCACGAGCTGCGGCACAAGCGGAACTTGCGTCGCTGGCACGTGTGGAAGCTGCACGCCCAACTGCACCGGCAAGAACTGCGGCTCCGATGGGTGCGGTGGGCTCTGCGGCCTGGCCTGCACCAGCTCCAACCCATTCTGCATCCAGGGCGGCTGCCACACGTGCACGCCGAGCTGTGCCGGCGCGGCTTGCGGGGCTTCTGACGGCTGCGGCGGGCGCTGCCAGGGGGGGACCTGCGCGAGCGGCACCTGCTCCACCGCCGGGTACTGCAGCACCTGCGTGCCGAGCTGCACCGGGAAGAGCTGCGGCGATCCCGACGGCTGCGGTGGCAAGTGCACCACCGGTAGCTGCAAGGGCGGCGGCTCTTGCGGCTCTGATGGAACCTGCGGCGTGGGCTGCGTCCCGAACTGCGCCGGCAAGCTCTGCGGTAGCAACGGTTGCGGCGGCTCTTGCGGCATCTGTGTCTGGCCCGAGATCTGTGGCGATAGTTCGGTCCTGACGACCAATTCGAGCCTGGGGACCCCGACCTGGACCTGCATCGACCAGAGCTTGGGTTGCGCCAACGGAGCGCGTGAAGGCTACCTGGACACGGGCAAGTATCCTACTATCGCCGGGTGTGCGATGTCCGCCAGCACAGCGACCAACTCGGGGGATCTGCGCAAGACTCGCACCGGTAAGTGGTGCGGGTATACCGACAGCGGAAACGACTTCGGCAACTGCGACGCGGCCGAGGACGCCTGTTCGCCGGGCTGGCACATCTGTGGCCGAAACGGAGCGCCCAAGGACCTCACGGATCGCATTGTGTTGGATGACTGCATCTCCTCAAACGAGGCGAATAGCCAGGGCTTCGTCGCCGCGCTGTCGCCCATCGACATCACCTCGGCCACATGCTGTCCGGCAACCAACCCGGCCACTTTCGCGTGCCCGAATGATACGAGTTTCTCGGGGAGCACATGCGACACCGCGAGCCTTGTTACCACAGCATCCCCTGTCGCCTGTGGGGTTAACGCTGTTCAGACCGCCTCTTGCTCGGACTTCAGCGGCTGGTCGGACGCCGTGCCCGTATTCGGGGACGAAAGCTGCGGCAACTTCAGCGGCATCTCGTACTATGGCGGCATCCTCTGCTGCCAGGACCCAGCTCACACCGGCAACTAGGCTGTGACGACCGCGGCGGGCTGTCATGGCCCGCCGCAATCAAGATAGATCTGCTACGAGTGGCTTCTCCTGTGCGCCCAGGTGCGGGCGGGGAGGGGCTGGCGCACCTGCGTGGGGCGGCCGAAGGGATGCCAACTCGACAAGCGTGCTGATGGCAGGTGCGGCCCTCCTTGGTCACGCTCTCAACCATGGCGGCGGCCGAAGAAGGCGAGCGTCGGAGGGCCGAATAGGAGCGAAGGCGCCGGGGAGCGGGAGGCACCCGGATTCGGAGCCGGGCCCATGGCCGGACATTCGAACACTCCCTCAGCGCAGCACCATTGGACGTCGGCCAATCGCGATTGTGATATGAAACTGGCTTTGTCCAAGTGCAAAGCCAGTTCGCCGCGACACTGCCCGCCAGGGACAGAACGCGAATTCGTTGGTCGCAGGGCTAGGGGGTGTCCCTAATAGGCG
>PMKP01000211.1 GCA_003157775.1 Myxococcales bacterium | reverse complement strand
CGCGGATGTTGCCCGGCCAGTAGTGGTGCTGCAGGGCAAACATGGCGTCGGGGTGGATGCCCGTCACCTTGCGTCGATTCTTCTCGTTGAAGCGCATGACGAAATGCTCGGCCAGAAGCGGGATGTCGGTCGCACGCTCGCGCAGGGCTGGTAGCTCGACCGGGATGACATTGAGGCGCCAGTAGAGATCAGCCCGAAAGCGGCCAGACGCCACGTCGTTCTCGAGCTTGCGATTGGTGGCGGCCAGAATGCGCACGTCGATGCGCTGGTCCAGCTCGTCGCCCACTGGCCGCAGGACCCCGTCCTGGATCAGGCGCAGCAGCTTGGCCTGCACGCCCAGTTCCATCTCCCCGATTTCGTCGAGCAGGATGGTTCCACCGCTGGCTTCGGCGAAGCGGCCGATGCGGGCGGAGTTGGCGCCGGTAAACGCGCCTCTGGCGTGACCGAAAAGCTCGGACTCGACCAGGTTGGTGGGGATGGCGGCGCAGTTCACGGCCACGAACGGCTTCTTGGCCCGCGATGAACCGGCGACGATGGATCGAGCCACCAATTCTTTGCCCGTGCCAGACTCACCGGTGAGCAGCACCGTGCAACCTGTGTCCGATACCTGGGCGAGCAGGCTCAGCACCGCGAGCATGGCTGGATCCTGGCCCAACAGCCAAGGTGCGGTTCGGTCGCGCCAGGCTACCGGGTCAGGGCCCTCGTCAGGGGCCGGGTTGGACGTGCCCACCGCACTGCCGAGAGCTTCCTCTAGACTTTCGACCCCGACCGGCTTGACCAAGAAATCGCGCGCCCCCAAACGCATGGCGCGTACCGCATCCGAGATCTGTGCGCTGCCGCTCATCACGATGACCGGGGTTCGTGGGCACTTCGTGCGCACCGCCTCGAGGATGGCGAACCCGTCGGCGCCGGGCATGCGCAGGTCGGTGATCACCGCATCGAAGGTCTCATGATCGATCTGGGCGAGGCCGCCCGGGCCATCCGCAGTCACCACGTCATAAGCCACTGAACGGAGCAACCGCGCCAGACTGCGGCACAGGGCTTCCTCGTCGTCGCAAAGCAGGACCTTCGCCGTCATCGCCAGGCCTTGCCTCGCCTCGCTGTATGCACGCATAGTGCGTCGTCCAAAAGTCGTTTCCCAGGAGCGATCAACACGAGACCTGCTTCAGTGTCGCGCCTTCCGGCGCTCGGGTCAAGACGAGCGAGTCCGTCTTTGCGCTTGATCGGTGGCGGGGGCATGCGTATATCCCCCCTCGTTAATGTCCGAACCCATCAACATGCTTCTACTCGAGATCGAAGGCGAGTGTGCGCGCCTTCCAGGTGCGGTGCTGGCCAAGGCCGCAGGGGGAGAGGCGCAGTTGGGCCGGCTCAATGACTTACTTGGCCGGGCTGCGCCGGGGGGCTATGCCGCGTTTGCTTCGCGTTATGACGGCGGTTGGCTGCCCGCGAACAGGTCTCAGCCTGAGCAGGGCGCGGGCGGTTGCAACCACGGTGCGTGCGATCCCGGGCTGCGGCTCTTGTCTTTCGAAGAGAGTCTGCGCCGGGCCAGCGACCCCGAACGCCCGGCGGAGTTGAAGGGCTTGTGGCCAGTGGCGGAACGGGGCCTGCGGTTGTTCGCGCTAGACCTAGAGGCGGCAGAGGATGGAGAGTGCCCTGTGGTTGAAGTGGCGGGGCGCAGCGTGGACCGCGTTGGCTCCAGCTTCCTGCGGTTCATTCACGCCTCTCTGGGCGAGCTTCTCGCTGGCGAGGGCGCGGAGCCGACGGCGGTGGCGCGCGAGCTGTGTAGGCGCGATCCAGGTCTGGCCGAGCACTGGGTTCGTCTGGTCGACCACCTGGAGGACCAAGGCAACAAGGACGAGGTCGATCGGGCGCTGGCCGAGGCGCTGGGCTGCACCAGCCCACCGGGGCCTGCCTTGCTCACTGCGCTCGCACTGCGTGCGCTCGACCGGGGCGACAACGCGCGCGCGCACGCGGCCTTGGATGACGCTGTCGGGTCAGATCCGATGACCGCACGTGACGATGACGCGCGCCTGGACGCAGCGGCGCTTTCATTTGTACTAGCACGGGACCGGGGTGACGAGGCAGCCGCAGCTCGGGCCAAAGACTTGCTGGGTGCTGCGACGGCTTCGACCGGGGCCTACTGGCGCGGCGAAGCCATGCGAGCCCATGCAGTTGGCGATGGGGTGCGTGCGGCTTTGGCCAGCAAGGTGGTGGACGCGTTGGTTCCCGGTGACACGGACATCGTGCGGATGCGTGAGTCCAGCGCCAATCTGGAGACGGCATTGCGGGCGCTGGCGGCCGCGCGCGATTCGCTGGACCAGGGCGAGCTGGAGCAGGCTGTGCAGCAGGCGCGGGCTGCGGTCAACCAGCGGCCGGACCTGGCCATCTGCCATGCAGTCCTGGCTGAGGGCCTAAATGCGTGCCGCGACCAAGGCGCGCTGGAGGCTGCCCGTCGCGCCACTGAACTTAACCCCGCGTTGATTGATGGGTGGCGCGAGCTGGGAGACGCCTGTCTGGAAGCGCGCCAAGCGGTTCGCGCCGAAGAGGCATTTCGCGAGGCGATCCGGCGCGACCGCAGCTTTGCCACGGGATTTGCCAAGCTGGCCCAGGCGCTGCTGGAACAGGGGAGGACGCGGGAAGCGCTCGAGGCCACCATCTCTGCCCAGGAACTCGGAGGCGATCCGTTTTTCGTGGCTGCGGTCAAGGGTGACATCCTGGCTGAGATGGATCGCCATCCCGAGGCAGCGGAAGCCTACGACCAAGCCATGCACATGGAGCCCGAGGACCACTGGGTGCTGCACCAGGCGGCGCGGGAACACAGCCGGGCCGGGCACGATGACCGCGCCGCCGAGCTTTTTGAACGGGCGCTGCGCTTCGACCGCGATGGCTGTCACCAGACCTTGATCGACTATGGCGATCTTCTCCGTCGGGTGGGTCGCATCGGCGACGCCGTCCGCATGTACCGCAAGGCCGTGGCTGCCTGCCCCAACGACGTGGAATGGCGGCGCACCTTGCGCGAGGCGGAGCGCGAGCTGATGAGCGCTCCGAGCTAGATCAATCCGACGGCGGCGCGGTCTAGGTACCAGACCAGCTTGCTGTCTTGGGCGGGCCTGATGCCTACGATGGGATACGCGTGCGGATCGTCGGGCGCGCGGGCGGCTTCGAGCAAGGCTGCGTGCTTGCCGGTGCCGGTGACCAGCACGGCCACGAAGCGAGTGGCGCAGAGAACGGGGTAGGTGAGGGTCATGCGCGGGCGGGGCGCCAGCACGTGCTCGCCGTCGTTGAAGCGCACCCAGGCATCGCACTCGTCGAGGGCCGGCGAGTACGGAAACAGGCTAGCGGTGTGGCCATCAGGACCCATGCCGAGAATGGCAACGTCAAGACGGCCGCTGGCAAGAACCCGGCGCAGATCGTCTTCATAGCGACGATCGCCGTCGGCTAGACCGACTGGCATGGGATGGACCTGGGCAGGGGGGACGGACACTTTTTCCATCAATGCGGATCGAATCGTAGCGAAATTCAGTCTTGGATCGTTGTGAGGAACACAGCGCTCGTCGACCAGCCACAGGTGGGTTTGGGCCCAGTCGTTCGCGGCATAGCGCGCATCGGTTGCCAGCAGTTGGTAGAGCCCCTGCGGGCTGGCACCGCCCGAGAGGGCCAGGTGCACGGTGCCGGCCTGACGAATCCGCTGGTGCAGAGTGCGGATGAGATCATCGGCCAACCGCTGCGCGACGGCTTCGGGCGACGCTTCGACGACCAGCCGACCGCGCAGTCCGCGAAGATCGTCCTGCGCGCTCATGGCGGCAAGTCGAAATCCGGCGGGGCCCCCGGCTCGGTGCGCGACACCGTGGTCTCCGGGTTGCGCCACGGTCCGTGCGACTTGATCAGCTCGTCGGCCGCCGCCGGTCCCCAGCTTCCCGCAGGGTAGGCGACGATCCCATCGCCGGGGTGGTCGCGCCAGTAGTCGAGCACCGGCATGACGATGCGCCAGGCGGCCTCGATCTCGTGGCGATCCTTGTAGAGTGACTGGTTGCCGCGAATCGCGTCCAGCAACAGCGTCGCGTATGCCTCGAACGGCTCGGCTTTGAACTGCTGGCGATAGTCGAAGTCGAGCACGGCCGACTGGATGTGCAGGCCCAACCCGGGAACCTTGCCTTCGAAGCGCAGACTGATGCCCTCGTCGGGCTGCACGTTGACCACCAGGCGATTTGGGCTCGGTCGGATTTCGCCGCCGTCGACGTTGCGGAACAGGTGGGGCGCGGGCTTGAAGTTGATGACGAACTGGGTGAGCTTGCGCCGCATACACTTGCCCGTGCGCAGGAAGAAGGGCACGCCTTCCCAGCGCCAGTTGTCGATGAAGAGCTTGAGCGCGGCAAAGGTGTCGCACGAGCTGTCGGCCGGCACGCCGGGTTCCTCGCGATAGCCGGGCACGACCGCGCCGTCAATCTGGGCGCGGGCATACTGGGCGCGCACGGCGAGACGGGGCACCTCATCCGGGGCGATGGGTCGCACAGCCTCCAACACATGGCGCTGCTCGCTGCGCAGGTCAGAGGCGCGGAACGAGTTGGGAGGTTCCATGGCAACCACGGCCATGAGCTGTAGCAGATGGCTCTGGATCATGTCGCGCATAGCCCCGGCGGTATCGTAGTAGGCTGCGCGGCTGCCCACGCCCACGGTTTCGGCTGCCGTGATTTGAACGTGATCGATGTACATCCGGTTCCACAGCGGCTCGAAGAGCAGGTTGGCGAAGCGAAAAACCAGCAGGTTCTGCACCGTCTCCTTGCCCANNGCCCAGGTAGTGGTCGATGCGGAATACGTCTTCGTCCTCGAAGACACGGCCCAGGACGCGGTTGAGATGCTCCGCGCTCTGCAGGTCGCGGCCAAAGGGTTTCTCGACGATGATGCGGTGTCGGGCGGCCGGGTTGGTCTCGGCAGCACACCAGCGCCGCGGGCCCCGGTTTGGCTGAATGGCGCCGATGTTCTGAATGATGCTTTCGTATAGTTCGGGGCCGACGGAGAGATAGAACAGGATTTCGCCGCCGGTGGCGTGGGCTATTTGCTGCTGGCACATGGCCTGCGCGATACGCGGCCAGTCTCCGGTGCGCGTGGCATCGGCTGCCAGGTAGTGCAGGCGGCCGGCGAATTCGCGCCAGCGTTCTTGGTCAAAGCCACGCCGTTCCTGGCACGCGCCTTTCACCCGTTCGCGAAACTGGTCGTCAGAAAGTGGCGTGCGGCTGATGCCGAGCACGCCCACATGCGCGGAAAGCAGCCCGGCGACGTGCAACTCGAACAAGCCCGGGATGAGCTTGCGCCGCGTGAGATCGCCAGAGGCACCGAAGATGACCAACAAACACTGTCGCTCGTCCATGTTGGAGGCAAGCATAGCGTCTCCGGCATGCGCAGGCGACAGAAGGAGCTGACCCGCCCGCATCACCTCTCATTTCGCGGCGACCGCAGGTCGCCCCTACCGGACGGGGGCATCCGCACCGGCCGTTTCCGGGCGGTCCGGCGAAGGGCGGCGTGCGCGCGCTGGCGAACGTCCTCGCTGGAGTGTTTCTTCTCGCCACGGGCAAGCGACTCTTGGCTTTGCGCGAGCAGCTTCAGCATTGACAGCGTGGCCTGCGTGTCGTCGTGCGGTCGCGCACCCATCGCCACACCGCGATTCCGGCCTTTCTGGCTGATCAAGACTTACTCCCCGACGCGGGCAGTTTATCCAACCAAATCCTTCGCATGATTGTTCATGCCTGTGCTCTACACTCGAATCTTCTCGTCCGGTCCCGGAGCCTGCACGGTGGCGAAGCCATGCTCGGTCAGCTTGGCGATCAGCGCCGCCTGCGCCGGGGGCTCGCCGTGGACCAGCAGCACCTGACGGAGCTTGCCCTGGCTGCGCACGCCCTCGGCGAACTCGATGAGATCCTTCTGGTCGGCGTGCGCGGAGAAGCCGTTGAGCACCACCACCTCGGCCGCCAGTCGCCGCATGACCCCGAAGACCTTCACCTCACGTTGGCGCTCCACGATGCGGCGGCCTAGGGTGTGCTGTGCCTGATAGCCGACGATGAGAATGGTGTTGCGCGAATCCTCGATGCCTTCGCGCAGGTGATGCAGGATGCGGCCGGCTTCGCACATGCCGCTGGCTGAGATGATGATGTGTGGTCCAGCACTGGCGGCGAGGGCTTTCGATTCTTCCTTGTCAGACACGTAGTGGAGGCCGTCGAAGTCGAAAGGCGAATCGCCGCCGACCAACAGGGCGTAGGTTTCCTTGTCGTAGCACTCGGGGTGCATCTTGAAGACGTCGGTTAGCTTGACGGTCAGCGGAGAGTCCACGTAGACGGGCAGGGCAGGCACCAGGTTGGCCTTGCGCAGGCGTTTTATGGAATAGACGACTTCCTGCGCTCGCTCGAGGGCAAAGGACGGGATGATGATCTTGCCGCCCCGCTTGGCGGTGCGGTTGATCGCGGCGGCCAGGGCGCTGTCCACCTCCTCGATGGGCGCGTGGAGGCGATCGCCATAGGTGCTTTCCATGATGAGACAGTTGATCCCGCCCGGGATCTCCGGTTCGCGCAGGATGGGCAGGCCCTTGCGCCCCAGGTCCACTGCGAACGCGATGCGCGTGTCATCTTCCTCGACGTCCAGCACCACGATCGCGCTGCCCAGCACGTGGCCGGCATCCAGGAACTTCAGCACCACCCCGGGCGCGATCTCCTGGCCGAGCCGGTAGGGCAAAGCCACCATCTGGCCTAGCAGCGCAGTGACATCGTCGTGGTTGTAGAGCGGTTGCGCCGGTTCCATGTCCAGATGTTCGCGCTCTATCAGCTTCTGGATGTGCCGGGCGTCGGCTTCTTGAATCATAGCTGCGTCGAGCAGCATGGGCCCGCACAGATCACGGGTTGCTGGCGTGGCATAGATGGGCCCTTGGTAGCCCAGCTTGGCGAGCAAGGGCAGGGCGCCCGCGTGGTCGATGTGCGCGTGTGAAAGCACCACCGCGTCCAAGTCATCGATAGGGACATGTTGTGCGATGGCGCGGTTCTGTTCTGCGGTTTCCTTGCGGCGGCCTTGGTACAGGCCACAGTCAAGCATGATGGTTGCCCGTGAGGTCCGCACCACGTGCTTGGAGCCGGTAACCTGACGGGCTGCCCCGATGCATTGGATCTCGATCAATCGCCGCTCCTTTGATAGAGCCAGGTGTTGTGGGAGGTGCGCGAGCGCGCGAACGCGGGCGTGGGCGCCTGCAGTTCGGCGGCCAGGCTTTCTGTAAGCAGAGCGAGTGCAGTCTGCGGATCGTCGGCGAAGCGGAAGAGATCCAGGTCGTCCTGGCCGATCATTCCGTAGCGGACCAGGGCATCGAAGTTGATGATCTCTTTCCAGTAGCTCTGGCCGTAGAGGAGCACCGTGATCCGGCGGTCCAGCTTGTGGGTTTGCGCCAGGGTCAAAATTTCGGACATTTCGTCGAGCGTGCCGAAGCCCCCTGGGAACACCGCAATGGCGCGCGCCATGTGGGCAAACCACAGCTTGCGCATGAAGAAGTAGCGGAACTCGAAGGATAGCTCGGGCGTCACGTAGGGGTTGGTGTGCTGCTCCTCTGGCAGACTGATGTTGAGGCCAACGTTCCGACCACCCGCCTCGGCGGCTCCGCGGTTGGCGGCCTCCATGATGCCGCCGCCGCCACCGGAGCACACCACCAGGCGTCCCGGGCCCTCGGGCAGGCTGGCGGACCACGAGGCCAGCAAGCGGGCCAAGGTGCGAGCCTCTTCGTAGTAGCGGCCGAGCGGTCCGTTGGGGTCGAGCCGAGCGGAGCCGAAGAAAACGATGGTGCCGCTGACCCCCTGACGGGCGAAGCGGTGCATGGGCTCAAGGTACTCGGCCAGGATGCGCAAGGGGCGTGCATCGTCGCTGGCCATGAACTCTTCGTTCTTGTAGGCAATAGGATTGTGGGCCGTGGCGCCGGGCGGGGATTCCTTCATGAGTGTCTCCGTGTCATCAAAAGAGATATCGGTCGACCAGCCACGCAACTAATGTTCCGGTAGCCGTGCCGATGGCGTCCCAGGTGAGGTCACGCCAGGACGCGTCCCCTCCGCTCGACCGGTCGTACAGCTCCTTGGCGATTCCTGCCGACAAGGCAACACCGGCGCCCGCCAGCACCCGGACGCTGGTGCGTTTGCTCACGCCTGCTGCGGTAGCGTAGCTGGTACCGGACAGGGCAAAGCTTACGCTGAGGTGCATAACCTTGTCGCGGCCGAACCATGGGTCAGGCTCGGCCGCCTGGGCCGACGGCCGGGCCATGAGAAAGACCGCCACTGCGAGCGCGACCGCGAGTGACCGGCGAAATATCGTGCAACCCGAAAGGGAAACGTGGGACGGCGAAAACTCGGAAATTCGGGCCATCAGATAGGCAAGGCGCAAGGTTCTATGCGCTACGTCCCATCATAGCCGTCTGCCGAGGTGAGTGCACCTTTCCCTTCCTCCGGTAATTGACCCCCCCTCCTCCGCGTGTTATCGAAGAAAGACTGTTTGGATACTTGATGGGCAAACGCATACTGGTTGCCGACGACAGCCTGACGATTCAGAAGGCCTTCGCTATGGTCCTGGGCGGCCAGGACTACACTCTGCTAACCGCCCGATCGGTCGACGAGGCCCTGGTCGCTGCCAAGGGCGGACGGCCCGACCTGGTGATCGCCGACGCGGTGCTGGGAGCGGGCAATGGCTACGACCTGTGCGCGTCTTTGAAAGCCGATCCATCTCTACGCGGCGTGCCTGTGCACATCCTGGCGTCCAGCCAGAACCCTTTGGACGAGGCGCGCGCTCGCCGGGTTGGTGCCGACGGTCACCTGCTCAAGCCGTTCGACAGCCAGACCATGCTTGACAGCGTGAGCGCGGCCCTGCTAACTCCGGCGCGACCGGCGCCGGCCCCGGTGGCAGAGGTGCCGGCTGCGCGGGTAGCCCCTATTCCTCCTTGGCCGTCCTTTGAGCACGGCGTCGTCACGGACGAGGTGCTCGCGCCCGAGGACGAAAGCTACGGTGAGTTCACCATCGAGCGCAGCTCCGCGGCGGGCCCGGCAGCCTGGACCGGGCGGCCGCCGACCTGGCCCGGGGCACGGCCGGCGCCTGCCGCTACACCGCCGCCCAGCACGGCGAGCAGACCCTCGCTGATTCCAGGTGTGTCCCCGCCGACTCCCGCACCGGCGAGCCGGCTTGCGCCACCGCTGCCTGGCGTGACCGCCGCGCCAGCGGCGGCAAGTGCCCCGCGCCCCACCGCCAACCGGACCATCATGGGTTTCCCTGGTGTGGGCGGGCCCGCCCAAGCCCCGTCAGCCCCGCCCGTTTCTTCGGTGGCGGCGCGGCCTCCGGTGCCCCGCCCGAGTGCTCCTGCGCCCATACCTCGAGCTGCACCGCCGATCCCGGTCGCGCCCTCGCCACCAGCCGCTGTGGCTGCCCAAGCACCGGCCCGGCGATCGGGAACCATGCCGGTGGTGGCACCAGCAGCCACTCCAGTGCCGCCAACCACTGTGGCTGCCCAGGCACCGGCCCGGCGATCGGGAAGCATGCCGGTGGTGGGGCCAGCAGGCGCGCCTGCGCCCCTGGTCGCAGCCGTGTCGTCGGCCATCGATCAGAAGGTCGCGGCCATCGCGGCCCGTGGGCGCGAGTACGAGGCGATCGCCAAGNNCAGGTGGTGTGGGAAGTGGTGCCCGAGCTGGCCGAGGTGATCATCAGGCAGGAACTGGATCGCCTCACCGCTTCCAAGAAGTAGAGAACGCGCCGGAAGCCGGGGGCCAGATCCGAATCCGGTTGCCGGTCTCGGATCCGCAGTCGGATCCGGCTCCGGTCCCGGAACCGGCAACCGAACCAGCCACGGATTTCCCGGTGGGGGCGCTAGGAATTTTCGGTGTGCGGTACTACTCTCTGTCCCTTCCACGTTTTGCGCAGCACCCCCATGACTGAACTTGCGAAGACCTACGATCCTGCCGCTGTCGAGTCCCGTTGGTACCAGGAGTGGCTCCGATGCGGCTACTTCCACGCCGACGCGGCCACACCCAAGGCGCCCTTCTGCATCGTGATTCCGCCCCCCAACGTGACTGGGTCATTGCACATGGGCCATGCGCTCACCTGCACCATCCAAGACATCTTGGTGCGCTGGCGGCGCATGGCCGCGTACAACGCCATGTGGCTTCCGGGTACCGACCACGCCGGCATCGCCACNNCACCCAGATGGTGGTGGAACGCGACTTGCGCGCCACCGAGGGCAAGTCCCGCCACGACATCGGACGCGAAGAGTTCGTCAAGCGCATTTGGAGCTGGCGCGAGCGCTATGGCAGCCGCATCCTGGAACAGCTCAAGGTGATGGGCTGCTCGCTTGACTGGGAGCGCCTGGTGTTCACCATGGAGCCCAAATACTCTCGGGCGGTCATCGAAGCCTTTGTGCGCCTCTACCAAGAGGGGCTCATCTACCGGGATCGGCGCCTCATCAACTGGTGCGTCTCCTGCCGGACCGCGCTGTCCGATCTCGAAGTTGAGCACGACGAGGGTGCGCAGGGCGAACTGTGGGAGTTCGCCTATCCGCTGGCCGACGGAACTGGCGAGGTCGTGGTCGCGACCACGCGGCCTGAAACCATGCTGGGCGACACGGCGGTAGCGGTGCACCCTGATGATCCGCGGCACAAGGCGAAGATCGGGAAGATGATCCGTCACCCGTTTGCCGCCCGCATGTTTCCTGTGATTGCAGACCCCATCTTGGTCGATCCCAAGTTCGGCACGGGCGCGGTGAAAGTCACGCCGGCACACGACCTCAACGACTTCGAATGCGGCCAACGCCACAAGCTAGGCTTCATCTCCATCTTCGACGAGAAGGGCGTGGTGACCAGCGAGGGCGGGCAGTTTGCAGGGCTGGATCGATTCGAGGCGCGCAAGCAAGTCAAGGCCAAGCTCAAAGATCTGGGTCTGGAGCGGGGTGGGAAGCCACATGTCCACGCCATCGGGCACTGCCAGCGCTGTCACACGGTGGTGGAGCCGATGCTGTCCACCCAGTGGTTTGTCAAGATGGAGCCGCTGGCCAAGCCGGCCATCGAGGCGGTCGCGCAGGGCAAGACCCGCTTCGTGCCGGAGAGCTGGAGCAAGACCTACTTCCATTGGATGAACAACATCCGTGACTGGTGTATTTCGCGCCAGCTTTGGTGGGGACATCGCATCCCGGCCTGGTATTGCGGAAGCTGCGCCGGCATCACGGTGGAGCGCACGACTCCGCGGGCGTGCCGCCACTGCGGCGGCGCGAACTTGAAGCAAGACGAGGACGTGCTCGATACTTGGTTTTCGTCGTGGCTGTGGCCCTTCGCGACCCTGGGCTGGCCCGACGAGACACGCGATCTGCGCACCTTCTATCCCACCAGCGTAATGGAGACCGGTTACGACATCCTGTTCTTTTGGGTGGCCCGCATGATGATGGCCGGGCTTCATTTCATGAAGAAGGTTCCCTTCCGCACGGTGTACCTGCACACCATGGTGACCGACGAGAAGGGCGACAAGATGTCCAAGGTCAAAGGCAACACCATTGACCCGCTGGAGGTGGCGCAGAAGCACGGCGCGGATCCCTTGCGGTTCGCGCTGGCCTGGATGACAACCCAGGCTGCGCAAGGCAAGAACATCAAGTTTTCCCTGTCCCAGGTCGAGGACGCGCGGCGTTTCGCCAACAAGATCTGGAACGCGACCCGCTTTGCGCTGATGAATCTCACCGACTACAACGCCGACCAGTTTGCTGACCGGACCGCAGAGGATCCAGACAAAGTCGAATTCGATCTGCCCGAGCGTTGGATCCTGTCACGGGTCCAGCGCACCAGTGAGGAGATCAACCGGGCCCTGGATGACTTCAAGATCGCCGAGGCGGCGCAGGGGCTGTACCACTTCATCTGGAACGACATCTGCGACTGGTACATCGAGCTGGCCAAGACGCGTCTGCAAGACCCCAGCAAGGCGGCGGAGCGCTGGAAGATCCAGGGGGCTCTGGTTACCGCGCTGGACGTGGCCATGCGCCTTCTGCACCCATTCATGCCGTTCCTCACCGAGGAGATCTGGCAGCAGCTACCCAAGGCGGAGGGGTCGCCCCAGAGCATCATGATCACGCTCTACCCCATCCCGGATCCGCGCTACGTCGACGACGCCAGTGAGGCGTCAATGGCGTTGGTGCAGAAGGTGGTCACCACCATCCGGATGCTGCGCACCGAGAAGAATGTTCCGTCGATAGAGCGGCCCCGTGTGATCCTAAACGTGGCTGACGACTACAAGAAAACCATCCTGGATGGCTACCGCCGCCTGGTGCTCGAGCAGGCCAAGCTGGGCGACTTGCTAGTGCGTCGGACCGGCGAGGCTCCGGGCGGGCCTGTGGTCACCGGCCTGGCCGGAGACGTGGAAGTCATCCTCGTACTGGAGGCCCCGGCCGACTCCGCCGCCGAGCGCGCCAAGCTGGACAAGGAGCGCGCCAAGCTGGACAAGGATCGGGATCACCTGGCGAATAAGCTGACCAACCCTCAATTCCTCGAACGTGCGCCTGCCGCCGTGCTTGAGAAGGACCGCGCCCGTCTGGCCGAGATCGAAGCGGCCCTGACGCGCCTGGATGCGACGCTCAAGGGGCTCTGAATAGTATGGGAACCCTGAAAGGGTTCCCATACCCTCCCGCGATGGTACGCCGCTGGCGAGGGCGCGCGCGAAGCGNNCCGTCCCGAAGGGCCGGCGGGCTCCCCACGCGACTAGCTTTCAGCTTTCGACGTACAGCTTGAGCTGCTCGCGAACGACGTCTTCGTTCAGTCCGGTGCGGAGTTGTTCCTGCAGGCAGTCGGCCAGGGTGAGCTGCATGTCTTCTACCCCGCCATCCTGCATGATTTTGGCCAGCAAGGCGCGTGCCTCCCGGCTCTCGTCATCGCGAATGAAATCCTTGACCATCTCGATCGTGAGCCCGCCAGAAAAGTCGAGCATCGCGTGGTCAAGAAGAAAGGCGATGAGTTGTTTCACAGGGACCTCCGGCGGGGGTGGCAATCAATCCTTGGAGCGATTGCTAATATCCCGAAAAGGCTATGAAAATCAAGGGGGAATCGGATGTGGGTCGGTGCTTTTCTTCCTCTCGACCTCCTGCGGCTATCGCGGAACCAGGGTACGCGCGCTACGTCTTGACGGTTTCCCAGTATTTGTCTACGGTCGCCCGGTGTTGTCCCGTAGCTGCCTTTGGGCGCTCGTACTGGGCATGGTCATTCCGCTGGGCTGCGGACCGATCGAATACCTGACTCAAGTCAGCTCGCGCGCTTCCTCTGCCTTGGCGCAGGCCAAACAGGCAGGAGCGGAGCAAAAAGCGCCCTACGAATACGCGAAGGCAGACGCGTACCTTCGCCAGGCTCGGCAGGACGCGGCCCACGCCTACTTCCAAACTGCCCTCGATTGGGGCCGCCGCAGTGAGGACTGTTCACAGAGGGCGATCGCGCGCGCCCAGCAGCCCGAGCCCCCGAGTGCGAAGGATGAGCACACAACATGTGGGGGGCCATGAACCGCCGACGGCGAGCGGCAATTGGGTGCGCTGCCCTACTGTTGCTCCTGGGCTGTGCCGGTCAGGACTTGGCGGTACGGGCAGATGGCGTTCGCGCTAGCCTGCACCGGGCGCGCGAGAGGGGAGCCTACCCATGCGCTCCTCGCCAACTGGCTCTTTCCGAGGCCAACGTGGAGTTTGCCGAGCGTGAGCTTGACCGGGGCGAGTACTTCCGGGCGCTAGACTACCTTGAGATCGCGGAGGCCAACGCGCAGCAGACCCTGCGTTTGTCAAACGATGCTTGCGGAAAACCGCCCCCGCCGGCGCGCCCCCTGGACACGGATGGCGACGGGATTCCCGACGCGCTTGACAAATGCCCCAACGAGCCCGAGGACAAGGATGGTTTCGAGGACGAGGATGGTTGCCCTGACCTCGACAACGATCATGATGGCATCCCCGACGCGCTTGACAAGTGTCCCAATGAACCCGAGGACAAAGACGGCTTTGAGGACGAGGACGGCTGCCCCGACCTGGACAACGACAAGGACGGCATCCCCGACGCGTCTGACCTGTGCCCCAACGAACCGGGCCCGCCTGAGGAGCGCGGTTGCCCCAAGAAGTACTCGCTGGTTTCGGTCACCCAGGAGAAGATAGAGCTTCACCAGGCGGTCTTTTTTGCCACCGCCAAGTCAACCATCATGGCGCAGAGCTTTCCCCTGCTGGACGAGGTCGCGGACGTGTTGAAGACGCGGTCCACCATGCAGGTCAGGGTCGAGGGACACACGGACAGCCGCGGCAGGCGGGCCACGAACATGCGCCTGTCGCAGGCACGGGCCGATGCTGTCAAAGCCTACCTGGTGGGCCATGGCATCGATGGCAGCCGGATGGTACCGACAGGGTTTGGCCCTGATCAGCCAATCGAGACCAACCGGACGGCGGCGGGACGTGAGAAAAACCGACGAGTCGAATTTGTGATATTGCAGCAGTAGCGGAGGACAAGCCCAAGATGGGAAACACGACTACACGAAGGCTGGCGGTAGCATCGCGTGCAGACCGATGGGCGTCGCTGGCTCTCCAGGTCGGCCTGATCGGCGCTGTGTTGGCGGCCTCGGCCACCCCGGTGCTTGGCCAAGACGATGAACTGGCGGTCAAGAAGATCATCGATTTGAACAAGAAGGCATTGGCTGCCATCGATGCCAAACAGTTCAATGCCGCCCGCGATGGCCTTTTGCAGGCGGTGACCGTGGCCAAGCAGGCGGACCTGCTCACGCACAAGATGCTGGCTCGGACCTATGTCCACTTGGGTGCGGTCTATTTCATGGGTTTCGACGACCGCAAGTCCACCTTGCGGTATTTCGGCTTGGCCAAGAGCGTTCGCGCCGACATCAAGCTCACGCCGTCGCTGGCGACCCCGACCTTGACTGCCATTTTCGACAAGGCGTCAGCCGAGGGAGGGTCAACCGAGGCATCAGAAGACACCTCCAAGCCGAGCCGCCGTCCGCCCCCGCGTGCACCTACCCCTGCGCAGCCTGTGGCGCCGGCACCCACGCCTCCCGCGGCCCCCGTGGTTGCGCGCGGCGAGCCGGAATTGCCCATGGTGTTGCCTGCCGACCTCTACTGCCCCGCGGTGGAAGAGGCGACCGAAGGTCAGGAGATCATCATCCGCTGCGCGGCCAAACCGACGCTGAAGGCGGAGCGGGTCTTGCTCTACTTTCGGGCGTCGGGCGCTCCCACCTACGCCGTCGCGGCCATGCAGAACTCTCCCAAGGGCTGGTTGGTGGCTAGCATCCCAGCCGAGGCCGCTACCGGAGAGAGCCTGCAATACTACTGCGAGGCCAGAGACAGTGCCGACAACGTGGTGGCCACCAACGGGCAAGAAGACATTCCCAACCCCATCATACTCAAGCCCGCCGCGCCCGGTGCGACTCCGTTGCCACCAACGGTGGCTACCGGCGGCGGGGGCGAAGGGGAGGATGCCCTGGCGGGGATCAAGCACGAACAGCAGAACGAGATTCTGGAACAGGGCATCCATCGCCGGCGTAAAGGCGCTTTTTGGGTGGGCGTGGGGTGGGGAACCGGCTGGGGCTACCACCGGGCATCCTTGCTGGAATACAGGCGGGACGCCCCTGCCGTCAGCGCTGGGGTGCACAGCGTGGGCTGGGCGAATTTCTATCCCGAGGTCGGGTATCTCATCACCGAACACATCGGGGTCGCGGTCCAGGGCCGGTTGGAGTACATCCCTATTCAAGGCTCCGGGGACACCCACAAAGGCGGGCCGGCCAACGGCGCGTTTGGGGTGCTGGGGCGAGGTCTGTATTATCTAGACTTGGGCGCGGGCAATGCGCAGCTCCAGTTCTCGGCCAATCTCGGCGGTGGCGACTACCGCTTCGCCTATCCGCCGACCAATCCCAAGGGTACGGCCTATCCGGTGAAGGACTCCAACGGCAACTACATCAAAGACGCGAACGGCAACTATGTAACCACGGTGCCGCCCACGCAGCTCACGGATACCGTTCGCAGCGGGACCTTCCTCTACGGCGTCGGCGCTGGCTTCGTCTATCACTTCACCCACTGGGTCGCGGCCAACTTCGAGCTGCGTTTCTTGGGGGCTGGCCCGCACCTTGGGTTTCTGTTCGAAGGCTACGCTTCAGCGCAGTTCTCGCTTGGTGGCAAGCGACCGGCTCAACCGGGAGACGCCCCGCCGATGGAGCGATTGCCAGAGGAAGACGAGGAGGACGAGTAGTCCGCCAGTCTCTGCGGCGCCTGCCCTGCGCGGTTGGGCCGCTTGCCCGGCTCGCTCTCCGTCAGGCACGAGACCAGCTCGGCCAGACAAGCCTATGGTTGCTCCTGTCGCGATTGGTCTTTCGGTTTGATGGCGGAAACCCCGGGATTGGCGCTGTATCGCCCGGTCACGGACGGCGTGGCGGTCGCCGCCGGGTATCGCCATCCCGTCAACCTGGCGGCCTGTCGCGTGTTGTTTCCTGAGGGTCGCCTGCTCCTTCTGGCTCCACGCCCGACGCGGTGCGGTCTTAGATCGTTTCTCCACCTTCCGCCGGCGCAGGTTGGGTGGGCGCGCCGGTGCGCAGGTAGCGCGACGCCATCTCGTACTCGAAGAACGAGGCCATCTTGGTGTCGATGACCTTGGACCACAGGGCGTGCGCATCGTTGCTCCTGCCCTCGGCGAGCAAGCGCATGGCCTGGTAGAAGAAGACCTCGGCCCGCTTGCCGGGCGTGTCCGCCATGGCCAGCAACTGGTCGTAGCCGATGCGGCCGAGCGCGTAGCGCACGAGCTGCCGGTACCAGGCCGACGCGCGCCGCGGACGTAGTTCGACCTGGCGGGCATCCAGCGTGCGCAGGTAAGCCAGGGCGGCGGCATCGGGGGCATCAGCACGGCGCCGGGTGATGTCCAGGATCCACAGCGAGGAATAGACCTTGACGTATTCCAACACCGCGCGGCTCGACTTGGAGATTGCGCGCCGGTAGATCTCAAGCGCGGGCTCGGCGTCGCCCCGTTGCACCAAGAAAGCGATGGCGTCGATATAGCTTTGGCCGCGGGCTTCGTCCTGCTCGATGGCTTCGTCGAACTTGCGCAGGCCGTCGTCGCGTCGGCCGAGCAGGTAGTAGAGCCGGCCCACCTCGAAAATGGCCTCCGCGGAGGCGCCCAGGCTCTTGCGGCGCAATTGCTCGATCATTAAGCGCTCCCAGCCGCGCACCGCAAACCGCCAGGCCTTGCGAGCATCGTCCATGTTGCCGGTAACTTCGTAGGCCACGCCCAGGGCATAGGCCAGGCGTGACTGCCCCTCCACGAACGACACGGTTTCTTCGGCAGGCGCGTCTCGCTGCCGGCTGTCGAGGGCCTTGCGCAGAAGAAGCGCGGCTTGTGCCGGACGGCCTCGCTTGAGAGCCAGGTTGGCGATTTGCAAACTCCCCTCATAGTCGCCAGGGTTCTCGCGTTGGGCGCGCAGAAGCAGGGGCTCGGCCTCGTCCAGCCTGCCAGCATCCACCAAACCCCCCGCCACTACGAGGTCCACGTCGGCCTCTCCCAGCCCGATGCGCTTGCTGCCGAAGCGCGGCTGGCTCTGCGCAAGTTGGCTGCGCAGCCTCTCGGCCTCGCGCAAGGCCGGCTGCATGTCGTCGGGGTCGATGCGCGACTTGAGGCACAGGAAGGCCAGCCCCATCCGCTCAGCGACCAGATCGGCGATTCTGTCCACGCCAGCGTTCTGCTTTTCCAGCACGGCCAGCGCCTCGTCGAGGTAGCGCAGGGCCAATAAGGGAGCCGGGGCAAAGCGCGCCACGCGAGAAGCGAGGACCAACATCTCGGCGTCGGCGGGGAAGCGGTTGAGCCCGCCGCGCAGGATCTCGGCCGCGGCCGCGGGATCGATCCGATCCGAAGAGGTGCCGAGCAGTAGCTCACCGCGCGGCAGAAAGAGTCGGGCCAGAGCCAGATAGTCAGCAGGCTGGGCCGCCGGGCGATTGGCAGCGGCGAGGCGCTTCCGGAAATCGGAATCATCGTCGGCAAGGTGCGCGGCCACCTGGACCGCGCCGGCCATCTGGTCGCAACGAAGGTAGAGCGCTACGGCGTTGATCGCCATAGCCGAGAGGGACTCAGTGTCGAGCAACAACTCGCCTAGCATTCCGCGCCCGCCGACCCCTGTGCGGGGCGGCTGGGGCAACATTCGGTTGAGCTGCTCCTGGCGCTCCCGGGCGAGTCGGGCCACGCGCTCGACCACGGCTGGGCTGGGCCAGCTTGCCGCGACACCGTCCAGAATGTCGGCCACGGTCGGCTGGGCGCGAGGTCCGGGAGTGCCCTCGGAGAGCTGCGTCTCCGTGTTCAGCCAGGCCAGGATTTGCTCGACCCGCGCCGCCCAGTCCGGGTCCTGCGGCTCCAGCGTGTGCAGCACGAAGAGGCCAGTCGCCACGGGCAGCTCATTGCCGCGGGGGGAGTAGACACCTACGATCAGACGGGCCGCCGACCCCAACAAGCTCCGTTCACGATCGGACAAGGGCAGGCCCTCGGGCCGCCAGAGCAAATGCGCGGGATAGAGTTCCAGTGCGTCGCGAAGGGAATCATGGATACGGTCGAAATCATCCTCGCTGCCGAGGATGCCCGAATTGCGGCGCAAGAGCTGCGGGTCGAGAGTAGCCAAGGGGCCAAGCAGGTATTCGACCATCTTGAGGCGCAGGCGCGCTTGCTCGTCCACACCATCGGGCAAGGCTTGGTAGAGCAACTTGGCTTCGAGGTAGTCTTCTTCGGTGGTGATGGTCGCGACGCTGTCAGCCTCGTGGGCGATAGCTTGAGACGCCTTGGTCAGCAGGCTGGGTTTCGAGCCAATAGAGTGGGCGCAACCAAGCAGACCGGCGATACCCAGAAGCGTGGCGACGGCGGGCTTGGTTGGCGAAAAGGACTTCATCCATGAAGTCTAGCGCCGTGCCTGCGCTGATGGTGAGCCAAAGTCGTCGGTCAATACACTTCCAAGGGGGCCGGCAATACACCGACGTCCTTCAGGGAATCCGACAGCATACCTACAGCTTTCTTGACATCATCTGCGACAGCTTAGGGCACGCCCGCGCGCAGGTAGCGCGACGCCATCTCGTACTCGAAGAACGAGGCCATCTTGGTGTCGATGACCTTGGACCACAGGGCGCGCGCATCGTTGCTCCTGCCCTCGGCGAGCAAGCGCATGGCCTGGTAGAAGAAGACCTCGGCCCGCTTGCCGGGCGTGTCCGCCATGGCCAGCAACTGGTCGTAGCTGATGCGGTCGAGCACGTAGTGGACAAGCTGCCGATACCAGGTCGAGGCGCGCGGCGCGCGCAGCTCAACCTGGCGGGCATCCAGGGCGCGCAGGTAAGCCAAGGCAGTGTCGTCGGGCGCTTGGGCGCGGCGCCGGGTGATATCCAGGATCCAAAGCGAGGCGTAGACCTTGACGTATTCCGAGACCACGCGGCTCGACTTCGAGATGGCGCGCCGGTAGATGTCGAGCGCGGGCTCAGCATCGCCTCGCTCCACCAGAAAGGCGATGGCATCGATGTAGCTTTGGTCGCGGGACTCATCCTGCTCGATGGCTTCGTCGAACTTGCGCAGGCCATCCTCGCGCCGGCCGAGCAGGTAGTAGAGCCGGCCCACCTCGAAGGTGGTCCCCGCGGAGGCTCCCAGGTTCTTGCGGCGCAATTGCTCGATCATCAAGCGCTCCCAGCCACGCAGCGCGAGCTGCCAGGCCTTGCGGGCATCGTCCATGCTGCCGGTTATCTCGTAGGCCATGCCCAGGGCATAGGCCAAGCGTGACTGCCCCTCCACGAACGTTACGGTTTCCTCGACAGGCGCCTCGTGCTGTCGACTGTCGAGGGCTTTGCGCAGCAGAAGCGCGGCTTGTTCGGCATGGCCTCGCTTGAGCGCTAGGTTGGCGATCTGCAAAGTCGCCTCAGGGTCACCCGGGTTCTGTGCGCGCAGAAGCAAGGGCTCGGCCTCGTCCAGCCTCCCGGCGTCCACCAAGCCGTGCGCCAGCGCGAGGTCGACATCGGCTTCCTTCAGCTTGAGGTCTTTGCCGGGGAATCGCTGCCGGCTCTGCGTCACCTGGCTGCGCAAGGTTTCGGCTTCTCGTAGGACCGACTGCATGTGGTCGGGATCGATGCGTGATTTGAGGCGCAAGAAGGCCAACTCCAGCCGCTCGGCCACCAGATCAGCGATCTTGTCCGCGCTGGCCTTCTGCCTTTCCAGGACGGCCAGCGTCTCGTCGAGGTAGCGCAAAGCCAAGAGGGGAGCCGGGGCAAAGCGCGCCACGCGCGAAGCGAGCAACAACAGCTCGGCGTCGCCGGGAAAGACAAGGATCCCACGGCGCAGAATCTCGGCGGCGGCCGCGGGATCGATCCGGTCCGTGGAGGTGCCGAGCAGCAGCTCAGCCCGCGGCAAAAAGCGTCGGGCCAAAGCCAGATAGTCGCCAGGCTGGGCGGCCGCGCGATTGGCAGCGGAGAGGAGTTGCCGGAGCTCGGGATCGTCGCCCGGTTTGTCGGCAAAAACTGCGGCCGCCTGGGCAGCGCGACCCATCTGGCCACAACGAAGGTAGAGCGCGGTTGCGTTGACCTGCATCGCTGAGAGGGACTCAGTGTCGAGCAACAACTCTCTCAGCATGCTCCGCCCACCAACCCCTGTGCCGAGCGGCCGGCGCAACATGCGCGCGAGGTGTTCCTGGCGCTCCGAGCCCAGGCGGGCCACGCGTTCGACCACGGCTGGGCTGGGCCAGTTGGCCGCGACACCATCCAGAATGTCGGCCACGGTCGGCTGGGTGCGAGGTCCGGGAGTGCCCTCGGAGAGCCGCGTCTCCGTGTCCAGCCAGGCCAGGATTTGCTCGACGCGCGCTGCCCAGTCCAGGTCTTGCGGCTCGAGGGTCTGCAGCACGAAGAGGCCAGTCGCCACTGGCAGCTCGTTGCCGCGCGGCGAGTAGACGCCAACGATCAAACGGGCCGCCGACCCCAACAAGCTCCGCTCACGATCGGATACAGGCAGGCCTTCGGGCCGCCAGAGCAAAGGCGTGGGGTAGAGATCCAGGGCGTCGCGGAGGGAATCATGGAGCCGGTCGAAGTCATCCTCGCTGCCGAGGATGCCCGAATTGCGCCGCAAGCGCTGCGCGTCGAGAGTCGCCAAAGGGCCGAGCAGGTACTCGACCATCTTGAGGCGAAGCTGTGCTTGTTCATTGGAGCCCTGGGCAAGCGCTTGATAGAGGAACTTGGCCTCGATGAAGTCCTCTTCGTTCGCAACCGGGGCCAGGGAGGAGGCTTCGTTGGCCAGGCGCGTCGCCGCCTCGCTCGGCTTGCCGGCCCCTGCCGAGCCTCGAAAGACACAGCCGGATGCCACCGCCGCGACGACGACCAGAGCGGCACGGCACCAGATTCTGTTCATGCTGGCAGTTTAGCCTGTGCCGGTGGTCTTCGGCCACAGACGATAGGTTGCGAAGGCTGCTTGACCCGAAGATCGACGGGTGGATAACATCCCTGGCCATGCGGACTCTGCTAGTCGCGTGGGGAGCCCGCCGGCCCTTCGGGACGGACAGCCCACCCTGCGCACCCCGCGCGCTTCGCGCGCGCCCTCGCCGGCGGCGAACCATCGCGCGAGGCCGAGCGAAGCGAGCGGGGAGGTGGTGGGGGTGGGGGGCCGAAGGGTATGGAAACCCTTTCAGGGTTTCCATGTTAATCGGGCTCGGGCTCCTGGCGGCCTGCGAGGGCGTCAGCTCGGAGAAGATTGAGCAGTGGAAGGGTACGCAGAAGGGGCCTGCAAAGATCGAGCAGGCCCTGCGCAGCTCCGGCGTGGCGCCCAGTCTGCGCGCCCAGGCTGCGGCCGCCTTGGTCGACTTGGGCACGCCCGAGAGAGTCGACGAGGCGATGGCGACTTTGCCGGCTGACCAGCGCTGGGAGATCTTGAAGTCGCTCATTCCCGTTCACGTCAAGTCCATGGAGAGTGCGCCGGTGCCCAAGGCGCGCGACGCCCGCGACGGGCTGTTCAGCGTTCGTGCGTACGCTCAGCCCGAGGAGCAGATGCAGATCGACGCTGCGATTCTGACGTCAATGGAAAAGGATTTGAAAGACGGCCGATTTGTGGGGGGGAGGCACTCCCTCGACAAGATGTTGGCGGTTATCGGTGCCTCGTCGGGACCCATGCTGGTCAGGCTGCTGCTCGACCCCAAGGCGCCCTACAAAGGACTGGCCGAACTCCTGCTCAAGGTGGGTGACGAGTCGGCCCGCGAAAAGGGTGGCGCGGCCTTGGTGCGGCGGGCGGCGGCGGAAAGCGAAATCCCCAACGACATGTGGATTGCTCTGGGCACCTTGGGTGGGCAAAGCGTGACAGAGTTTCTCACCCAGAAGCTTCTCAAAAGCCCGCCGGCAGAGGCGGCATTGGCGGCCAAGGCCCTGCAGCAAGCGCGCTACCCCAGCGTGCTCCCGTTAGCGCTCAGGATCGCGGCCGACCCTAAGGCCAACAACTTGGTGCGGGACGAGGTCTTCGGCGTGGTAGAGAAAATAGGCGGCCCGGCGGCGCAGAAAGGCCTCGTGGAAATCATAGCCAACGACAAGAAGGATCTGGTGCGCTACCGGGCGTATGAGGCCGCCTTGGAGGCAGGCAAGGTCGCGGCCGTGTTGCCTGCGCTGCAGGCTTTCTCCGACAAGCTCAGTTTCAAGAAGGAAGACGTGCTGGATTTTCTGGTCAAGGACATCAGCAAGCTCGGTTTGCCGGCCAAGCCGGCGGTGCTGGACGCCCTCTCGTCGCCGTCGGCCTTGGCGCGCATCACGGCGGTTTGGGCGCTCGAGGCACCTCTGGCCAATCCCAGGCAGTCACTGGGCAAGGCGAGCGATGCCGCCGCGTTGCTCAAGCTGGCGGATGACAAGGGGAGCCCCAAGGGGTTTCCCGCCCGCGTGACGGTCGGCGGAGAGGCCAAACGCGTAGCGGCGGTGTTGCAGAAAAGGGGTAGCTAGCCGCGAGACGAGGTAGAAAGTAGCCATGGCGAACGATCCCACCAGAAAGACCTTGCGGCATTTCTACTGCCGCGATGTGCTTTGGCAGAGCTTCGAGCGCATGTCCGAGGTGCTGGACCGGGGGGTTGACGAGCTAGTGAATGAGGCGATGCGGGCCCTTGCCCAGCAGCAGGGTTTTCTCCCCTCCGACTTCGTCATGTCGCCGGGCAGCGGACTGTCGCAACCTGAGCGAGGGCTGCCGCGTCCCGATGCGCGCAGCGACAGCGGGCAGGCGCCGTCCGATGCGCGGGTAGACAGCGGGCTATCCCGCACCGGCCTTCGCCGGTCCGGGCCTCCGCCCGTGCCGTCGGCGCGCAGCACGGCCGAGCAGCCAGCCAGCCGTCCACCCGCGGTGTCTGGTTTCTCGGTCCCGGCGCCGACTGAAGCTGGGGCCGCGCCACCCTTGTATCTTATCTTCGGGAACCAAAGATACGTCATCGACAAGGATCAGTTCATTATCGGCCGCGGAACCAAGTCGTCGGACTTGCCCATCCGCGACGGCAACATCTCGCGCAAACATGCGGCGGTGATCCGGCGCAACGGCGAGTACTACATCAAGGACCTGGGTTCGACCAACGGCATCGACTACCAGGGCGAGCGCATCGAGGGTAAGAAGATCGAGGAAGGCGACATTTTCTCGATCTGCGAATATCAGTTGAAGTTCACGTTCCAGTAAGAGCCGACCGCTGCGCGGAACATGGCCGGCGCGCCCACACCGTCGCTGCTCGACCAGCCCGTGACCGCTCTGGCAGGGGCCGGGCCGGTGACGGCAGCGCGCTTGGCCGAGCGGGGGCTAGAGAGCGTCCGCGACCTTCTCGACTTCCTGCCGCTCGGCTATCAGGACTTTCGTGCCCTCTATCCACTCTCGGCGCTGGCCGGCTTGCCCGAGGGCCAGATGGTGGTGGTGAGGGCTGTGGTTCGTCGGGCTCGCCCGTTTTTCCGGCGCTTGCTCGATGTGTACCTGGAGCAGGACGGCGTGCAAGTGCGGGCACGCTGGTTTCGGCCCAATGCCGGCATGGTCAAGACCTACGCCAAGGGGAACCTGGTGGCCCTGGCCGGATCCTTGCGCCGGGCGAAGGACGGCACGGTCGAACTCATCCAGCCCCGCAACGTCACAGCGCTGATGGCTGGGCAGGCGGGCGAGAAGTCCGGCTTGGGGCTGCGGCCGCGCTACCCAGTCGTAGAGAAAGTTCCCGGCCGGGTCATTGAAAAACTAGTCACTACGGCGGTCGAGCAGGCGGCAGGTTTGGTGCCTGATGTGCTGCCTGCGGGTGTGGCCAAGCGCCTCGGCCTTCCTTCCATTGCCGATTCGCTTCGCCAGGTCCATCAACCCGATGCCTCGCTTTCCGACGAGAAACTGGCAGAGCTTTTGGCCGGGCAAGCACCCGCGCAAAGGCGTCTGGCCTTCGAGGATCTGTTCGTCGTGCAGGTCGGGCTGGCCCTGGAGCGGGACCGTGCCCGCCGCGCCGCGGGCTGGCGCTGTGACGTCGACGGCGAAGAGGTGTTGGCATCGGCGCGAGCCGCGCTGCCCTTTGTGCTCACTTCCGGCCAGGAACGCGCCATCCGAGCACTGTTTGCCGACTTGACCAGCGCGACGCCCATGCAGCGGCTGCTTCAGGGCGACGTGGGCAGCGGCAAGACCGCGGTGGCCTTTGCCGCGGCCTTGCTGGTCGGGCGCAGCGGCGGGCAGAGCCTGCTCATGGCGCCCACCGAGGTCTTGGCCGAGCAGCACGGACGTACCTTGGCCGCCTGGGGTGGCAAGGCGGGCTTGCGGGTTGGGGTGTTGCACGCGGGGCTGGATGCGCGGGAGCGCCGTTCTGTGCTGGGTGCTGTCGCGACTGGCGATATCGATCTGCTGGTGGGCACGCACGCGCTGCTGGAGCAAAGTCTGCGCGTTGCTCGGCTTGGGTTGGCCATCGTGGACGAGCAGCATCGGTTCGGAGTGCGCCAGCGGGCAGCCCTGCGCCGCGCCGGCGGCTGGATCCCCGACGAGAAAACCGGCATGGTTCCCCACCTTCTGGTGTTGTCCGCCACGCCGATCCCGCGCTCCTTGGCCCTGACCGCCTACGGCGATCTTGAGCTCACCACCCTCGACGAATCTCCGCCGGGCCGACAGATCGTGGCCACGCACCTGGGGGTGGGTGAGGCTGCCCGCCGCGAGGCACTGGCCGCGGTCAAGGCAGTCGTCGCAGCCGGCGGGCAGGGCTTCGTGGTTTGTCCGGCCATCATCGAGCAGAAGCAGGGAAGAAGCGGTCGGCGCGCTTCGGCACTGTCCCGCTTTCGCGAGCTGGGGCCGCTGCTGGCGCCGACGCGCGTGGGTCTGCTGCACGGACAAATGTCGAGTGCTGAGCAGCAGGAAGTGGTAGCGGCCTTTCGAGCCGGCAAGATCGATGTTCTGGTCGCCACGACCGTGCTGGAGGTGGGCGTGGATGTGCCGCGCGCCTCAATCATCGTCATCGAGGACGCGGAGCGCTTCGGTCTGGCACAGTTGCACCAGTTGCGCGGCCGGGTGGGACGTGCAGGGCAGGAGTCGAGTTGCTTCTTGCTCACCGGCGCGCAAAACTCCGAGATTCTGGACCGATTGACATTCGTGGCCGAAACCAGCGACGGGTTCCGCATCGCCGAGGAGGATCTGCGACGGCGCGGCCCGGGCGAGATTTATGGCGAACGCCAGACCGGCGTGGTGGGCCTGTGGCTGCGCAATCCAACCGGGGTTGCGGGCCTGGTCGAAAAAGCGCGCCGGGAAGCCGAGGTGCTATTCGCCGCTGACCCGGCCCTTGCCTCGCCTGAAAGCTCACCCTTGCGCCAGGCGGTCGAGGCACGCTGGCTACGCCGGCGCCCCATAGCCGAGGAAGCGGGATGAGCAGCCGGCTTCAGCGTGCCCTGTGGGCCGGACTGCTCGGCGGTGTATTGGCCGGCGGCGGGGATGCACTGGCCACCCTGGCGGCTGCGCCAACCCGGCCTTCGGCCTTGGACGCGCTGGTGCTGGGCAGCGCAGCGGGTGCGCTATTGGGCCTGGGGCTGGCTCTGATAGCCGTATTTCTCCATGCGGTCGCGGCCCCGGTGGCGGCGCGCATGCACCGGATTTCTTCGACGGCCCTAGTCGCGATGACCATGGCAATTCCGCTAGCGGTCTACGACGCCTTTGCCCTGTTTGCCGGGGCCAAGGCCTCGCGGGTGGCGGGACATCGGGCCATCTCCGTGGCGCTTGTCCTGTTGTCACTTGTGCTGGTGGTGCTGGCGGGCAGCCTGTGGCAGCGACTGCTCGTCTATCTGGAAAGTACGCCGGGACGCGGCCGCACGGCCCTGACCGTGGGCCTTTTGCTTGTCGCGGCCGCGGCAGAGCAAGCCAATCGCGTGGTGCTACCACGGCTCTATCCGTGGTTTCACTTGTCGTTGGGTGTGCTCTTCGTCGCGGCCTGCGTGCTGGCGACGCGCGTCCTGCTGTGCGGCCGAGCGTGGCAGCCGTCGGCGCGCATGCGCACGGTGGCGCTGTTGGCAAGTGTGCTGGTCCTGGCCAGCCTGGGAGCACACGAATTTCTTGTCTTGGGCCAAAGCCAGAGCCTGCGCTTTTGCGCGTACGAAAAGATCCAGGTGGCCAGCCTGGCGCTGCGCCTGCTGCCCACCCGATACGGAAGGCGTGGCAGCGCCCGCCCAGATGCCGTCCCGCTGCCCGCGGCCAGCCCATTGCCCGAGGGACCGCACCGGCCTGGGGCCGACGTGGTGCTGATCACGGTGGATGCCACGCGCGCCGATCACGTGGGCGCCTATGGCTATGGCCGCCCAACTACGCCCAACATCGATGCCCTTGCCCGGCGCGGGGTGCGCTTCGAGCGCGCCTATGCCCAGGCCCCGCACACCTCGTTTTCCATCGCATCACTGATGACCGGAAAGTACTACCCGACGCTGGCGCGCCTGGCCCCGCAGAGCCAGCACGAAACCCTGCCCCTGACCATGCGCCACTACGGTTGGAAGACTGCCGCATTTTTTCCACCTGCGGTCTTCTTCATCGATGCCCAGAAGATGAAGACATTTGAGGCCAACAACTTCGACTTCGAGTACGTGAAATACGAATACCTGGACGCCGACCGGCGGCTCGATCAGATCGACGACTTCTTCCGCAAAGAGAATCCACAGAAGGTTTTCCTTTGGTTGCACCTGTTCGAGCCACACGAGCCCTATGAGGCGCATAAGGGCCATGACTTCGGCAACCGCGACATCGATCGCTATGACAGCGAGATCGCATATTGTGACGCCGTGGTGGGTCGGGTGATGGCGTATGTGCAGGAAAAGCGGCCCAATGCCATCATCGTGATAGCCGCGGATCACGGCGAGGAATTCGACGAGCACGGTGGGCGCTACCACGGCACCACGCTTTATGACGAACAGGTACGGGTGCCACTTATCATCTACGTTCCCGGCGTGGCCCCACATGTGGTGGCCGGCCCGGTCCAGCTGATCGACATCGCGCCGACCATTCTGGGGCTGCTCGACCTGCTCGCGCCGGTACGCATGCGCGGGACCGACCTCGGGCCTTGGCTGGCCGTGCCGCCCGCACCGGAGGACCGCTTGCCCCCGGTGTTTGCCGAAGTGGAGGACAAGCGCATGGTGGTCAAGGGCCAGGACAAGCTCATCTGCGATCTGGCCAAAGACTACTGCGCCTTTTTCGACCTGAGCGCCGATCCTCGTGAGGAACACGACCTGGCCGAGGCGCGACCAGAGCGAGCGGCGGCTCTCCGCCAGCTACTCGACACGTGGCTAGATGAGCAGGCCCGTTTCGAGTCGAAACCACTGGCCGGCGCAGACAGCGCGGACGTATCTCAGGCGCTCGAGCGTGGCCGCATGGGCGATCCGGCGGCGGCGGCGGAGTTAGCCACCATGCTGCAATCAGGAGCGCCCCTGGAACTGCGGCGCGAGGCGGCCCGTTTGCTAGTCGAGGCGCTGCCGGCCCGGCAAGACACGCGGGCTTTGGTCGTGGCGGCCATGAACGCGGCTGACGACGACGAGGTTCGCGACTGGGCAGCCGTGGCGGCCATGCGGCTGGGCGAGCCGGCCGGCTCGCCGCGCCTGCTGGCCATTGTCACACGGCCGGGCAGCGAGGCCCGCTGGGCGCTGCGAGTCCACGCTGCGCTAGCCCTGGCACGCGCGGGTGACGGCACAGGGGTCGTGGTGTTGGGCGAGGCGCTGGATGCGTGCTCGGCCAATGAGGCGTTGTGCAAGTCGATCATCGCTGCCTTGGGCAAGCTGCGCGACCCGCGCGCCGTGCCGGGCCTGGTCGCGCGCTTGCCTGACGTATTGACCCGAGTGGAAGTCGTGCAGGCCCTGGGAGAAATCGGCGATGCCGCTGGCGAGTTTGCGCTGATTGAGCGGTTGAAAACCGATGAATACGTGCCCGTGCGCGTGGCCGCGGCTCGCGTTTTGGCCCGCATGGGCGGCGCACGGGCGGTGCTGGCACTGAAATGGTCCGTCGCCAACGAGAAAGAGCCGCGCGTGGCCGAGGCCGCGCGGGCGGGGCTGACGGCGCTGCGGCGAGGACGGTGACCCGGATCGGGAGGATGCTCGCAGGCTCTCTTCTTGCGCGCGGTCAAGAAGCAGCGAAAGCCCACGAGCACGGTTTTGTCGTACACTGGAAGACGGCAAAGAGGACTTACCCATGATACTTCGACCAAACCTGTGCGTTCTTGCGCTGCTCGCATCAACGATTCTCGCCTGTAGCTCGTCAGGTGGAAAAGTCGGGCCGGGTGGCGCTGCTGCTGGCGGCGCTAGCCCAACTGGCGGGGCTGTCGCCGGCGGAACCAACGCTGCAGGCGGCGTCGCCACAACCGGAGGCACCACTCCGACGGGTGGCACGACCTTGACCGGCGGGGTGGGCGAGGGCGGCCTCACGAGCACTGGCGGCACGACGAGCACCGCTGGCACCGCAACGACCGGCGGCAGCAAATCCACGGACGGCACGACTTCAACCGGCGGAGCCACGCCAGCGGGTGGCACGAAAGCCGCGGGCGGCACGACTTCAACCGGCGGAGCGACGCCACCTGCCGGTGGCACCAAACCCGCGGGCGGCACGACTTCAGCCGGTGGAACGACGGCCAGCGGCGGCACCACGTCAGATGCGGGGGCAACGACCGGCTCAGGCACGGTGCTTCAGTCCACCGCTCTCAAACTTGAAGTCACCGCCAGCCCCTACTCCTACAAGGTCACCGAGATGTCCTCCGGAGACGTGCTGGTATCCCAGTCGACCTCCACCTTTACCGTCGGGGGCACCGCCTATGCCACTTCTGGCGCCAGCGGGTTTACCACCACCGGCACTACCCTGGATGCTACCCTCGCTTTGAGTGGAACCTCGAACACTGCTCACGTCAAGTTCACCTTCACCAGCCCGGAAGTGCTGCAGGTGCTATTGACCTATAATAGCGGCACCCCCACCAATGTGAAGGAGCAGTTCAACGATCAGAGCGAGCACTACTACGGAATCTGGGGCTATCACCTGGGTACCAGCGGCAATCTTGATAACCGGGGCGCGGACCAAGACCTGCTCGGGTTGCAGACCTATTCCGACAACAACTACAGCAGCGCCCGAGCACCATTCTACGCGACTTCCAAGAAATACGGCATCTATGCCGAATCAATGGCCAAGGGCCACTATACGGTCGCGGTGAGTAACAAAACCAGTTTCAACTTCGACAGCGCGCAATTGCAGTACGACCTCATCTACGGTCCCACCTACGCGGACATCCTGGGCCGCTACAACACCCTGGCCGGCCCATCATTCATGCCTCCGACCTGGGCCTTTGATTCCATCTGGTGGCGCGACGATCATCATGCCGATTGGGCCGCGCAAGGGGTCACCAATAGTCAGGCGCTGGTGATCAAAGATGCGGACAATCTGCGGCTCAACCAGATCCCAGCCTCAGTTATGTGGATTGATCGCCCGTACGGCACCCCACAAGGTCAGTCCGGTGCGGCTGGAGGATGGGGAAATATGGATTTCGACAGCACCTTCCCCAATCCCACCCAGATGATTAGTGATCTGAATACCAGGGGAATGAAACTGGTCCTTTGGACGGCCAATCGGTGCTACAACGGGCTTCTGACCGATGCGAAAGCTAGTAGCTACAATTTTGCTGTGGGCACCTATGGCGACTCCCCGGCGGCGGATGTGCGGATCGCGGGTGCCTATAGCTGGTTCAAGTCGAAGCTGAATGCTTTTGTGACCCTGGGTGTGCGCGGCTACAAGATCGACCGTGGCGAAGAAGGCGAACAGCCGGATTCGGCGCAGAATGAGAACGTCTATTTATTCCACAAGTTGTCCTACGAGGGGATGGCGGCTGTTTACCCCAATGATTTCCTCATGTTTGCCAGGAATATATACGATAAGTCCCGGCAATATATTGGTCACTGGGGCGGCGATTCGAGTGCTAGCTTCGCCGGATTGATTGCATCGATCAAGATTGGGCTTAGGGTCGGCACCATGAACTTCCCAATATTCGGTTCGGATGGAGGGGGATATAACGGCACGCCTACCAAGGAGGTGCTTGGCAGGTGGCTGGAGTTCAACGCCTATACCCCGATGATGGAGGTATTGAACGGGCCCAGCCGAACCGTGTGGACGAGTTTTGATGCCGAATTGATCGGTATTGCCAAGACGCAGGCCCAGGCGCATCACGACTTGATTCCGTATGCCAGGTCCTATGCTTACAAAGCCACCCAGACCGGCATGCCAATCATGCGGGCCATGATCCTGGCATACCCTGACGACACCAGTGTCTTCGACACCTGGAATCAGTACATGTTTGGCGGGGAGATTCTGGTAGCCCCCGTAACCACGGCAGGCGCCACAAGCCGTTCGGTGTACTTGCCGGCCGGTAATTGGATGAACTACAACGACAAGTCGACGATCTCTGCTGGCGGCACTTCCATAACCGCTTCCGCTCCTCTGGCGACCATCCCGCTGTTTGTGAAGGAGGGGGCGATCATTCCGCGGGGTGACATCCTCAAGTCGAACAACAACTGGACGACAAACTGGACTGCCAACTTGCGAATTGAGATCTTTCCGGCGGCCAGCGGCAGCACTTCGTTCGACTACTATACCGGGAGCGCCGTGCAGACCATCACCTCTTCGCTTTCCGGCGGCACGCTGACGGTCCAGTTTGGAGACTTGGGGACCGACGGCACGCTGGAGGTGTATTGCAATGGGAATTCCAGTGTTGTGCGGAATGGGTTGACCCTGAGCTCAGGAAGCGACTTTACCTATGATGCGTCCAAGAAGCTGCTGACCGTATCGTACAGCGGGGCGACGACCCTTCAGATCAATGGTACGGCGAGCATCTTCTGACCGGTCCGTGACAGCCCCGGTAGAGTGGTCGCGCTCGACATGGCTCGCGACCGCGCGATGCCGCGCGACGGCAGGGTTGCAGATGGCCCCTGTGCCCTCATTTGCATGCGGAGCGCCTTCCCGGTAGGCTGGCGACAATGATTCCTCACGCCGAATTCGAACGGGCCATAACCCAGTGGAAGATTCGCAAGCAAGGCGGCCAAGTGGCCACGCAGTCCCCGGAGGTAGCCTCGGGAGCCGTGGTGGGAGAAATGGCGCTTGCCAACGCCGAGCCTGGGCTGCTTTCAGGCGAGATATCCGGCGGCGAGATAAACAGCGGTCCGACCCGGAGCGATTTCGATCCCGAGTAGGCGCGTGGGGAGCCCGCCGGCCTTCGGGACGGACATCCCACCCGCCCAGCCCGCGCGCTACGCGCGCGCCCTCGCCGGCGGCGCACCATCGCGGGAGAGTTTGGNNAGGGTTCCCATGTCACTAAAAGTACGCGCGCACGCCTAGAGCGACGTCGATGGTGAAGTCCAAGGGCGGGAAGACCACCAGGGCGGGCGCGATTTCGAGGTAGGCTTCCAGAAAGCTGGGGCGCCGGAATGTGGCGGCGAGCCCTATCGGAACCCGGGCGAGGAGCACCACGTCGTGGCCCAGGTTGTTGGACCCATAGGCCGACATGATAATCCGGCCGCCCACGCCCACGTACCAGTCGAGGCGGTTCGTCATGTTGAGGATGTTCTCCTGGTACAGGTAGTCCATGTGCAAGCTGATGTCGTGATTGAAGCTGCCGCAGCGGTAGGTGTGGCCGTTCGCATCCGTGCACCAGTCGTAGCCCCAGCCGCCGAACCCGAGCCCGAAGTCGAAGGCGTGGGGCCCCCCGGCAAAGAGCTTGGCCGTGATGGCGGTTGGCTCACCAAGCTGGAAGCCCAGGCCGAAGGTGCGCGAGGTCCCAACCTCAGTGGCCTGCGCACGGGGTGCGCCGAGGCCCACGATTGCCACGGCGGCCGAGATGAGAAGAACGAGGCGCTTCATGGGGGGGCATAATAATACGCATTCGAGCCGATCGCTCCGTGCATTTCTGACCTCGCGTCTCGTCGGCCGAGGGGATAGACCTTGGGTGTCTTGCCCCTGCGCTCTGTCGCTGTCTACTCGCTGCTGCCTGCGCTGCTGGCCGGTGTTGCCTGTCATCGCGGGCGTTCGGGCTCGCCTGCCCAGGCGCCGGCGGCTTATTCCGCGCCCACGCTGCCTGCACCTGCGGCGCGGGTCGAGGAGCCGATCTTGCCGCCCAGGCCTGACCCCGATGCCCTGCCCGAGGCCGCCCCACCTGCCGAACATCGTGCCATCCAGGTCGTGGCCGGCAAAGAGCGGGTGGTCGACGCCGAACAAGCCGTGCAGCGTGGCCAGACCCTGGTGGATCTCTCCGACGGATGGGCGCCCTACATCTTGCAGGACGGCAAGGCGGCCGACGGCGCGCTTCTGCCCAACCGTTACCGGGCCGTGTTCGTCGGACTGGCCAACGATCGCAGTGACGGTGATGGCCAAGCTCTGCCACCGGGCGAGCGCAACTACCTTGAACTCTATGGCATCCCGCCTTCGCTTTCGGTGGTGCGGGCGCGCTTCCTCGCGGACGTTGCCCGGACCTGCGAGGCGAGCGTGGACAAGGCCCGCTTACTCGCGGTGGACGGCATCGAGACCTTCGGCCACACCACGGAGAAGAAGGAAGCCAACAAGCACCGGCTGCGCGGGCTGCGTTTGGAGGCCGCACGTGCCAAGGCGGGCCTAGCGACCTTGGAGGAGTTGGCGGGCGCTGACCCTCGCTACGCGGGCGAGGTTAAGACCCACCTGCGGGTGGAAGCCGAGCGTGCCGCCTTTGTCGAAGTGGAGAAACGCCTGGCTTGCGAGGGTTTGTTGGACGCGGCCAAGCACAAGCCGGGCACCTACGACGCGCCCATGCGCTCGGCCGTGTTGGATTTCCAGCAGAAGAACGGTGTCTTCGCCCAGGCCGACTTCACCCGCGCCACCCTGGAGGCCATGGCCCGGCCGCTCTTGGCCAATGACTTCGCCACCCTGCGCAGGGTGCTGGCCGAACGGGCGGCACACGCCGGCAACTTCGTCGAGGACGGCACTGCTATCCTAGCCATGCCGCTCGGCAAGCACGGCAAGCCCCGTGCGATTCCGACCTATCGGACCGCCGAGGGCAAGGCGGTGCCGGTGCCGGACCTCGTGGGTCAAGCTACCGACGCCCTCATGGCGCGGCTAGGCCTGGCCTCGCCCGAGGACGCGCTGGCATTTTTCCGCCGCCATTCCGAGAGCGACTTTCGTTGGCTGCGGGTCGCGGTACGTTTCCCCGACCCGCCCGAATACTACGGGCCCAAGATGGACCTTGTCGCAGAAATCGACCGCGGTGATGTCTGGTACGACTTCCCCTTTGACAGTAAAGGCAATCGCCTGCCCCAGCCGCGCACGCGCTACCCGACGTTCAATCTCTATGTGCGTTGGCGGGGGGAAAAGGTTCCCTTGGTCAGTTGGCGCACCACCATCGGCGGCTGGCGCTCCGAGCTCGCCGCTGACGGCGAAGAGTACTTTCGCTACAAGGATTCCGACGTGGGCAAACGGGTGTGGCGGCACATAGTGTCTGCGCCGGTGTGGTTGCCCCCGCCCAGCTCACCACTGGCATCGATGGTGAAGACCAAGTGGGTCGCAGGCGGCTACCCCCGCGTGGTCAACTACGATGAGACCGGGCCCGGATTTCTGTCGGCCTATGGTCTGGTGGCGGGCATCCACGTGCAGGCCAAGCAGCGCAGCCAAGGCGTCGCCTATTTCGACAACGGGATTCGCACCCACGGCTCGTTCGACTACATGTCTCTGCGCGGCCGCTTCTCACATGGCTGCCATCGCTTGTACAACAACCTGGCCGTGCGCCTGTTCTCATTCGTGCTTGGGCACCGGCACGCCAAGGTGCTGGGGCCCATGGCGCTGGGCTTCCGGCGCGTCTTCTATTGGGACGGCGAAGTGTACGAGATGCGCCTGCCCACGCGGGGCTTTTACTACGAGCTGGAGCCTCCCCTGCCGGTCGAAACCTTGAAGGGAACGATCGCCGGCCAGTTGCAGCAGCCCATGACAGAGTACGTTCGCAAGCCCGGCGTGACCTACGCCAGCAGTAAGCTTCCGACCGTATCCACCGGTCCCGAGAGCAAGGCGGGTGGTGGCGGCCACGCCGACCCCAGCGCAGAGGGCAGGGCACCGTGAAAGCTCGTGGGGTTTTCCGGACCTGCTTGGGGCTGGCGCTCGCGGCCAGTTGCCGCCAGTCACCGGTCGATCGCACGACGCCTGTTGCGACCGAAACTGCTTCGTACGCGCGGGTAGCCACCCAGCGAGGGGCCGGGGCGCCACCGTCGTCGGGGTCGTCTGCGAGCAAGGGAGAGTCGGGCGACACTCCATCCAAGGCCGCGATCGCCGCAGCCCCTACTGCAAAGGCTGAAGACGATCTGCAGTCCGAGGAGCGAGAAGCGAACCCGCTCTCGGAAACCGTGACCCTGACCCTGTCCATCAGCCCGCCGGTCAAAGCGCAGGTCATGTGGGGCAGCAAGCAGCTCGCTCGCATCGCGCCCGACAATCCGACGGTTGAGTTGCAGCGCCCGCGCAATACGGGTCCGTTGGATCTCGAGATTCGCGCCGAGGGTTTTCTGCCACACCACACGCGCCTCTATTCCGACCGCAACGACAAGGTGAGTGTGCACCTGGTGCGTCCGGCAGAGGCATCGAGCCTTCTCGGCTACCGCAGCTCGGCCGCGGCCGCGGCGGCCAAGGGCAAGACGAAATAGGCGCCGCAAGTCGCCCGCATCGACCGCGTCGAACTCGGTGTCTACTTGAGGTTGGGCACCTGGTCGCGAGTGACGGTGTAGGTGCTGTTGAAGGCCGTGGGTATGCTGCTGTTATTCTTCTGGGAGCCGGCCCAGGTATTGAAAAGCACCCACGGCGCCGAGCTCGGGAACAGGGTGCTGGGGTTGGGGAAGTTGCTGGATTCGTGAAGCGGGATGGGCATGGTGGCCCCGACGACGCCCTTGACCTTGGTGTAGGTCGCGGAATCGCTCGAATAATCCGGACCCGAAAGATCGACAACGCTCTTGCCGGGGAAGAAGGCACTGAAGCTGGTGGCGGCTATGCTATTGAGGCCACTGAAAGGCATGAGCCAAATGATATTGTTCAGTCCCTTGGTGGCGGTCAGATAATTGTAGGTGTAGTTCCACAGAGCAACGTACTGGGCTCCGGTCCCTTTGCTCCACCAGAACCAGCCGTTGGGTTGCGCCTCGTGGAAGATTGCCAGGATGATGGGCACGTTGGCGGCTTTCATGACCCCGATTTGATAGGCGATATAGTTTAGCCGGTTAAGGAACGCTGTATTCTCCGCGGTTCCGGCCGTGACCGCGTTGTCTAGCAAGCCGGCGGCGGGAGTAGACTCGGCGCAGTTGGTGCCTTGGTAGCAGTCGTTCTTGTAGGTTGAGCCGGCTACTGGCACGCCCTGGTGGTAGCGGAACATGGAAATGCCACCCGCGTTCCAGTAGGCGATGGCGCGCGTGATCCCGCTAATCTCGGAGGTGTCGCTGCCACCAGCGGGGTACAGGAAGTCGCCACCCAGAATGGCCGGATATTTCAAGTTGTTGGTGGCGTACCAACTGATGTCGCCCTCGGGATCGGCCCAGCTGGTTTCTTGCTGCCCTGAGATGACGTGGTTGCCATATTGGCTGTAGATGAAGCAGAGCAGCTTCTGGGCCTGGGCCGTGGCATTGGGACTGACGGGCAGGGCGCTGCATGGGCCGGTCGAACCGCCCGCACCGCTGGTCGAGGTCGTGCCGCCGGTCGGGCTCATTCCGCCGGTTGGGGTCGTACCACCGGTCCGGGTTGTGCCGCCGGTCGAGGTCGTACCGCCGGCCCGGGTCGTACCTCCGGTCGGGGCGCTGCCGCCGGTCGGGGTCGCGCCGCCGGTCGGGTTCGCACCGCCGGTCAGGGTCGCACCGCCGCTCGGGTTCGTGCCGCCGCTCGGGTTCGTGCCGCCGCTCGGGGTTGCACCGTCGGTCGGGTTCGCACCGCCGGTCCGGGCTGCACCACCCGTCTCGGTCGCGCCGCCGGTCCGGGCCGCACCACCCGTCTCGGTCGCGCCGCCGGTTCGGGCCGTACCACCGGTCGAGGTCGTACCACCGGTCGAGGGGCTGCCGCCGGTCGCACTGGTGCCTCCAGTCGAGGGGTTGCCGCCGGTTGTGCTGACGCCGCCAGTCGCGCTAGCTCCGCCGGTCGCGCTGACACCGCCGGTTCCACCCGTAACGCCGCCAGTCGTGGTTGATCCACCAGTGCCCGGTGTGGGCGCCTGTTCGGCATTTCCACAGCCAATAGAGGCAGCCAGCGAAACTGCGAGGGCCAAGAAACAGATCTTTTGCATGCGACGTCTCCTTGCCAGACGGGCGGTTCGGCGATTTCTGAGGGCTAGACCCAACACTGCAAGGGCGCGACATCCGGGCAACCTTCTACGGATCTGTTGAAATCTAACCGGCTGCTGGATGGGGACCACAGCGAAGCCGCCGGCTGTCCTCGTGCGTCTAGAACCGGAAAGATCAACCAGAAGCTATTTGCGTGACGGCCAGGGGCCGGAACCAGCAATTTTCCACTATCGCCGACGCCGCGAATCGAGCGGCTTGCCGCTGCGCCGGCCACCCGGGCGCGGCCGCCTGGTGTGCGGGGGTGCGGTGCCGCTGGGGCTGGGCTTGCTCGCCGGCGGCGGGCTCGACGACCGCGGCTTGCCTTCCAATCCCTCGAGGCGCTCGCGCAAACGGGTCGACTCGCCGCTCAGTCGTTCGACTTCCTCAGAAAGCTTGCGCAGCTTCTCCTCGGGCTTGCCTTTTTCGCGCAGCTCGCTGATAGCCTCGCGCATGCGGCGCTTGGCGCGGCCATCCAGCTCGGCGTGCAGTGCCACCTCGATAGCGGGTACGGCGCGAGCATCGGCCAGCACGGCCAGCGCCGAGGCAGCCTCCATGCGCACGCGGAAGTCAGGGTCGCAAAGCCAGCCTTCGATGCGTTCGCGGGCCTGGCGCACATGCAAGGTCCCGTCGGCCAAGCGGGCGAGGGCGGCCACAGCGGCGCGACGGGAGTAGATCGACACGCTGTTGGCGAAGGCCGCTTCCACCAGGGGCAGGGCCGCCTCATCTCCGGTGGCGCCCAGCCCTTCGATGGCGCGGGCGCGAATCACATCCTGGAAGGCGCTGCGCGAGAGCACCCCGGGAAGCACGGCGACTGCTCGGGGTGAGCGGGTGCGGCCCAGGGACAGCGCGGCAGCGGACTCCACGAAGCAGCTCGCATCGCCCCCGACCACCCAGGCTTCGAGCAGCTCAGCCGCACGCTGATTGCCAGGAGCGTGGGTAACCACAAAGTCACCCAGTGCAGCGGCTACCGCGCGCCGCACGCGCGGGTTTTCCTGCGCGCGTGCTCTGAGCAAGGCGTCGAGCGCATCCTGCCGCCGGGTCTTGCCGAGTGCGGTCGCCGCAGCGGCGCGCACGGCCCAGAACGAGTCGCTTTCCAGGGCTGCGGCCAGGGCCACGACCGCGGCAGGCTCGGGCAGATCGGCGAGTGCACGCGCCGCCAGCACGCGATCCACGCCCAGACGCGCGGCCTCTAGTTGGCGCTCCCACAGGGCGTGGGGCTTCTTCAGCTTGATGCTTTTTAGCACCACGTCGCCGGGATCGAAGATGACCTGGGTGGGGCGGGCGGCCAGGTGGAATTCGAAGGCGTGACTTCGCTGGCTCACCTCGACGCGCTCCTCGCTCTGCACACCCTCCACTTCGAAGCACACCCGCGTGGTGAATCGCTGCGGGCGATCGCCGGATTGCTTCTGCTCCAAGCGAAGGGTGCCCACTTTCTGGTCGGCGTCCCATTCCCACGCGCCCTCCAACTCGGGGTGGCCGGGGCTGTCCACCCACTGGTCGAAGAACCAGTCCAGGTTGCGGCCAGTCGCTTCCTCGATGGCCCGGGTCAGGTCGCGCGTCTCGACCGAGCCGCGCGCGTGGCGCTCGCCGTAGAGAAGCAAGGCGCGCCAGAAGTTGTCCTCGCCCAGTTCGTGGCGCAACATGTGCAGCACCCGACCGCCCTTCTCGTACAGGTGGCGGTCGAAGAGGTCGATAGGCGCCTCGTACTGGCGGCAGAAGATCGGGCGCTGATAGGTGCCCGCCTCGCCGAGGTAGGCGTCGAGATCGGCCAGCAAATCGACGTCGGCCTCGTCGCGACCGCGCGTGTGCTCCCGCCACACGTATTCAAAATAGGTGGCAAATCCCTCGTTCAACCAGGCCTCGGGCCATTCGCGGCAGGTGAGCAGATCGCCCCACCACTGGTGGGCCAGCTCGTGGGACACCAAGCCCTCGATGTCGTGGTCCAGCGCCGCCCGTTCGTCAAGAATGGCCTCGGAGGTGAGAGTGGTGGCGGTGGTGTTCTCCATGCCGCCGAAGATGAAATCGTGTACGAAGACTTGGCTGTAGCGGCGGTGAGGGTAGGGGACACCAATCCGCCGGGAGAAGAAATCGATCATCTCGGGGGTGCGCCCCAGGCTGCGCCGGGCGTCCGCCTCGCGGTCCTTGGAGGCGTAGTAGTAGACATCAACCCCGGTCTCCGGCGCGCGGTCTTTCAGTTCCATGAAGGAGCCGCACACCACGGTCACAAGATAGGGCGAATGGGGCAAATCGAGGACGTAGTGCCAGCGAGCGCGGCCGTCAGGCAGATCGCGCTGGTCGGCCAAATCGCCATTGGAAAGGACCATCACACCCGCCGGCACGGTGCAAAACACCTCGCTGGTGGCCTTCTCCACCGGAAGATCGACGCAAGGCCAGTAGAAGCGCGAGTCATCATCCTGACCTTGGCTCCAGCATTCCAGCGCGCGGTCAGGGTGGGCCTGGTCAGGCCCGACGAAGTAGAGACCCCGGCGGGGCTTGCAGCGGTAGTCGACCGCCAAGCTGAAGCGTTCGCCGCGCTCGAAGGTCCGGCCCAGGGGGATGCGCAGACATTCGCCGTCGTAGTCCACTCCGGATACCAGCTTTCCGTCGACGCTCACCCGTTCGATGGTCATGTCCACCGCGTTTAGCTCGACCTTGTCTAGGCCGTCCCGGCGTGCTGTCAGGTCCAGGCGTGACTGCCCCTGCAGGGTGTGCGCAGCCAGGTCGGGCTCTAGGCTCAGACAGACATGGCTGACCGCGACCGGGCGGTCGGGAACGTAGTGGGTGGCGGTGCCGGGGGGAGCGAACGGCCTGGGCATGGTGGTTGAGCCTCCGAAGATCCACTGACGTTAGCCCGAAAGCGCGTGTCTTCGCTACTCGGATTCTAGTCCATATCGATGAAGGTCAGTGCGTCCACCACGGTCATCGGCTGCGAATCCGTGGCAAGCAAACGAACGCGAACCTCGGTTGCGGCATGAGCGGGCAGCATCAGCAAAAGCGGGGTTAGCACCGAAGCACTCGCGGGCGATCCGGCACGCACCAATTCTTTCCAGGCACTCCCCTCTCTCGCCTCGACCAGCAAGCTGGCTCCATTGGCCACCCCTGCCAGCAACGCGCCAAAACGCCGGCCCGACCAGGGGATCGGTCCCCAGACGACCTCGCCGGACGCCCCTTGGCGGCCCGGCTCTTCCCCGGTTGCCAGGTATTGCCGTCCTTGACCTCCCAGGACGCGGACAGGCGCAGCCGGCCGTATCCAGCTTTTCCCCGCCCCCGAAAACCGCAGGCTCTGGTCTCTCAGGTTTTCGAATCCTTGCCTGCGAACCACGATCTTCCCATGCACCGAATGCCCGCATCCCAGCGACCATCCCATCGCACTTTCGCGAAGTCCCAGGGCCTGGGCCGCCCTGCAGACGATCTCAGCCGCGGCGGGATCAGACTGCCATCCATGCGCAAGGGAACTGAGCAAAACTCTGTCGTATTGCTGGGCCTGCAGCCAGAGTGCCAGGCCGGGGCTGGCGGTGGCGCGGGCAGGAAGGGCGCCTGCGAGTTCCCGCTCGGCCCAGGCCATCAGAATCTCGTCGTATGGTTGGTGTTCGGTGCGGGTTAGCTCGATGAACATCCGCTGCCGAATGCTCGGCCCAGTTCCCAGCGCCGAGATGGCGGCCAGGGCGTCGAACCGTTCATCCGGGTCACGCACGCGCTTGGCCTCGTCCCAGAAGCGAGATGCAAGCGAGGCCCGCGCCCGCTGGGTGATCCCGTCGCCACAGAGTGATGCCAGCAACACGGCGCCACGCGCACGCGCGCCCGTGCCCGCGGCTGGGTCGAGGAAAAAATCCGGATCGCATGCGGGCGCAGCCATGCCAGCTAGGCGGACCAACGGCAGGCGGGCCGTCTCAGTCAGCGTCGTCGCACGGGGAATGAAGAGCGGAAGGGACTCTAGATCGAGGACGCCTTCGATGTGCAATGGGAACACTTCATTCTGCAGGCGCGACATTCCCAGAAGAGCCGATCCCGGAGGCCCGCTTTCCACATCGAATCCCGCATGCCACGCAATCGGCCAGCGTTTGCCGGTCTGGTCTCTCCAGGTCAGCGCAGGTGGCGGTCCTGGCTGGACCTGCAATGCGTGGACGAAGAACACGGTCTCCCCATCGCCCAAGATGGCTGAGATACCCTTGATCTCCACCACACCCACTCTTGCAGCTATCGGCATCACAGGGGGGACCGCGGGGTCGACCAGGTCGGCCCGTATGGCGGTAAGTGGTGCCAGCGACAGTCTGGACAAGAACTTCGGCCCCATCACCCGGTATTGGTCGTGAAACGGCCAGAGTAAGTGCAACGGCTCAACACCCAGCCAGGACCCATGCATATGAATCGTGTCGGGCCGTCTTTCTTGGTAGAGGTAGTCAACCAGAACCGTGGGCTCACGACTCCACGCGCGGCCCAGCACCCGATCGGTTAGTCCCGCGATATCCAAGACATCCATTCCGAGCGGATAGGACATCCCTCCCACATCAACATCAGCCTCAAGCAGTCGCCGTCCCAGTTGCAGCCTCGTGCCCAGATCGCGATATCGGGCGGCGGAAGGGGCGACGTGGCGCATGTCAACGTCCCTGGAGCCATTGACCCCCGCTGCCCTATCTTTCCACTGGCCCAGGGGGCGGTTGGCCAAGACAAGTGGCAAAGACAACCCGGCGACCAGACCCATTCGAAGCAAGACCGGCACACGGCGCGACAGCCATCCCTCCGGCACCAATGCCGCGTGCAAGCCAAGTCCGACCAGCGCGATGGCCGGGCCTTCAAGGAATTGCATAAAGCGCCACTCGCGCATCCAGTCTCCGCCGGAGACAGACACGAAAAGCCCCACCGCGCCGATCTGGAGAACGGTCGCAGTCAGCGGTATCCGGGTACTTCGCGACAGAAGCGCGAGCAAAGGGACGAGACAGAGAAAGTACTCACTACCCCTGCTGTTGAAAAAGGACCGCGCATAGTTCCATCCCTCCTGCCAAGCATGCCCGGCGCCCATCTTCGGCCAGAACGTGTTGGGCACGAGATCCCGGAAGCACAGATAGCGAGAAACCAACAGGAGAAAACCAGCGAGAGCAAAGACGCCACTCGCAAGAAAGCGCCGCCGGCGGGATAGCAATCGCGGAGCTACCGCAAGTGCCCCATAGAGCCCAGCCTCGGGCCGGGTCCATGCGAGAAGCCCGGCAACCAGGGCAAGGGCCAGATCCCAGCCGCGCGAGCACGGCGCAAGCAGAAGACACAGGGTGGACAGCGCCATCAATCCAGCCAAAATGCCGTTTTCCAGCCCAGCCACCGTCCAGTAGTTGAAGGTGGGCCACAGAAGCGGCACCAACCCGATCAAGGGGACGAGCAGGCATCCCACGCCCCGTATCTTCCAAATCAGAACCAGCCCCCACGCCAGAAGAGCGAGCAAAACGAAACCCAGATTGATGGCCTTGGCGGCAACGTCCAAGTCGGCGTGCAACGCCGCAAAGGGCACTAGCAGCAGGACTTCTAGCGGGTTCGAGAAACCTTCAGAAGGACTGGCCCCAGGGGTGTGCCGAAATCCGTTCCCAGCGGCCGCATTCTCGGCATAGCCATAACTAATGGCGGCGTCATCGATGGTGGGCTTGCTGAAGACGGTCCAAACGTGGTGCCCCAGAAATCCGACCGAAGCCATCAGGAGAGCGGTTGCGATGGCAGCGAGTGCCCACTTGGATGGGCCTCTGATTGAGCCGGGCGGCGGAAGCATTTCGCGCAGTCTACCCCAAGCCACCCTCGTCGAGGTTGCCTTGCGAAGCTCATCGCCACCCAGTGAGGTGACGACGGTCGACGATCGCTGCAGGCGGCAAGAGACGCCTGCTCTGGTTCCGTCAGGGAAGGGGACGCGAGGCCGGGGCGGTCCGCTGCTTCTCCACGTCGCGGATATGAGCGCCTTTGGGGAATTCGCGCCGATAGAATTCGAAATCTGCCTGGGCTCCCAGCTTGTCACCCATCCTGCTGCGGCACACGGCGCGGCCGTACAGGGCTGGCTCGTCGGGCCGCTGGGCACGCGCGAGAAGCAAATCGAAATCGGCCAGACTTTCGGCGCAGCGGCCCGCCGCCGCACGCAGCTCTGCGCGGGTGAGCAACAGGGTGCGCGAAGCCGCCACGTTCGAGAGCGACTTGCCGTCGAGCAAGGCCAGCGCCTCGCCCGATCGCTTGAGGTCGAGTAAGGCTTCGACCCGCAGGACCATGGCTTCGTGGACAAACGTGCTTTGCGTGAGCTCGGCCGAGTGAGAATCCAGCAGGGCAAGGGCTGCGCCAGGCGCGTGGTCGGTACGCAGGGAATGGAGCGCTTCAGCCAGCCAGCGCGCGCCGCCCGGTGGCCGGGCAACGTTGGTGACAGCCGGCTGGGGTTGACTTGCCGTCATTGCCGGCTGCGCGGACAAGGGGCGCACTGGCGCTGAAGGCATTGGCGCTAGAACCGCAGCCACACGTGTTGGTTCGACTTGCGGTGCAGCGACGGGCCGTTCTGCTGGTATGGCCGGAGGTAGCGGATTCCATTCCGCTGGGCTGGCCGCAGCTTCTCGATGCCATTCCACCGCGCGGGCCGCAGCTTCCGGATCCCGACGACGACTTGCCGACGGCGGCACGCGAGGCGCGTCCGACGGTTCCACGAACGCAAGTTGCGCGGTCGGGGCGGTTTCTCTTGCCGGGACTTGTACCGGAGCCGGTGCTGCCGGCTCGGCTGCGGCTTGCATCTCGGGTGGAGCTTCGATTGCAGGTGCGGGCGCTCCCTGCGCGGGCGCGCTCGTGCGCGATGGCCTGGTCGCAGTGGCGTGCGTCTTGTGACTTTGAGCAGAGGGTGCCGGTGCCGCGGGCGCCGGGCGCAGCCAGCGCGGCATCAAGTCCAAACGCGCTGCGACGGCAAAGGTCGCACCACTGACCAGCAACGCTACCGCCACTGCCGGCCACCACCGGAGCAAGCTCGGCCTACGCTGCTTTTCCCGTGCAGCCGCTTCGATACGCGCAAGTTGTGGGCCCGAAAGCAGCGGGGGCGCGCCCATGTCTCGGATCAGTCGTCCGGCCATGTGCTCGGCCAGATCGGCCTGCCCGGCTCGATCCTTCCAGCGGGGTGGATCCGATGCAACGCTGTTCATGACTGCTCCTTGCTCAGGAGTTGACGGTGTTGATCGTGGAACATCTCCCGCGCTCGGTGCAATTGCACCTTCACGGTGTTCAGTTTGATGTGGCAAAGCTCCGCGATTTCTTGGGTCGACATGTCTTCCAATTCAAACAGCACCAGCACGGTCCGGTATTTTTCGGGCAGGCGGTCTAGCACCCGATAGAACTGCAGGCGTGCTTGCTGTTGCTCTAGCTGGGCACATGGATCGAGCCCGGGAGATGGCACCCTGTCGAGGAGGCCCGGGTTCTTGTCGCGCCAAAAACGCCAGCGATGTCTCCGCCGGTGGTTGGCCACGATCTTGCGGGTGATGCTGTATAGCCAGCTTGAAAAGCGCGCCTCGCCGCGGAAGCTTGCCATCCGGCGGCTGACCACGAAGAAGATCTCCTGAACCGCGTCCTCGACCTCGACGTCAGGACCACCCAAATACCAGGCCCAGCGTGCCACGGTTTGGCAGTAGCCATGGTATGCGTCCGCCAGGGTTGACGGTGCGTCGCCGACGATGGGCTTTCCGGTGGCGTGCATGGACTTGAAGATCGGCGGACCTCCAGGTCCGTCTAGTGTGGGGAAAGCTGAAAAGGTTTCATCATGGGAAGAGCGACACCGACAGTCCCAGGGTGACTGCCAGATCCCAGGGAGAAAGCGTCATCGTTGTTGCGCTGCCGGTCACCATCGCTCGCTGGCGTTCCAGCCAAGACTCGCCGCGCAGATCAACCCACAGAGTGAAGCGCCGCCATCGCCGGCCTGCGCGCAACCCGGCGTCCAAACCGAACTCAAACGAGTTCTGTTGCTGGTTTTGGGCAAAGCCCTGGCCGGAAAGGGTAGCAAAGCCGAGCAGGGGCCCGGCATCCGCACTGACCAGCCAATTTGGATTCAGCGTCCGCCAAACCAGCAAAACCGTGCCCATGCTGTGCCGCCAGTGCACCTGTCCGGGCCCTAGGGCGGTTTGCCTCGCAGTCTCTCCCACGAATCCGATGCGCCCTTGCCAGTGAGATTGGATAGAGCTAAGTCCCAGTTCCAAGCGTCCGCTGGCTGCCGTCCCGCCCAGCAGGGCCACGCCGCCTCCAGCCCCCAGTTGTAGTTCGAGACCAGAGGTCGCGCCGCCGGACGCGGGCGCCGGTCTTGCGATGACCGGTGTTTCTGCGATGGGCGGAATCCCAGGATGGGGATCACTTTTCCACGACGCCAAGAGAACCGCGACCGTCTCTGCGAGTTCATCGCAGCGATCGGACAGAGGAAGATCCCGTTGCCCGATCACGGTTCCGTCCGCGCCGGCCAGGCGCAAGCGCAGCCGCATCGGGCCGTCGGCGTCGCCTCGGCTTACCTGCAAGTCAGCCTGATCAACCGGATTGGTTCCGGTGCTTGCCCCGGGAAGCAGCGGCAGAAGCCGCGCCGTGATTGCCTCTGACGACGGACACGCGGTCGCGCTGTGAACCTCGACCTGGGCTGCAAGCCAGACTGCCAAGAAGAGGGCATACACGAAGAAAGCTAATCACGAATCTTTGCCGATGGGTGTAACTTCTTGGAGACGGACGACACCAAGATGATCGCCACCAAGAACACCTGGGAGATCATCATGAAACGATCTTTTTGCTTTCTCTTGCTTCCGATTCTTGTCACCAGCGCTGGTTGCCCAACCACCGACAATAATGTGGGCAGCC
>PMKP01000028.1 GCA_003157775.1 Myxococcales bacterium | reverse complement strand
ATGGAATCGGCCGAGCAGGCGTGGACGCCTTCGCCGGCGCCACTGAAGCCGGGCAGGTCAGGCCCGGGGTGAATGATCCAACCCTGACACTGGCAGCCTTTGGTCAACCCCAGCCACCCGGGTCGCACTTACCAGGCAACCAGAGTTCGCCCACAGTCCAATGCACCCAATGGCTGTCGGACGGGACCTACTCTGAGGTGTCAGACTCCTCAAGTGGTGACTCGTCAGTGTGCTGGTTGTTCCAGTAGGGGGCCAGGTGGCGGGCAAGAACGATCCCGCACAGTGCCAGCAGGAGCACCAGCGCCACGCGCAGCAGGCGACGCTTCCTCGCTTTCATCCGGGAAACCGCGGGCCGGATCCCTGTCCAGCCGCAGGCCGACCTGCACGCGTAGTGGCGGACTGGATACACGATGGAAATTAGGCGGTGACCAAGGCGCCGCGTTGCCCGGTGCAGAGGCTGTCCGCACCGGGGGCAGATCGGCAATTGGTGCCCTGCCGCCCCCATGATCCCTGAACGCTACCAGATTGCGAACGCGAGTTGAACCCTTCCTTCCCGCCCGGTATCTCGCCCAAGATCGAACGCCGAAGGCCCGCCGGGGCGTGTTGCGCGTCAGGCAAGCGCCGCACCCATGCATTCCCGTCGATTCTGGGGTAACTTTAGAAGCTCAAGTGAGCGCCAGCAGCCTCCTTTCTTCCCCAACTTCGCCGAACCCAAGCGGGTGATCTACTACGGTCTTGCGTTCGGCGAACGGCTTCTTGTGCGCGCATTTCGCGCGAATTCGCGTTGTGGATGGCAGATGAAGCTGATGACCGGCATGGGCGCGGAATGTGCGCCGTCTATTGGATAGCCTAGACATGACTTCATCGTGGGGAATCGGCAACGTAGGTGGCGCTCTTGGGCACTGCTACGCCTATCCGCTCCTTGGAGCGTTCGATTTCTTCTTTGTCCGCTTCTTGGGTTCTGGACTGGCGAACCTTCTTTTCCCCTTCGCCCGAGCCGTGGTCGCAAGCCACACGTATGGCCTCTCACTCATCAGCGCGACTTGGCCGCAGATCAAGATTGGCACCCTCCTGCGACGAGAACGCGACAAGCGGTTCTACAGAGGGATGCTCATCGCCTCATCTGAGGAGGTACGCGGCCTGCGGCGCGTACGCGTGCTCAATCCGAGGCGCAATGAGGATGCATCGAGCGCTGGCGGCGTCGCACCGGGAACAGTTTTCGTGTTCGATGGGCTCCGAAGCTATTTTGAGCCGCTCATCGGCCGGCACGCGGAGCTTCGCGCTGCTATCCACGAGCGCTTGCATCCAATGCATCGCAAGGTTCTCGCCATCGACATGGGAGGGCATCTTTGTCTCCACGTGCGCCGTGGCGACTTCAAGGTGGGCGGAATCCAGACGCCGATCGCTTGGTACGAGGCACAGCTCGGTCGACTTCGCGCCGAGCTGGGCACCGTGGTTCCGGCACTCGTCTTCTCCGACGGCGAGCCGCACGAGTTCGCTCCGCTGCTTCGACTACCACGGGTCGAGTGGTTTTCGACCAACAGCGCCATTGGCGACCTCGTAGCGCTCTCGACCGGCGGTGCTATCCTCGGCTCGGCGTTCTCCACCTTCAGTCAGTGGGCATGCTTCCTTGGTCGGGTGCCTGCGTTGTGGCCGTCGGCGCACCCACGGCAGGTCCTGCATCCGGATCGAGACGGGGCGGAAGCGTGGGTTGCTGATGGCGAACCCCTGCCGCGCACGTTCGTCGAAGACGTCGATCGGCAGCTCCGCGGCCATCCAAAAGCCGTGTAGGCTGGCATCGATCGAAAGCGATTCTGCAACTGATGCCACACACATGTCCCCCGAACGCACGGCACTGCCCCGCGGCCCACATCGTACGACTTCGGATATCGGACGCTATTCACGAAATGCGCGAACCGCATGGTATCGTACGCGCACCTCGGTTTGGGCTAGGTCCCGCAACCCAGGACAGGCATGCGCACGGCTCGATTCTGCTAGAGATTGGATTCTGCACAAATGGAAGATCTAGGCGAGGCATCAACGAGGGAACAGTGCCTTACGGCGGTCCGCTGCTGCCCGCTTTGCGGGGAATCAGCCGAACGCTCGCAGGCTGCCTTTTCCGTAAGGCAACTATCCTGGGACGTCGATGTCACGACGTGCTGCAACTGTGGCCTACTCTACAAGAGCGAGTTCCCAACGCAGGAGCTGTTGGCGTCGATTTATGGCCCGTCCTACGTCCACTTCAAAGACAGCTCTTCGTGCTGCCAATCGCGCCAGGAGCCGTCTGATAGGACACGTCGCCTCGGCCCGCCGCACGGTCGTCACTTGGACTACGGTTGTGGGGCAGGCGCCGCCGTGTGGGATGCTCAGTCGGCCGGGTGGGAAAGCTACGGGTGCGATCCATTCCTTCCATCGATCCCGTCCAGTCACCCACTGAACGGACGGCTCTTCCGGCTGGATGCGCGCGACCCCGGCCTGGCGGCCACATTGGGCTTTTTTGACTGCATTACGCTCTGGGCCGTGGTCGAGCATCTGCCCCACCTTCGCCAGACGTTTGAGGGCCTCCATCATCTGCTGAAGCCCGGCGCGAGCCTTGTCTTCAGCAGTCCCAATGGTGCGAGTCTGATTGCGCGCAGGGCCGGCCGGCGTTGGAACATGGCGAACCTTGTCGAACACATTGTCTTCATGACGCCACGTTCAGTCGGGTGGCTGGCTGAGCATCTGGGCTTTGAGGTGAAGCGAGTGCGCTACGGTGGTGTTCCCTACCCAATGGGCACGTGCCCACCCGGCGTTGATGGGCAAGGCTTCTGTCAGACGCAAGACGAGCCCCCACCCGTTCCGTTGGCCAACCGAGAGCCTCACAGTCCGGCGCGCATGAGCGCCGCGGTTCGGCAGCTGGTCGGCATTGCTGGAGCCTACTTCGGCAAGCGGAACGGTGGCGGCCACCTGGGCCAGCTGGCCCGAGGCGTCCTGGACCGCCTGAGGATCGGAGATCACATTGAGGTCTGTTTGCTCAAGTGCGATTGAGATCTGCAACCATGTGATATCGAGAGTCGGGCGTGGCATTGTGGCCAGCCAGGCCTGCTCCGACACGCCGGACGATGGGTACGCTCACCTGGCCCAGCCCAAGGCAGGCAACGCCGGCGGTGCGTTGGGATACCAGCCTCATCGCTCGTCCCGTGGTCTTCCCCAAGCCGGAGGTTAATGCGGCGCCCCAGACAAGGCCAAGAGGGCTCGACCCGACCCCGCCCCTCCGGTAACTTTGATGGCTTACCATGAGACTCCGCTTGAAGAAGGCTAGCGTGCTGGACGCGTTGTCGCGGCGATTCGCGGTCGTGTTCGTTCTGGTCGTTCTCTCGTCCTGTGCCAGCCGCCAGCGCCAGCCAGCGGGAGCAGTGGAAGCGGTTGCGATGGCACCCGAGGAGCGGCTGGGCATTGATGATGTCTTCGAGGTGCGCGTGTTCGCCGAGCCTGACCTATCGAGTCTTTACCGGATAGCGGCGGACGGAACCAGCGATTATCCCTTTGCCGGCCGCATCTCGGTCGTGGGCCTGCGCAGCGGCGACGTGCAAGAGCTTATCGCGCGCAAGCTGCGGGATGGATATGTCAAGCACCCGCAGGTTTCGGTGATGGTGAAGGAATGGAACAGCCGCAAGGTGTCAGTGCGGTGGAACCCATACCCAGGTTGTTCGATCGCCACTGCCGACTTCGCCCGCGGGACATACACGTGAACGCTGCGGCTGGCCGCGCCCCCGGAAGGCTCCTCTTCTACGAGCTATGGCCAAGCAGCTCGTCGACATTCGAGGCAAGCCAAGCCGAGGAACTCATACGTCAGGGTCGGGCCAGGCTCAGAAGGAAGTACGAGGTCCAAATCGTGCCTCTGCGGGAGCTGGTAGCACGGCATTTTGCCGGGCAGGGCATCGACTTACTTTCCATAGACACCGAAGGGCGTGACACTGAGGTGCTGGAGGGGCTTGATTGGTTGATCACTCGTCCTCGTCTGGTCGTGGCGGAGATAAACGCAGCAGGGAGGGCAGATGACAGTGCAGCGCACTTCCTGTTGAGCCAAGGCTACGCGCATGCGGCAAGGATTGCGTGCAACGCTTTCTTTGTGCGCCCGGACTGACGAACAGCCGCGGTGTCCGCGACTTCGAAGGACTTCAAGAGAGGGACGCAACGCAATGAATAAACCACCCTAACCTCAAAGGAAGCAGCACACCGCGAACGGGACGTGCAATACACAGAACCAAAACAGCGGCCAAGCAATGCGAACTGAGCGCAACGGCGACGCGGCAAAGTGACGGTGACGACTCTCTTTCTCGCGGTTTTTCTTTGCGCGGGTTCCTTTGTCTTGGGAATGCGCACCGTCGGCGGCCTGCCGTTGTTAGCAAAGTTGGCGAGCGATCCAACGCGGCTGCTGCCGCCTAAGTATCCTTCACTGCCTCTGGCGTCGTTGGCAGCACATGAGGTTATAGTCTGCCTGACGGCTCGCACGGATGACCTCTCCGCGAAACACACGAGTCCAAAGGAGAATGCATGCACGCGGATTCACCTGCCCCAAGAAAGCCCAGCGTATCGGGCTCCATCTTGATGGCTGCGCTCTGGGGCAGCATTGCGATCTACCTCATTTGGGCAACGGCGCACTATGTCTATTGGATCCGCAACCCATTCCCGAACGAATTTCGAGAAGGGGTGTCGCTGGACATTGCTGACCTAATGGCCCGCAGAGTCAACCCGTTCGGACCAGAAGCGCCCGGATCCTTCTTCTACATGTATGGATTTCTGAACTCATGGCTTGTCGTCGGACTCGGCAAGTTGTTCGGGACCAACAACTATGCCCTACACCGACTCGTAAGCGCAGCGTGCACAGTCTTGGCAGGCCTGCTCATCGCGTGGGAAGTCCACCGACGATGCAAGTCGCGCGTCCTTTCCGTCCTGTCGTTCGAATTGATGATGGTGACATCCTGGGTTCTAAACGAGGCCAACGCGCGGCCAGATCAACTGGGATTGCTCCTCAGCACCGCGGCGCTTGTGAGCGCCCAGCGGATCCGGCGTGCCTGGGGAGTGGCACTGGCAGCTCTTCTGACCGTCGCAGCATTCTATGCGAAGCAGTACTTCGTCATCGTCGGACTGGAGATATTCCTGTATCTGCTGTTTCTGAGCAAAGCGCGGGCATTGGCCCTCGCGGTTGTAACAAGCCTGCTTCTGATCGCCACAGTGGTGCTGGTTGACAGGATGTACCCCACCTACTTCGCCATGACGATACTCGCCTACGGAGAGCAGCCCGGATCCGTCAGGCATCTGCTGAACCAGATGACAGCGTTCGCTGCCTTCTATGGCCCACTGTTGGCGCTGGCTGGGGTTGCATTCGTCCGCCTCTTCCGCGGAGTGAAAACTAGCATGACCCTGCGCGGGTGGGGCAGGCCCCTAATCGTCCTCTCCAAGCGGGACGCTCTCGCAACAACGACGGCTCTAGAAGCAGAATGGACCGTCTACCATGCAGGCTTCATCGTAGGCGGATTGGCGCTTCTGTGGATGGGACTGAATCCCGGCTCCTTCATGTCATACTTTTATCAATTGCTGCTTCCGTCCACCGTTGTCATGGGAATGGCAGGGCTCAATACGTGTTGTCCTGCGAGACTACGCCTGCCCGCGGTGATCATGATCATCTGCTGCTCCGTGTTTCATTACACAGGCAAGTACAGTTTCACAGCTTTCTTAACAGCGGATCAGGAGGCCGCATGGTCGAAAGCACATGCTATTCTGGACGCACAGCCGCATGGCGAAATGTATCTGGGATTGCCAATATTCGTAGACCATGCTCTGCGGAGGCACGTTCGATACTACCAAAACGGACATACCCCCTGGAACGAATTGCTGGTGTCGGCCTGGGATAGGTTGCGAGCGCGGGCGCCGAGGATCGCGAATGCCATATTCCCGATGGCTCCAGCGATTGGTGAGAAGTACCGGAGATTCAATCGCGAGATCGTTGAGGGAATTAGCGCGGGGAAGTTTGGCCTGGTAGTGACCGGCAGCGACCGAATGGCGGGCAGTGATGCCGCGCTTGCGCGGGAATACCTACTGCTAGACACGTTGAAATTGAGCACGGGCCGACAAGAAATCACATGCGAGTTCTGGATTCGGAAGAGGCGGCGAGATATGCAGGCGCCAAGCAATCCGAATGGCGCGAGTAACCCGCGCGGAGCGGAGGCAAGATAGGCCGAGTCGGCCTGCTGGAACCGCAGTACTTTCGGCGCTGACCGGCGTGACATGCCCCCGGGGGAACTGGTCCAGTTGCTATGTGAGTCGTCTGCGCCCGGAGGGCTTCGCGCCCGTTCGATGGGCGCGCCGCAGGATTTTGCCAAGACAAAGATAGCCGCAGAGCGCCGGCCGCGTCGCGTCTACTCGCCTCGCTGGTGCTCGACACGACCCGGTCCCTCCGCTATTCTAAGAGGCCTACAATGAGATTCCGTCCGCAGACGGGGGGCGTGTCGCACGTGTTCACCTGGCGATTTGCCTTGGCCTGTGTTTTCGCCATTCTCTTTTCCTGCGCCAGCCGCCAGCGCCAGCCAGCGGGAGCAGTGGAAGCGGTCGCGATGGCGCCCGAAGAGCGGCTGGGCATCGATGATGTCTTCGAGGTACGCGTGTTCGCCGAGCCTGACCTGTCGGATCTCTACCGGATAGCCGCGGACGGAACCATCGACTATCCCTTTGCCGGCCGCATCTCGGTCGTGGGCCTGCGCAGCGGCGACGTGCAGGAGCTTATCGCGGGCAAGCTGCGGGACGGATACGTCAAGCACCCGCAGGTTTCGGTAATGGTTA
>PMKP01000153.1 GCA_003157775.1 Myxococcales bacterium | reverse complement strand
GACCTTGACCGACGCCTCCGGCTTCGCCTCGGGTTCGACCGACAGCGAAGGCGGGCGCAGGCGTTGCGCGTGCGGCGCCTCCACCGCATCGTCACCCTGAGCACGCGCAAAACCGGGCGCGAACGCCGCAAGGGCGGCTACCAACATGGGAACCCTGACCCCTCCCGCGATGGTGCGCTGCCGGCGAGGGCGCACGCGAAAGCGCGCGGGGTGGGCAGGNNCCGTCCCGAAGGCCGGCAGGCTCCCCACGCGGCTAGGCGCGACGGGCTCACTCCTCCTCCTGAATGCGACCGTCGACCATGCGCAGCTTGCGGAAGGCCCGACCCGCCAGTTCGTCGTTGTGGGTCACGAGAAGAAGGGTCATTCCCAACTCGCGGTTCAGCTCGAAGAACAGATCGTGGATGGCACGCCCGGTCTTGCTGTCGAGGTTGCCAGTGGGCTCATCCCCGAGCAGCAGGCGCGGCGAGAGAAAGAGAGCACGCGCCAGCGCCACCCGCTGTTGTTCGCCACCCGAAAGCTCCCCCGGGCGGTGGCGCAGCCGATCCTGCAGGCCCACCCGCGCCAAGATGGCCTCGGCGCGGTCGCGGCACTCTTTGCGCGGCCGGCGCGCGATGAGACCGGGCATCATAGTGTTTTCCAGCGCGGTGAATTCGGGCAGAAGATGGTGAAACTGGAACACGAACCCAATTTCGCGGTTGCGGAACGAGGCCAACTGGGCCGGAGACATGTCGGTGACGTCGGCCCCGTCAAACAGGATCTTGCCCGAAGTGGCGACATCTAGCGTGCCCAAAAGGTGCAGCAGGGTCGACTTGCCCACCCCGGAGGCGCCCACCACCGAAACCAGCGCCCCCGGCTGAAGGTCGAGGTTGATTCCGCGCAGGACCTCGATCGAGCGACCGCCGTGCTGGAATACTTTCCACAGCTCGCGCACCAGCACGCGCGCGCCGCCAGGGGCTGCGCCTGGCCGAGTTCCTGCCACGTTTGCCATCGGGACTGGCACCGTAGCGACCGGCTCGTGCGGTGTCAATGCGCTCACTCGTACCTCAGCCCGTCGACGGGACGCATGCGCGACGCCAGCAGCGCCGGGTACACGGTGGCCAGACAACACAGGGCCATCGCCGAGGCCGCCAGGACCAGAATCTCGCCCGGCCGCATCACCACCGGGAGCTTGCTGATGTAGTAGACGTCCGTAGGCAAGGGCAAGCCGTACTTCTCGATCAGCTTGCAGCCAAGAATGCCGGTGGGAACACCAACCGCCAGGCCAAGCAGACCGATGTACACGCCCTCGGCGATGAACACGCGCCGGATGGCGCCGTCGCCGGCACCCATGGCCTTGAGAATGGCGACCTCGCGCGCTTTCTGGGTGGCCATCATGATGAGCGTCGAGATGATGGAAAAGGATGCCACGAGCGCGATGAAAGTCATCACCACGAACATGGCTATCTTCTCCAGGCGCAGGGCCATGAACAACCCCTTGTTGAGATCCTCCCACGAGCGAACCTCGTAAGAGTCGCCCAGGGTGGCTTGCACCGCGGAGGCGACCCGGGGAGCGGCGTCGGGGCCCAGGGTACGCAGGTCGATGCCCGTCACCTCGCCCGGCGCGCCCAGGAACTTCTGTGCATCGGAAAGGGCCACGTAGGCCAGCTTGGAATCGTACTCGTACATCCCGCTGTAGAAGTGTCCCGCTGCCCGAAAAACTTTGAGGCCGGGCATAGGGCCGGAAGGGCCCATCTTGCACAGCGGACAGACGATATCCACGTGGCTGCCGCGAAAGATGCGCAGGGTGCGCGCGAAAAGCTCTTCTCCCAGCAGGATCGATGGCAGGACCCCGTCGGCAGCCACCGCGTCGGCCGGGGCTCGCTTGCCCGTGCGTGGGGTTGGCTCATCGTCGCCGGCTTCGCGCTCCCCGGCCTCACGGGCAAACGGGTCGTCGGCTACCTTATCCGGGTGTTCCAGATCGTCCACGCTGCCCTCGCGCAAGGTGCGGCCAAGGTCAAGCACGGACCGCGCGGTTTCCGGGTCGATCCCGCGCAGCATGATCCCAGCAGGAGCCGCCCCGGCCCGAACCATCACCTCTGCCTCCAAATAGGGAGTGGCACCCACCACCCCAGGCTCACGCAAGGCTTCCTCCCGCACCATCCGCCAGTCAAGGAAAGGCTGATCTTCCGTCCTGGTGATCACGACATCGGCCTTGGCTCCCCGGATCTTGGTCTTGAGGTCCACCTCGAAGCCAGACATCACGGAAAGCGCCAGGATAGGCGCGGCCGTACCCAAGAACACCCCGAAGATCGAAATAGCAGTGAACACGGTGAAGGAAGCAAACAGTGCACCCAAGAACGTGATGACCGCACCCGCAATCACACCGACCGAGCCCGCCATCCACAAACGTTCGAAGGTCGCCGAGGGTTGCAGCGCCAGAAGGCCCGCGGGGGAACGCGCCGGCTGGCCAAACAGCTTGAGCGCTGTCAGATCGAGGATGGCGAGCAGCAAGACTCCCAGGCCGAAATACAGGGCACGGCGCGAGCGGCGCTCGGGATCGCGCAGGTGGCGCCACGCCACGAACCACTCAAAACCGGTGCGAGCCCTCTCCCTCATTCCGGCCTCATCAGTGGGAATAGAATCACGTCGCGGATGGAGGGCTGGTCGGCCAGCAGCATGACCAAGCGATCCACGCCGATGCCCTCGCCCGCAGTCGGTGGCAGCCCGTATTCCAGGGCGCGGCAGTAATCCTCGTCGTAGTCCATGGTCTCTTCAGCGCCGCGCACTTTTGCCTCGACCTGACGCTGGAAGCGCGCGCGCTGGTCGACCGGGTCGTTCAGCTCGGAAAAGGCGTTGGCGTGCTCACGCCCTACGATGAACAACTCGAAACGGTCCACCTTGCCCGGCTCCGCGTCGTTGCGTCGCGAGAGCGGCGAGGTTTCCGCGGGATAGTCGACCACAAATACCGGCCGATCATGCGGCAGGGCTTGCTCGCCCGCGTAGTCGAAGAGCGCGCCCACCCGGTGGCCGTGGGTCTCGCACTTCCGCAACACCGCCGACAGCTCGCCCTTGCCGTCGAGCACCCCGGAGCCGGCCACCCAGCCCAGCAAGGCGGCCTCGTCGTCGAGCATCGGGCGTTCCAGTCCCTTGGGCAGCCGGCCCGCGACCGCCGCCGCGAAGATGGCATCCTTAAGGGGAATGCGTTCCCAGCGGCCCAGATCGACCGCCTGGCCCTGATAGGTGATTTGCGTGCCACCGCAGATCTCGCGCGCCAACTCGCTCAAGAGCTGCTGGGTCAACACCATCAAATCTTCGTAGGTCGCGTAGGCCTGATAGAATTCAAGCATGGTGAATTCGGGATTATGCTGGCGGGACAGTCCCTCGTTGCGGAAATTGCGGCCGATTTCGTAAACCCGATCGAACCCGCCCACCACCAAGCGCTTCAGGTGCAGCTCGGGCGCGATGCGCAGGTAGAGGTCGAGCGCGAGCGCGTTGTGGTGCGTGCGAAACGGCCGCGCCGCCGCCCCGCCCAGCACCGTGTGCATCATTGGCGTCTCCACCTCGATGAAGTCACGCTCGTCGAAAAAGCGGCGCAAGTGGCGCACGATCTGGGTACGCTTGCGAAACACCTCCAACACCTCGGGGTTGGCCACCAGATCCAGGTAGCGCTGGCGGTAGCGGATCTCCATGTCCTGCAGGCCGTGCCATTTTTCGGGCAAGGGGCGAGTGGTCTTGGTGAGGATGTGTATCCGCTCGGCCACAACCGTGTGTTCGCCAGCTTTCGTCGTCGTCATCAGAGTGGCTGGACCCTCGACGCCGACAAAGTCCCCGCGTTCGACGAACTTCCACAGGCCAAAGGTTTGCTCGCCCACCACATCCAGCTTGACCCAGATCTGGATCTCACCGGTGCGGTCGCGGATCTTGGCAAAAGCCGCCTTGCCGAAGCTGCGGATCGCGACGATGCGACCAGCCACCGACACTCGGCCATTGTGGTCTGTGCCCTCGGGAGGATGTTCACGATCCGCCCCATCTTCGAACCATTTGTGAATCTCGCGCGCCGTAGATCTCGGACAGAAGCCGTTGGCGTAGGGGTTGTGCCCAGCCGCACGGAGTTCGGCGACCTTGCGCTCGCGATCGGCGATCAATTCACGTTCGTCAGACATTGATCACGCCCTTCCCACGGTTTGCCCACAGAGGGCCATCACGAAACCATCGGAAATCATTGCGCATTTCATGACTTATCAACAGCTCGATGCGAGATGTGGGAGAAAATCCGACTCAGGCATCGAGGTCATCTTCCTCCGGCTTGGGCAGAGGTCTTGCCGATGGATCCCCGGCCATCTGCAGCAGCAACGCGACCATGAATTGGTCGAGGTCGCCATCCAGGACCGCATCCACGTTGCCTACCTTCAGGCCGGTTCGGTGGTCGGACGCCAGCCGATAGGGCGCCAGAACATACGAACGAATCTGGTTGCCCCACTCGATCGACTTCTTCTGGGCGTGAATGCCCCCCATCTTTTCGTCCATCTTCTTCTGCTCGACCTCGATGAGCTTGGACCGCAGGATGCGCATGGCCGTGGAGCGGTTCTTGTGTTGGGATCGTTCCTGCTGGCAGTGCACGGCGATGCCTGTGGGGACGTGGGTGATGCGAATAGCTGACTCAGTCTTGTTGACGTGCTGGCCGCCCGCCCCGCCCGAGCGCATGGTTTCAATGCGTAGGTCCTTCTCGTCGATGTCGACCTTCACCGTCTCGTCGATGTCGGGGTACACGAACACGCTGGCAAACGAGGTGTGCCGGCGCGCCTGGGCGTCAAAGGGCGAGATGCGCACCAGGCGATGCACGCCCGCTTCGGCGCGCAGGTATCCGTAGGCCCACTCCCCCTGCACGCCCAGGGTGACGCTCTTGATGCCCGCCTCGTCGCCGGGTTGCAGGTCCAAGATCTCGGCCTTGTAGCCCCGGCGCGCCACCCATCGCATGTACATCCGCTGTAGCATCTCGGCCCAGTCCTGCGACTCGGTGCCGCCCGCGCCGGCATTGATGCTCACGATGGCGCCCTGCCGGTCGTACGGCCCGGAGAGCATGCGAGCGAATTCCATCTTCCCGACCGCCTCCTCGATGGCCGTGAGCAGGCCCGCGGCCTCGACCGCGGTGGGCTCGTCCTTGGCTTCGTCCGCCAAGTCCACCAGAACCCGCGCGTCCTCCAGGGCGCGCATCTGCACATCGAAACCCTCCACCGTTTCCTTCAGACGCGCCTGTTCGCGTAGCAGGGTCTGGGCCTGTTCATTCGCGTTCCAGAAGTCAGGTTTGGACGCCTCGACGTCGAGGTCGGCTATGCGGGAACGCTTGCCGTCGATGTCAAAGATGCCCCCGGAGAATCTCCAGACGGCGTAGCAGCTTCTCGACGCGGTCGCGGATGGGCCCGATTTCCATGGTTGGCTAGCTAGCCACGTCGCAAACTGTCGCGCAAGTAGTTCTCGGTGATGCGGGTGTATTTGCCAGCCAGCGCGCGATGCTCGTCGGCCGCCCCTGGGTCGAGCGTGCGCACGACCTTGGCCGGCATGCCGAGCACGAGACTGTGCGGCGGAATGATGGTGCGAGGGGTAACCACTGCGCCGGCGCCCACGATGGAACCGAACCCGATAACCGCGTCGTCGAGAACCGTGGCCTGCATGCCGATGAGACATGCATCCTCTACTCGGCAAGCGTGCAGCATGGCCCGATGACCAACCACCACATCGGTGCCCACCAGGCAAGGGCCGTCATCCGCCACATGGATGACGGTTCCATCCTGCAGGTTGCTGCGATCGCCGACGATGACGGGAGCGATATCGCCGCGCAGAACCGCGCCGTACCAGACTGACACGCCCAACCCCAAGCGAACATCGGCCACCACCGAAGCGCCCGGGGCGATGAACACGCCCTCCTTGGCTGATGGCACGCGGTCGAGATAGCGATCGATGATGGCGCGCGGAAATCGGCGCCGCATCTCCTCCACCCGCAGATCAAGTGCCTCGGCATTGGGATGAGGCCCTGCAACGACGACGACGGACGAGGTGACGAGAGCCATGCAACGAAACCATACTACGGTGGCGCGCCCTCCGCACGGCGGCTAGCCGCCCTGCGCGCGATCTCCACGCGCTTGGCCAGGGCGGGGTTTGAAGGGTCCAGGCGCAAGGCCTCGCCATACTCGCGCACAGCGTCCTCGTAGCGACCGACCTTGAAGTAGGCGGCGCCCAGGATGGCATGAGCGCCCCCTTCTCCGGCAGCCAGGGCTGCCCGGCCATCGAGAATCGCTCGGGAAAAATCGTCGCGTTCGAATGCAGCGCGGGCCTGGTCGAGTGCTTTCTTTCCTTCTCCGCTGGCGCGTGGTCGCGTCTGGTCGGCCGGCAGTTCGGTGGCGGAGCCAGCGAGAGGTTTTGCTGCCGCGACGACTCCAGCCGCGGGCCCTGCCGGCGGCCGGTATGGCCTGGCGGGTGAGGGCATCGGTGCAGGCTTCTCAGCGCCGTGGAACGGCCGTGCGGCAAGCGGCTCACCCGCCGACAGCCCAGTCGCTGTGGTCACGGCCGCCGCCGAACCGGCCATGCGGACAGCCGAGCCCTTAGGCGGCGGGGCCTGACCGACCGGCGCGCCGCTGGCAAACGGCTCGGGCGCGTTGCCGGCTGCGACCTCGGCATCCAAGCGCCGGGTCATGTAGATGTTGAAAGCGATGGCCGCCACCAGAAGGGCGCCAAAGATCAGGGAAAAGCGGCGGAGCCACTGGGCATCGCGAGACACTATGGTCGTCACCGATTGGGGAGAGGCGGCCGCCGTTCCCTCGGCCAAAGGGCCCGCCCGAACCGGTGCCGAAGACAGGCTCAGCGCCGGTGCGCTGATACCGCGCAAGCCCAGCCAGGAAGATCCGGACAGCCCGGCGGGCGGCTCCACGCGAACTGCTGGAAACGCACGCCTGGCGGCCGTGGCCAGCAAAGTGGCCCGCTCGTCGCGTTCCCGACTGGCGTCGAACAAGCGGGTCATGAGGCGAGCTGCGGCGTCTCGACCGGCCTGCCCCGTCATAGGAATCAGCGCGCGCTCAAGATCGCCCGCAGTCGCAAAGCGCTCTTCGGGCGACCTGGCCAGGGCGCGCATTACCGCGGCGTCCACATCCCCTCGCACTTCGGGATTGAACCGCGAAGGCGGCAATGGCCGGTGCGCTCGGACTAATTCGATCACTTGCTCGCGGGTGGCGCGCGCCAACCCAGCCTGGCCTCCTTCGATGGTCGAGAGAAGAGGACATCCGGCCAGGGTCTCCCAGAGGACCACCCCGAGGGCGTAGATGTCCGCCCGGCGATCGACCGAACCTTCCGCCAGTTGCTCGGGCGCAAGATAGGGCAATTCATCCACAGGGAATGCCGGCCGAAGCACACCATCGCCACTGGCCGCGCGGCCAGAGGCAGGATCGAGCAACTTGACTACGCCCTCAAAGCCAACCCGTATCTTGGCTGGCCGTAACTTGCGATGCACCAGCCCCAGTCCATCGAACTCGTGCAGGAAATCCAGGGCGTGGCTCACCACCAAACCGACGTGTAGCGCGGCGACGACCGGGACCGGCCGCGTCTCGGCCGCGCACCGTTGCAACAGCTCTGCCAGATCGTGACCCTCGAAAAACTCCTCGGCCAGATAGGGCTCGCCTTCCACGTCACCTACCTCGTGGACCGCCACCAACCCATCGTGAACCAAACGCCGCGACAGGTGGGCCGCACGGCGGAAGCGGGATACGAACTCGGGGTCGAGCCGCCGAGCGGAGGGTGGCCGTCTGACCACGCACTCGCCGCCCGGTCCTGCTCCGACGGCCAAGAAAACGCCATCGCCTGACCCAAGGGTCTGGACGAGCAGATAGCGTCCAAATTGCGTAGGAAGCGATGCCACGATCAGAATCCTGAGCCTAGCCTATTCACGCCCATGCCTTCTTCAGCAGCCAGGCCTTCACCACCTGCGTGAGCGCCATGTAACACAGCAAAGTCATGAAGAGGAAAACCCAGTACAGGTGCGGCAGAGCCACGAATCCCAGCGCGCTGGCGATGGGCGAAAAGGGAAGGTAGAGGCCCACTGCCATGACCAACGCCGTGGTGACGGTGAGCGGCCAACTCGCCCGGCTTTGCAGGAATGGGATCTTGTTGGTGCGGATGACNNGACGTGGATGATGAGGGTCTGGGTAAGCAGCGACTCGACGAACCACCCGGTCTGAAACAGGTGAGCCTGGCTCGGATCCCACGCCTTGAAGACGTAGAGCATCAGAAGATATGTGGTGTAGTCGAAGAGCGAGCTACACGGCCCGATGAAGAGGATGAAGCGGGTGATCTCGTTCATCGACCAAGGACGCGGCCGTGCGATCTGTTCCGGGTCCACCTCATCAGTCGGGATGGCGACCTGGGAGAAGTCGTAAAGCAGGTTGTTGCTCAGGATCTGGATGGGTGCCATCGGCACGTAGGGAAGAAAAGCACTGGCGCCCACCACGGAAAACATGTTGCCGAAGCTGGAGCTGGCGCCCATGCGAATGTACTTGAGGATGTTGGCGAAGACCTTGCGTCCCTCCAACAGGCCGTCTTCCAGCACCAGCAAGCTCTTTTCCAAGAGCACGAGGTCGGCCGATTCTTTGGCGATGTCGACCGCGGAATCCACCGAGATCCCGACATCGGCGGCGCGCAGCGCCGGCGCGTCGTTGATGCCGTCGCCGAGAAAGCCCACCACGTGCTTGTTGCTTTGTAGGGCGGTGATGATGCGCTGTTTGTGGGCGGGGGCCAGCCGCGCGAACAGCGTGGTCCGTTCCACCACGGCGGCCAGCTCCGCGTCGGTCATGGCCTCGATCTGAGAGCCGAGCAGCACGTGTTCGGTGGGGATGCCGACCTCGTGGCAGATTTTCTTACTCACCAACTCGTTGTCGCCGGTGAGAACCTTGACCGCGACCCCGTGCTGGCCAAGGGCCACCACCGCAGGTGCGGTGGTGTCTTTGGGGGGATCGAAGAAGGCCACGTAGCCGCGTAGCACCAGGTCGCATTCGTCGGCCTTGGAATAGGCAGGCTTGCGCTCCAGGTCGCGATAGGCAACCGCCAGCACACGAAAGCCGTCGCTGGACAGACGTCGGTACTCTTCCTTCAGATCCTCGATCAGCACCCGTTCCATGGGCAGGATCTCACCCTGGTATTCGAAATGGGTACAGCGCTTGAACATCTCCTCCGGGGCGCCCTTGCAGATGAGTCGGGGCTGCCCCCCAGGCGTTTCCACCACGACTGACATCAACCGGCGCGCGAAGTCGAACGGGATTTCGTCCAGTTTTCGATGCTCGGGAACGTGGAACTGATCATGGATCTCTTCTTTGTGCGCCAGCACTGCGCGATCGAGGACGTTGCGCAGGCCCGTCTGGAAGTGGCTGTTGAGATAGGCCAACATCAAGACATCGTCGTCCTCTTCCAGTTCCACGTCGCAGTGCCGTTCCAGCACCACCCGGTCCATGGTCAAAGTACCGGTCTTGTCCGTGCACAACACGTCCATGGCGCCGAGGTTCTGGATGGAGTTCAGCCGCTTGACGATGACCTTCTTCCTCGCCATAGCGATGGCCCCCTTGGAAAGGCACACCGTCACGATCATGGGCAGCATCTCAGGCGTCATGCCCACCGCCACGGCCAAGGCGAAGAAGAACGCCTCGTGCCAGTTGTGCTTGGTCAGCCCATTGATGAGAAAGACCAAGGGCACCATCACCGCCATAAAACGGATCATCAACCAGGTGAAGCGGGCCACTCCTTTGTCGAAGCTGGTCTGCACCCGCTGGCCCACGATGGCCTTGGCCAGGCCACCCAAGTAGGTGCGCCCGCCAGTGCCCACCACCACTCCGGTCGCGGTGCCGCTCTCGACGCTGGTGCCGAGGAAGCAGATGTTCTTCCCTTCCAGCGGCGAGGCCGGCGGAACGGCTTCGCGCGCGTCGAACTTCTCAACCGGCAGGGATTCGCCGGTGAGGCTGGCCTGAATGATGAACAGGTCCTTGCTCGAAAGCAGCCGAAGGTCAGCCGGGATCATATCCCCGGCCGAGACGCGCACGATGTCGCCCGGCACCAACTCAGACAGTGGAACTTCGCGTGCCTCGCCGCCTCGGATTATGGTGGCGGTAACCCGGATCATAGCCTTCAGCTTGGCCGCCGCGGTGCTCGCCCTAGCCTCCTGGACGAAACGCAACGCCACGCCCAAGACCACCATCATGGCCATCACGACGGCGGCCCGCAGGTCGCCAGTCAGCGCTGACACCACCGCCAGCAGCGACAACAGGATGACCAGGGGGTTGAGCAGCGCCTTGACCACGAGGTCGCGATAGGTGTGCCTTTCCTCTTGCGCCACGGCGTTCGGCCCATACTGCTCCAGCCGTCGCTCGGCCTCCTCCTGGGACAGCCCGGTGGGCGATGAGCCCAGCTCGGCCACCAACTTGTCCCCTTCGCAAGTCGCCGCACTGGCGAGCTGCTGCGACAGGCCGACGGCCATGCTGTTCCGTCCGGGCAAGCCCAGCCGTTTGGGCAAGATAGACGGAAGGAAGAAGGGATTTCGCATGGCAGGCGGTCGTAACGGCGGACGGGTCGCGCCGGCTCCCCCGTCGGCCGCACGTTTATGGTCTTCAGTATAGCGTCGCCGCACGGCTGGCAAGGGCTTTCACCGCTGAATCTGCCCCGGCGATCTCGGGAGTATCCGCAGGCGGCCGGCCGGGCTAGACTTCTTGGTTTCTACCCGTTCTGGGACGCATGCGCGGCCATCACCATCACCTGCACGAGGGCGAGCCCCTGCTCGCCCTGCCCGACAGCGAGAAGCGGTCGGTGGCGCTCTATTCCGTACTGGCTGCGCTGCTTCTGACCGGCACCAAGATCGCGGTCGGGCTGTGGACGGGCAGCTTGGGTATCATGGCAGAAGCGTTGCACTCGGGCCTCGATCTGGCCGCGGCCCTGGTCACGTTGTGGGCGGTGCGGGTTTCCGGCCGACCCGCCGACGCCGAGCATGCCTACGGTCACGGCAAGATCGAGAACCTGTCGGCGCTCTTTGAGACCGTGCTGCTCCTGGGAACCTGTGTCTGGATCATCTGGGAGGCGGTGGCGCGCCTGTTCTTCCACGCCCCCGTGCACGTCGACGCCAACCTGTGGGCGTTCCTGGTCGTCATCTTGTCGATCATCGTCGACTACTCCCGTTCGCGCGCTCTCATGCGGGTGGCAAAAAAATACGAAAGCCAGGCCCTGGAGGCAGACGCCCTGCATTTCTCCACTGACATCTGGTCGTCGCTGGTCGTCCTGGTCGGGCTGTTGGGCGTCCTGGCCGCGCACGAGCTCGACATTGCTTGGCTGGCCAAGGCCGATGCGGTCGCGGCGCTGGGTGTGGCGGCTGTCGTGGCCTGGATCAGTTTGCAACTGGGACGCAAGGCGGTTGATGACCTGTTGGATTCCGTGCCCCCTGAGCTGAGCCGGCGTATTGCGGCCGCGGCCAAGGTCGCCGATGTGCGCGAGGTCAGGCAGGTGCGCGTGCGCCGCAGCGGGCCCGGCCTCTTCGTGGACCTGGCCTTGGTCCTCGATCCGGGCGAGTCGCTGGAGCGTAGCCACGAGATCGCCGATCGGGCCGAGGCCGCTATCAAGGTGCAGTTCGCCCATGCCGACGTTGTGGTGCACGTCGAGCCCGGCCCGATTTCCACAGACGACCTGGCGGCGATGGCGCGCCGGCGGGCCGAGCGCCACGGATCGAGTGCGCACGACATCCGCGTGTTCGAGGAAGACGGCCGCCGGACCATGGAGTTGCATCTCGAAATGGCAGAGAGCTTGCCTCTGGGCGAGGCACACCGTCGGGCCTCGGCCTTGGAAAGCGACCTTCAGGCAACCGTACCCGGCCTGGCTAAGGTCATCACCCATATCGAGCCCGCCGGAAAGAGCGATACCGCGGGCAACGCGGACCCGGCTGAAATCGAACGCATCAGTTCTTCGTTGCTGCGCTTTCCCGAGCTGGTTCAACTCGGTATCCAGGCGCACGAGCTAAGCGTCCGGCGCACAGGGCACGAACTGTCGATCTCGTTTCATTGCACCTTGGCAGCCGCGACCTCTATCAAAGACGCGCACGCCTTCACCGAGCGCATTGAGCAGTACCTGCGTGGCCAGATCCCCAACCTGGGACGTGTGACCGTCCACACCGAACCATCCGGGGAACACAGTTAGCTATCCCCGAACAGAACAGCATCGGCGCGTGGGTCGGCCAAGGTTTGGCACGCGAGGGTGGGCGCGTGGGCTTCCAGCTCGGCGAGCGAGTGCATGCCCGTGGCCACCGCAACGCACTGGGCACCGATGGCCTGCGCCGCGGCGATGTCCTTGGGCGTGTCGCCGACAACCACCACACGGCAAGCCTGGAGCGGCAAACCAAGTTCCACCGCGCCCCGCCGCGCGCCGGCCGCCAGGATCTCGGGCCGATCAATCGAATCGTCGCCGAACCCGCCAAAACTGAAGCGATGGTAGATCCCTGCGTGGCTCAATTTGATGCGGGCGCCTTCGCGCAGATTCCCGGTGCCAAGACCCAGGGCCACATCGGGGCAAGCCTCGGCCAAATCAAGCACGCGCAGGATGCCGTCGTGAACACGAATTCCGTCGTGGGCGGCAGCCTCTTCCTCCAGAACGCGCAAATAGAAGGCGAGCGTGGCGTCCATCTCGGCCTGCAATTCAGCTACAGCAGCGAAACCCTTGTCGAGGGCCAACAGACCGTTCCGCACAATCGCCTTGTCAGTCATGCCGGCGAATGAGAACGACACGACGTCGCTGCGGCCGTGACGCCGCTCGAATGCCTTCTCGATGGCTCGACGTCCGACGCCGCCGCTAGTCACCAGGGTTCCGTCGACATCGAATAGCAGTATCGTGGGCATGACAGCGGGGCGCGTGGGGAGCCCGCCGGCTTCGCCGGCGGCGTACCATCGCGNNGTGGGGTGTGGGGGGCCGAAGGGTATGGGAACCCTTTCAGGGTTCCCATGTCAATAACGCCCGAAGAATGCGATCGTCCCCGGGCCCAGAGAAATCGCCGGCCCGGTTGGGTCATCGCGCCCCCAGATCACGATGGCCACTCCCCCTATTAGGGCTGCGCTTCCGCCCGCCAATAAGCCCCAGCCAAGGCCCGCAGTGGCGCGCTTGAAAGGACAGAACGGCTTACCCGCGCAGCTCGGATCGGTTTTACCGTCCACCGCCAGATAGTAGCCTCCGAAACCCAGAAGCGCCGCCCCACCTGCGGCGAGGCCCAACCCGAATAGGGGCAAGGGCTGCCTCAAGAAGAATCGACCTGCAGGCGACGGGACAGGCTTCGCCTCCGCCAGGTCGGTCCGCACCGGCGACGGGGACACAGCCTCGGGAGACACCGAGCCAGCGTTGCCCTGCTCGCGCACCACGCGCGTCCAGAGTGCGGTGGTTCGATCCCTCACCGCACGATAGAAGTCCTTGGCCGAACAGATCTCGCATTCCTTGGAATCGCTGCCCAGGATTCGCCCCGTCTCACCGTCGCGCAGGTCCAGGCGCAGGTTGTACGACTCGTTCACGTAGCTGCCTTGAATCTCCAGGATGTGGCTCGCCCCGGCCTGCCGACCCAGCTCGGCCAGGCAGGACGGGACGTTGCAGTCGTCGAGAGCGGTCTTGACCTGGTTGTGCGGCACGACCTCGACCCCCAGCCCGCGCAGGGCCGCCTCCGCCGAGGCACGGACCTCTTGCCGGATGTCCCGGGCACCGCCCGCCATCTCCAGCAAGACCACCCGCGGTGCGGCCACGGCCGAACCGCCACACAAGGCGGCAAGCAGCGAGATCAAAATTCCTGACAGCCCAGGACGCAGCATCAGCCCCATGTTGGGGAATCGCAGGACGGAGTCAAGTAGCCTCCGTCTCTGCGTCCTCTTCGCTCTCCGTGGTGAGATCCGGATCCTACGCTGAGATCAACCGCAGTTGCCGGCAGCGCGCCGGGGGCGCGACTGCAATGGGGTAGGAATTGGAAAAGCAACCGTCGCACAGCCCGCGATGGTCGTCCGTGCTTCCTACGCAGTCGATCGAGGCACGCAAGCCACCCAGCGACAGGTAGCCGAGGCTGTCCGCGCCGACAAAGCGGCAGATCTCCTCGACGCTATGCGCGCTGGCGATCAAAGCGTCACGGTCCGGGGTATCGATGCCATAGTGACAGGGCCCCACCGTGGGAGGTGAGCTGATGCGTAGATGCACCTCACGCGCACCCGCCCCTCGGATCATGCCGATGATCTTGCTAGAGGTGGTGCCGCGCACGATGGAGTCGTCGACCACGACCACCCGTTTTCCCGCCAGAACCTCGCGCACCGGGGATAGCTTGAGTTTCACGCCGAAGTGACGAATGGATTCGGACGGTTCGATGAAGGTGCGCCCCACATAGTGCGAGCGCATCAGACCCTGGCCAAAAGGCAGTCCACTCTCGCGCGCGTAGCCGATGGCCGCTGCGGTGCCCGAATCGGGAACCGGGACGACCACGTCGGCGGGTACCGGGTGCTCGACCGCGAGGCGACGGCCCATCCGCTCGCGGGCTTGATAAACCGACTGGCCGGCAATGGTGGAATCGGGCCGCGCGAAGTAGACCCATTCGAACACACAGCGATACGGCTTCTCTGCCTTGAAGGGGAAGACCCGCCGCATGCCGTCTTGGTCGAAGACCAACATCTCCCCCGGCTCGATGTCGCGCACGAAGCTAGCCTCGATGAGATCAAAGGCGCAGGTCTCCGAAGCCACCACCCAACCCTTCTTGCTGTGTTTGCCCAGGGAGAGCGGACGAATGCCCCTCGGATCACGCACGGCGATCATCATGGATTCGGACAGGAAGGCCAGCGAATAGGCTCCGTGCACGGCCCGCAGAGCATCCGCCACGCGGTCAGGCAACGACCCTTCGCGCGAACGGGCGATGAGGTGCAGGATGACTTCCGTGTCGCTGGTGGTCTGAAAAATCGAACCCTCGTCCTCCAGATGCGCCCGGATCTCGGCGGCATCAACCAGATTGCCATTGTGGGCGATGGCCAGCGAGCCACCCGAATAGTCCACCGCAATGGGTTGCGCGTTCTTGGACGCCGAATCGCCGGTGGTTGAGTAGCGCACATGGCCGATGGCTGACGAGCCAGGCAAGCGTCGCAGCCGGTCCTGGGTGAAGATCTCGCCCACATGCCCCATCTCGCGGACGCAGTGCAATCGCTCGCCGTCGCAGGATACGATGCCTGCCGACTCCTGGCCCCGGTGCTGCAGGGCGTGCAAGCCGAGGTACGTCAGATTCGCCGCTTCCGGGTGGCCGTAGATTCCGATCACGCCGCACATGGGCAAGCAGAAGGTACCACACGCCCAGCCAAATGCACCTCAGACTGGACTGTGGCCGGAGCCGCACCCGACGGCCGGATTCGGCCCCGGATCCTGCTACCGGTCCCGGCCCCGGATCCGGCACGAGCCACCGACTTGCGAGGAGTCTAGCGTCGTCTGATTTTCTTCTTCGCCCAGGCCGGCGCCATGGCTCCCATGGCCCCGGCAACCCGCGGAAAGGCCGGCGGTATGGCCGGACCAGGTGCGCCAGCGGTAGCAGCAGCCACCGTTGCGGAGCGTACAGCAGGCGAGGGCGGCGCAACCGGCACCGCAGCCTTGCCAGCGATGACTGCCTTGGCGGCGGTGGCCATGCGTGGGGGTGCGGGACGAATGGCAGGCTTCTCGCCAGCAGCAGAGCGCTGCACAGCGCGCGAGCTGACTGCGGCCCGCGCAGCCGCAATGTCGCCCATGTCCACGCGGCCGCGGTATGCGGCACCGGCCTCCATTATCACGCGCGGGGATGCAAGATCTCCCACCACGCGTGCAGTCGACGTCAACTTCACGCTCTCGGAGGCTACGATGGCGCCGATAACCGTTCCGGAGACGACAAGATGACGGACATCCACGTCAGCCTGGACCGTGGCGCCCTTGTCGACCGTGAGCGTCTGGGTAAGCTGCATCCTGCCGTCGATGCGGCCTCGGACAACCAGATCCTCTTCGCCGCGTACCTCGCCCGAAATGCGTGTTTCGGACCCAACTACGGTTTCCTTGTCAGCCATGGTGCACGCCTAGACGTCCATGTCCACGTTGCCCTTGAACNNGTCAGCCGGCCGCTCACCGTGACGGTCTGCGCCTCGACGTCGGCCTCGACCGTCGCGCCTGCCTCAACCGACAGATTCTGCGCCACCGAGATCTTGCCCTTGACCGTTCCCAGGATGGTGAGTGACTCCTCTCCTGTGATTTCGCCGTCGATGACGATGCTGCTTCCAATGACCGTGTTCCCCATGGGCTTCGTGTCCTTTTCCTTTGCCATGATTCGTTTCCCGTCCCGAGCGCGCCGCCCCAAGGGCTAGGCGCTGCCCGCCTTGATGCCGGCCGGTAACTCTACCTCCATCTCAATGGTCCCTGAGAACTTTGCGCCGTCTTCGATGACGATCTGGGGTGCGCGAATCTTACCCGCCACGCGCGCTGTGGCGTGCAAGACGGCCGAACGCGCCGCCACTATATCGCCGCGCGCCTCGCCCTTGACCGTGACCTGGCTGACGTCCATGTCGGCCTCGACGCTGCCCGATTCCTCGATGGTCAGATGGCTCTCCAGGCCGATGCGGCCCTCCACACGGCCCTCGACGACCAGATCCTGCTTGCCTGAGATCTGACCGCGGACCGCGCTCTTGCTGGCGATGAGACAGGGTTCGTCGCTGGCCATCATGTCCTCCTGGGTGGAAGCGCCAGGCAAACGTATCCTTGGTGATCTCTGGTGTCAACGTTGACGTCGGTGTTTGCCGACGTGCCGGACCGTGGGACTTCTGGCCGAGAACACAGAGGTGAGAGGAGAGACCACACGGAACAAGCAAGACCGCGCGTCGCAACCCGTCACGAAGAGCATGCTCACATTTCCGATCCACTCCCCGCCGCCTGGGAGTAAAATTCAAAATTAGATATTGACAGCTGACGGCGGCAGAGCAGCGTGGGCCGCCCGTGGCTCGGGAGGATCGGATGGAGCTAGAATCGAGTGGCTTGGAGACGCACTTCGCCCCGGCGAAGCGCACGGACCGCGAAACCCTCACTCGTCTGGCCGCGCAAGCCTTGGCCGATCCAGTGGTCAAGACCGTGCTTGAGGCCGTGGGCGGCTTCCTCGTGGTGTTGGATGAGCACCGACAGATCCTCGCGGCCAACCGCGAGTTCATTTCCGGGCTCGGGCTTCGATCCGGTGACCGGCTGACTGGCCAGCGTCCGGGCGAGGCCTTGGGCTGCATCCATGCCCATACCGGCCCCGGTGGTTGCGGCACATCGTTGCACTGCCGTCACTGCGGCGCCGTGCGGGCCATCCTCGCGGCACAAACGACCAGTGAGTCGGCCACTGGGGAGTGCACGCTCGCCCACCGTGATGGCGAGCGCGTGGTCTGCGCGCAGTACCATGTGAAGATCACGCCCCTGCCCCTCTCCGGTCGGACAGTGTTGGCCTGCGTCCTCCAGGACATCACCGCCACACGCCGGCGTGAGTTGCTGGAAAGGATCTTCATGCACGACGTGCACAACGTGCTCGCGGGCCTGCAGGCATGGAGTGACCAGTTGCGTGAGGAGACGCCATCCGAGGCTGCGCAAAACGTAGTGCGGCTGGTGGAGCAACTACTAGGCGAGGTCGAGTCGCAGAGTGTCCTTCTGCGCGCCGAGATCGGCGATCTGCGGGCGCACATGTGCCCAGTGCACGTCAACCACGTCATGCAGGCGGTGGAGACTATGTTCCGCAACCACCCGTGCAGCGAGGGCAAGAATCTGCTCGCGCAACGCGCGCCCGGGGACAGAACTCTGACTACCGACGAAAGCCTGCTGGTGCGCGTGCTGGGAAACATGGTCAAGAACGCCTTGGAGGCATCGCCACCTCGCAGCCAAGTGCGCCTCTGGTACGAAGGCACCGTCGGCGGCTCGGTCTTTCACGTGCACAATCCTGGCATCATTCCGCCCTCGGTTGCGGCCCACATCTTCCAGCCCCACTTCAGCAACAAGGGTCACAATCGCGGCTTCGGCACCTATGCCATGCGCCTGCTGGGAGAGCACTGCCTGGGCGGCCGCGTGGACTTCGTGACTGACGTCGTTGCCGGTACCCAATTCAGCGTCGAGTTGCCCTGAAATCACGTCAGCCCCATGTGCCTCAACAAAGCCATGACTTCTTTCAAGTCGTGCCAGGCCTCGCGCTTGCGGCTCTCGTCACGCAAGAGATACGCGGGGTGATAGGTCGGCATCACCGCGATTCCCTGGTAGTGCTTGAGATTGCCGCGCAGGCACGTGATGGGCGTGTTCTCGCCGGTCAGCACGTGGGCGGCGAACCTGCCCAGGGCCACGATCACGCGCGGCTGGACCACGGCGATCTGCTTCTTGAGGAACGGCTCGCAAGCCGCCACCTCGTCGGGCTCAGGGTCGCGGTTGCCGGGCGGACGGCACTTCACCACGTTGCAGATGTACACGTTCTCGCGCGCAAGCTGCATGGCCTGAATCATCTTGGTGAGAAGTTGCCCGGCTGCGCCCACAAAGGGCTCGCCCTGCGCGTCCTCGTCGGCACCCGGACCTTCGCCCACGAACATCAGGTGCGCCTCGGGGTTGCCGGTGCCGAACACGATGTGTCGGCGCCCATTGGCCAGCTTGCAGCGCTGGCAGTCACCCAGCTCGGCGCGCACCAGGGTGAGGCCGTGCCCCGCGTGGGGTAGCAATGGTTCACTGTCGGCGGAAAAGGCTGTCTCCAGATCGGCAGGGTCGGTGAGCGGCTGGGCGGCGGGGTGCGCAGGGGCGTCCGCCTGCACCTCCCCGGCGCGCCTGCTGCGCGGGCAAGGAGCCTGCGACACTCCCAGCAAGCCGGCGCGCGCCCGCGCCTCCAAATGCGTCCGGATGCCGGCAGCAATGGCGCGAAGTTCGCTCTGCGGATCCTCCAAACTCAGCCCTTTGCCAGCGGCGCATCCACCGCCATGGAGTAATAGAAGGTCGCCGCGGTTTCTGCTGAAAAACCCGGTTGGCGGCCGAGTGCTCCCTGCTCTGCCCGCCGATCCAGCTCGAACAGGATCGCGGCGTGAATCTCGAAGAAAACTGGGTCGGTCGACACCGCATAGGCTCGGCCTGCGGCGACCGCGGCGCACGCGTTCCAGGCGTTCTCGTCCATGGGCCGTGGCACGAAAGTCCGCGCGACCGCGGACGCAACCCGTTCGCGCAACCAGGCGCCAATGAAGGGAGTGGGGCCCTCAGCGCCCAACACCGCCAAAACGCGCATGGCGGTGGTGCACGAGAAGTCGAACAGGCCGTCCTGTGCCGCTGGCTCCGAAGTGAAGGGCGGCGGGCTCTTCATGCCGTAGGCCGCCTCCACGAAGCGACGAACCATCGAGCTGAGGCCTCGGTCGCCCACCACCCTGGCGTACTCGCCCAGGCTCCACGCCAGAAAGCCCGGATCGTGGAATTCGCGCCCGGCAGGGCTCTCCAGATCATTGACGTACGCCCCCAACAGGCGGGCTGCCGAGGCCGCGCGGTCGCGCCGCCGGTCGTCCTCGCCGTCAGAGCGCAGGATTGTTGGATCGGCAAGCGCAGCCCGCAGGACCATGGCGCAGTCGTAGGCGGCTTCATCGCTGGCTGCCGGACCGAGAGCCACAGGGACGAAATGGTCCCAGTTGTTGTTCACAAAATCCCACGCCGCCGCGATGTTGAGCGAGAAGTGATCGTTTGCCGAAAGCGCCTGGGCGCGCGACCACACCCAGATGGCCGATAAAGTGCCGTGAAAGTCCGCGTCTTCGGACCCCGGCCAGGGCGGCACGTTTCCCCGCGCCGGCCCACCCATGGTCTGCCGCCCAGCCAGGACCTGGCCGGCGCCGACCAACCGCTCGCTGGCCTGGCCCGCGTAGACACGCAGTTTCTCTTCGCGTGAGGCGCTAGACATGGTTGCCCTTCCCGCCGCGGCGGGCGCGGCGCTTTCCGGTGGAAAACGGTGCAATGCCTCCAGACGCTGGATCGGGCTTGTTCGACACCGGAGTCCCGGCGGGTGCCAGATAGTAGGTCGTGATGGTGTCCCAAATCCTCATGGCGATAGCTTGCTTGTGATCGGCTGGCAGGTCGACGACCCGGCCGTCGGCAAAGACCATAGTAACCGCGTTGTATTCCGCACCCAAGCCTAGACCAGCCTTGCCCACCTCGTTGGCGACCACGACGTCACAGCCCTTCTCGGTCAGCTTCTGCCGCGCGCGCGTAACCAGGGCCTCACCCGACACCCCGACCTCAGCGGCAAATCCCACCAAGAGTGGCACCCCTCCTTTGCGGCCGCGACCCAACTCAGCTAGCAAGTCCGGATTGGCAACCAGGGTCAGCGCGCGCGCCGGACGGGCAGCGGCGGGCCGGGCGTCACGCCGCGAGAGTTTGCCCAAGACGCGCACCCCCGGACGGAAATCCGCCACCGCCGCCGCCATCACCACCACATCGGCCTGCAAGGCCACGCGACGCAGGGCCTCGCGCATCTCCAGGGCTGACTCCACGTCCACGCGGCGGGCCACACCGGCTGGGGTCGCCAAAGCCACCGGCCCTGCGATGAGCGTCACGTCGGCACCCTGTGCGGCAGCGGTTTGCGCCAGGGCAAAGCCCATCTTTCCCGAGGAGCGATTGCCCAGAAAGCGCACGTCGTCCACCGCTTCCCAGGTGGGGCCTGCCGTGACCACTATGCGACGGCCAGCAAGCGCACCCTGCAAGCTGCCCGTCTCTGGCGCACCGCCAAGGCGCGACTCGATGGCGGCGATGATCTCGGCAGGCGCGACCAGCCGACCGGCGCCAACCCAGCCACAAGCCAGCTCGCCCGCGTCAGGGCCTACGGTGGAAAAACGGCCCGTCTCGCCCAGCCGGGCCAGATTCGCCTGCGTGATGGGGTTGTCCCACATGTTGCTGTTCATGGCTGGCGCCAGCAGCACGGGCGCGCGGGTGGCCAGCACCACCGCGGAGAGGAGATCGTTGGCCATGCCCGCAGCAAAGCGTGCGATGGCGTCCGCAGTGGCCGGCGCAACCACAATGATGTCAGCGCGCGAGGCCAGCTCGATGTGACCGACATGCGACTTCGTCGTGGCCTCGAACATCTCCGTGGCTACCGGGTTCTCTGACAAAGCCTCCATGGTCAGGGGCGTGAGGAACTCACAAGCGGCAGGCGTCATCACGACCTCGACGCGCGCCCCGGCCTTGCGCAACAGCCGGCACAACTCGGCCGCCTTGTAGGCCGAGATGCCGCCGGTCACGCCGAGCACCACGGTCTTGTCCTGCAGAACAGCGGTCATGTGGCTGCCAGTCTACCGCAGGAACCGGCCAAGTGGGGAGCCATGGCGCACCCACGTCTGCCCCGGCACGATCCCCACCCCCGGTCGTCGGGCCGTGCCGGTCGATTGGCGCTATACTGCGTCCCAATCGCCAATGCCTCCAGCTGCACAGGCAAGCCCATGGATCGCATTCCTGGTAGCCATCGCGTCTGTCTGCGTTGGGGCTCTTGCCGTCTGGGTCGCGCTACGGCAGTCGAAGACAAGCAGGCAGAAGCTTCGTCTTGATCTGTACGACAAGCGTTTTGCCGTCTTCGAAAGAACCCTCGCCTTCTACTCAGCGCTTCTGGGCTCTGCGGAGTCCCTCCAGTCGGACGCGTTTGAGTCCCTGTTCAGAGAGTTCATCAGAGCGCACAACGAATCTCAGTTCCTCTTTGATCCAGAGTCGGGAATATTCAAACTCCTCGGCCAGATGGTTCAACGAGCGGGCGCGATTAGGGGATTCAAGACACATGCCCGAGAAGCCGCCCCGAATGCGGTCCTGGAACTACACAAGAATTTCCAGGAAGCGCTGACGTTTTGGTACACGTCCATGGGCCAGCTCGGACAAGCAATCGCCCCGTATCTCAACTTCCANNCGGCCGGGTTCCCAGACCCCTTCATGGGGACACATGAAAGAGGTTGAGACGAGTGCCAGATGCCAACTAGGCAAAGATCGGAATGACGCTTAGAATCCAGCCGACAAGCCGGGCTGCTGGCANNGTCGGCCGTCGTCGCCTCGGTGGGTCGAAGCAGCGCTTCCCTATATCACAACCGGACCGGCGGTGTTGCCGGTATGCCCGCCCTTGTAGATGCGGCCGGCGTTGAGGTGGCCGTGGCGGTGCCAGCGCAGGTAGAGCTGGGAAAGCTTGCCCATGATCTCGTCGCCGCTGGCGCCCGCCATGAGCGAGTCGTCGACCAGATTCAGGATCTCGGAGCGAGCGTCGCGCGGGTGAAAAAGAAAGGTCTTGGCGAAGAGTGGATCCTTGCCGTCCCACACCACGCGCGCCTCCAGGATCGCGCCGACTTCGAAACCGATTGTGCTGCGTCGCTCGACCACTGAGAAGCGCGCGCCGCCCAGAACATCTTCCAACTCCACCCGATTGCCCTTCACCTCTGCGATGTCGAACAGGCTCCGATGGCTGGTGGCGATGCGGGCCAGGGCCAGTCGCCGGTCGCCATTGGCGGCGTCGGCCGGGGTGCGCTCCAGCGCCACCAGCACCGGCGGTCGGCCTTCCGGCAGCGACCGCTCAATTACGTACCATTCGAGAAACGCCACCATGCGCGCCTCGTACACCTCCGCGTCGTCCTCGAAAACCTTGCCTGCGCGTGCAAAGTACTCCTCGCGCGCGGCTGCAATCTGCTCGCGAAACGGCGGTGCCCCAAACTCGCTCGCCAACTGATCGAGCAGCGCATGGATGAGGCCGGCATCCGGGCGCGGCCCGCTTGTCAACTCGTCGCTCACCGCGTCTGCTCGTCCATCATCTTGACGAAACGCCCGAACAGGTAGCTCGGATCATTGGGACCGGGCGATGCCTCGGGATGGTACTGCACGCTGAAGATGGGTAGCCGGTCGTGGCGCATGCCTTCGACCGTCTGGTCGTTCAGGTTGATATGCGACAGCACCGCCTTGCCCTGCAGCGAGCCCACGTCCACCGCGAACCCATGGTTTTGCGAGGTTATCTCCACCTTGCGCGTGGAAAGGTCCATCACCGGGTGGTTGGCGCCGTGGTGGCCGAACTTGAGCTTGTAGGTCTTGCCGCCCAAAGCGAGCCCCAGGATCTGGTGGCCCAGGCAGATCCCGAAGATGGGCTTGCCGCTTCCGCACAGTTCGGCCGCGGCCTCCACGGCATAGGAGACGGCCGCGGGATCGCCCGGACCGTTGGACAGAAAGATGCCGTCGGGCTTCATGCCCAGGACGTCGCGCGCCCGCGTGGCGGCTGGCACCACTGTGACCGCGCACGCGCTCTGCCGCAGACGGCGCAGGATCCCGCGCTTGATGCCGAAATCGTAGGCCACTACGCGGTGGCGCACGGGCGGCAGCGGGGTCTTGGTGGAAGGCGCCTGCCACAGCCCATGGTCCCACTGATAAGGCTTGGCGCAGGTCACTTCCTTGGCCAGGTCCTGCCCTTCCATCGAAGGCGAGCGCCGGGCCATGGCCACCGCCGCGCTGGGGTCGTCGATGTTGCGCGTGAGCACCGCGCGTTGAGCGCCGCCGATGCGCAGACGCCGGGTGATGGCGCGGGTGTCGATGCCGGTGATGCCAGCCACGCCCGACTTCTCCATCAGATCGGCCAGCGTGCCCTGGGCGCGCCAGTTGGACACGCGCGGCGACAGGTCGCGCACCACGAAGCCGGCGCAGTAGGGCCGATCCGACTCGAAGTCCTCGGGGTTCACGCCCACGTTGCCGATCTCGGGCGCGGTCATCATCACGATCTGCCCGCGGTACGAGGGATCGGTCAGCACCTCCTGATAGCCACTCATCGCGGTGTTGAAGACCAGCTCACCGGTCATGTCGGCGGCCGAGCCAAACCCGAGGCCCCGGTACACGGTGCCGTCCTCCAGTGCCAGCAGGGCCGGAGTCAATGCGTTCTTGTCCTCAGGCAATGAATCTCTCCTCGGAGAAAACTATCGCTCCACCTACCACAGTCAGTACCGCCAGGCCACGCATGGCGCGCCCGCCAAAGGGTGTGTTGCGCGCCTTGGAATGAAAACGTGCGGGATCGCAAGTCCAGGCTGCCTTGGGATCGATGACGGTCACGTCAGCGACGGTGCCCAACCCCAGGCTGCCGCCGGGCAAGCCCAGCACCTTGGCCGGGCCAGCCGACATGCGCGCGACCAGCTTGGCGGGCGTCAACACGCCCGCCTCCACCAGCTCCAGTGCCAGGGCCAGAGCGGTTTCCAGACCGATGACACCATTGCCCGCCTGCTCGAACTCGACCTCTTTCTCTACCGGCGAATGGGGCGCGTGGTCCGTGGCGATGGCGTCGATGGTACCGTCGGCCAAAGCCTCGCGCAGCGCCGCCTGGTCACTCGACGATCGCAGGGGCGGGTTCATCTTGAAGAAGGTGTCGTAGCCGGCGCAAGCCTCATCGGTGAGCATCAGGTTGTGCGGGGTCACCTCGCAGGTGACGGGCAACCCGCGCTGCTTGGCATCGCGGATCAGGCGCACCGATTCAGCGCAACTGATGTGCGCCATGTGATAGCGACCACCGGTCAGCGCAACTAGCTCCAGATCGCGGGCCAGCATGGCGGATTCCGCCGCCGCTGGCTGCGCGCGAATCCCGAAGCGGGTGGAGGCCGACCCTTCGTGCATGGCCCCTCCAGCCGAGAGTGCGCTGTCCTCGCAGTGCTGCACGATGGGCATGCGGAAGCTGCGCGCGTACTCCAGGGCTCGGCGCATGACCTCGCTGTTCATCACACCGTGGCCATCATCGGACACGGCCACGCAGCCCGCCTCCTGCAATTCGCCCATGTCGGCCAGGGTCTCGCCCTTCTGGCCTTGGGTGATGCACCCGATGGGATACACGCGCACAACCCCCTTGTCGCGTGCCCGCTGGACGATCAAGTCGGTCACGGCGCGGGTGTCATTGGGCGGGCTGGTGTTGGGCATGCAGCACACGGCGGAAAAACCACCCGCTGCCGCCGCAGCCGTCCCGGTTTCGATGCTCTCCTTGTATTCCTGGCCTGGTTCGCGCAGGTGCACGTGCAGGTCGATGAGGCCCGGCACGACCCAGCAGTCCTTCACGTCGACTATCTTAGCGCCGGGCGCCGCCAGGCCGCGCTCGATGGCCGCGATCTTCCCGTCCTTCAGCAGAACGTCTGCCTGGGCGTCGAATTCGCGCATGGGATCGAGCACCCGACCGCCGCGCAGAAGAATGTCAGGCATGAAACTGTCTCCTCAGGCAAGGGTTGCGATTTCGGGCCATCAAGACTTGCTCCATTCCTCGCCGCTGCCCCCGCCCAGCAGGTACAAAACGGCCATGCGAATGGCCACGCCCCGGCTGACCTGCTCTAGGATCACGGAGCGCGGGCCATCGGCCACGCCCGGATCGATCTCCACGCCCCGGTTCATGGGCCCGGGGTGCATGACGATGGCGTCGGGCTTGGCCAGAGCCAGGCGGCGTGGGTTCAGGCCGAAATAGCGCGCGTATTCGCGCGTGTTGGGGAAACGATTGCCCGCCTTCCGTTCGAGCTGGATCCGCAGCATCATGACCACGTCGGCGCCTTCCAACGCCGGCTCGATCCGGTCGTACGCTTGGCAGCCCAAGTTCTCCACCCCGATGGGCAAAAGCGATCGCGGCCCGGCCACGCGCACGCGCGCGCCCAGCGTGCGTAGGGCAAAAATGTTGGACCGCGCCACGCGGCTGTGGTCGATGTCACCGCAGATCACTACGGTCAGCCCTTCGATCTTCTTCTTGTGCGCACGGATGGTCGAGGCATCGAGCAGCGCCTGGGTCGGGTGCTCGTGCGCGCCGTCGCCCGCATTCACGATCGCGGCGCGGATGCGCTGGCTGAGCAGCAGCGCCGAGCCGGCCTGGGCATGGCGAATGACCACGATGTCCGGATTCATGGCATCCAGGTTCATCGCCGTATCGATCAGCGTCTCGCCCTTGACCGTGGACGACGAGGAGGCGGTGAAGTTGATCCCGTCGGCTGACAAGCGCTTGGCCGCAATCTCGAAGGAGGTGCGGGTGCGCGTCGACGGCTCAAGGAACAAGTTGATTACTGTCTTGCCACGCAGGGTGGGCACCTTCTTGATGGGCCGGTCCGCGATCTCCAGGAAGCGTTCGCCCAAGTCGAGAATGGTGGTGATCTCCTCCCGGGTCAGCGTCTCCATCCCGAGCAAATGTCGCTGCGTGAATCCCTTGGTCATTTGACGATCCTCTCCCGGATGACGACCCGGTCGATCTCCCCGCGATCGGCGAGCATCACGCGCACCGACTGGTCGGCGGTGGTCTGCAGGCGGACGCCCACGTAGTCAGGCTGGATGGGTAGCTCGCGCCGGCCCCGGTCGACCAGCACGGCCAACTGGACCGCACGGGGCCGGCCATAGTCGGCCAGCACGTCCATAGCGGCGCGCACCGTGCGGCCGGTGAACAGCACGTCGTCGACCAACACTACGGTGCGGCCTTCGATGCTCTCGGGCAGCTCGGTGGCCCCGATTTCGGGCTTGGGCAGACCCAAGAACACATCGTCGCGATAGAGGGTGATGTCAATGGCGCCCAGCACGGGCCGGCTTTCGCCACTTTGGTCCAGCATCTCGACCATGCGCTCGGCCAGCACCGCGCCGCCCGTGCGGATGCCGACCAGATAGGGCGCAGGGCCGTTGCGCTCGACGATCTCGAAGGCTATGCGGCGCAGGACGCGTGACATCCCCACGGCATCGAGAATCTCCCCTCGTTCGACCAGGTTCGTATCTGGAGGTGCTGGGCGAAGCTTCATGTCCAAATCCCCTGCTTGGGTGAAGGGCCAGGCGCGGCCTTGGCAACCGATAACGCCCGACCTGCGGCCAACTGTCAAGTAGCAACAGAGGCAATAGCGACGGCTTGTCGGAAAACTCGGGACCGCGAGATGAAGGCACTACCCCCACGGCCGTCTTCTTCAGCTGGCTGGTCCCTGGTCGCGATTGTTCTGAAAATGCAGATCCGCAAGGAGGGGCCCTACCTTGGAGAGAAATTGCTGCAGGGCAGTCTGTGAGAAGGTGGCACGGAACGTTTGCGGCGACCTGTCGTCTTTCTGGTCCCAAAACGTGAAGTCACCCTGCTCATTGACCTCGAACCGGACGTGGGCCACCGCATTTCGAAGATGCCGGAAGAATTGATTGACTGGGTTCTTTTCGAATAGCTGCGATTGAACATCTATCGATACCAAGCCGAGGAGCCATCTAGCCGAGTTCCGTCAATCCGCCCAGCGCACTGATCGCAGGCGGCCATCCCCGGAAGAGCGGTGCGGGCGGCAGTCCGCCAGCACCGCCCGAACCGTGCCTGCGCCTCATATGGTGGAGCGAGCGACGGCGCGACAGCGGGCGGCCGGGAACGACTCCGACGGGGCGTAAGGAGCCGCTCTGGGCCTCGTCTGCGAGGCCCAGATGCCAGGCGACGATCGAGGCCGCCCCGCGACCCGGACGCGAAGCGGCCGGGGCGTCAGGCGGCCGTCCCCGGAGGAGCGGTCCCGGCGGCAGCCCGCCAGCGCCGTCGCGAGCGGGACGCTACCCCTGGCTCGTCTTGTTTTCCCTGCGCCGAACCCCGCGAAGGATGTCGGCCAAGAATTTTCCGGTATACGACTGCGCCACGGTGGCCACCTCCTCGGGGGTGCCGGCAGCGACGATCTCGCCGCCCTGGGCTCCCCCCTCGGGCCCCAGATCGATCACGTAGTCCGCGGTCTTGATCACGTCGAGGTTGTGTTCGATGACCAGCACGGTGTTGCCCGCGTCGACCAGTCGGCCCAGCACGGCCAGCAGGCGCTTGACGTCATCAAAGTGCAAGCCCGTGGTCGGCTCGTCCAGGACATAGAGGGTGCGGCCCGTGCCTCGTTTGGCCAGCTCGCGCGATAGCTTCACCCGCTGCGCCTCACCGCCGGAGAGCGTGGTCGCCGACTGCCCGAGCGCGACGTAGCCCAGGCCCACGTCATCCAAGGTCTTCAAGATGTGCGACAGCCCGTGGTGGTGTTCGAAAAGCTGCAGCACCTCGGCCACGGTCTTGTCCAGCATCTGCGCGATATCGAGCCCCTTCCACTTGACCCGCAGAGTGGCCTCGTTGTACCGGCGGCCGCGGCACACCTCGCAGGTGACGTGAACATCGGCGAGAAAGTGCATCTCCACTGTGCGCACACCGTCCCCTTCGCAGGCCTCGCAGCGGCCACCCTTCACATTGAAGGAAAAGCGCCCCGGGCCAAAGCCGTAAACCTTGGCTTCCGGGGTCATGGCGTAGATCTCGCGAATGAAGTCGAATGCCTTGGTGTAAGTCGCCGGGTTGGAGCGCGGGGTGCGGCCTATCGGCTTCTGATCGATGTCCACCACCTTGTCGATGGCCTCGATGCCTTCCAGTGCCGTGAACGCCCCGACCGGATCGAAGCCGCCGAGCAGCTTGCGACGCAGCGCCGGGTGCAGGGTGCCGTTGACCAGCGACGACTTGCCCGCACCTGACACGCCGGTCACCGCCACCAACACGCCGAGCGGAATCTTGGCGGTCACGTCTTTCAGGTTGTGCTCGCGCGCGCCCCGCAGGGTGATCCAGCCCGACGGCGGCCGGCGGCGCGCCGGGATCTCGATGCGCTCCAGCCCGGCCAGGTAGCGGCCGGTAAGCGAGTGCGGATGCTCCCGCAACTCCTCGGGAGGACCAGCCGCCACCACTCGCCCGCCCAAGCGGCCCGCGCCCGGCCCGAAGTCGACCACATGGTCAGCCGACCGAATGGTCTCTGCGTCGTGCTCGACCACGATGACGGAGTTTCCCAGATCGCGCAGCCGCCGGAGCGTGGCAATGAGGCGCAGGTTGTCACGCTGGTGCAGGCCGATGGAGGGTTCATCGAGCACGTACATCACGCCCGACAGCTCCGAGCCGAGCTGCGAGGCCAGGCGAATCCGCTGCGCCTCGCCGCCGGAGAGCGAGGAAGCCACCCGGTCCAGCGTCAGGTAGTCGAGCCCGACGTTGAGCAGGAAGCCCAGGCGCGTGCGCACCTCTTTGAGTACCTCGGCCGCGATCTGGGCGCGCGCCCCTCGTAGCGGCATGGTCGCGCAGTGCTGGGCCGCCTCGCCCACGGTCATGGCGGTGACATCCACGATGCTCTTGCCCGCCAGGAAAACCGCGCGCGACTCGGGTCGCAAGCGCTTGCCCTTGCAGGCGCGGCAGGGCTGTTCGCGAAAGTAGCGGCCCAGCCACTGCCGCATCATCTCCGAGTGGGTCTCGGTCAGGCGGCGCCTGATGTTGTTGGCCACGCCCTCGAAGCGCATGGCCCATGAGCCCGCGCCGTGCCGGCCCGACCAGCTCACCTGAACCCGGCGCTCGCCGGTTCCGAAAAGCACGATCTCGCGCTGGCGCGGGGTGAGCTGCTTCCAAGGCTTGTCGAGTGGAATGCCGAACTCGCGCCGCAGGGCCTCGACGATGCGCGAGGTCCAGCCGTCGTCGCGCGCCAGACGCTCGCCCCAGGGTTCGATGGCGCCCTCCCGGAGCGACAGGTTCGGGTTGGGCACCACCAAGTCGGGATCGACTTCCAGCTTGGAGCCGAGCCCGTTGCAGTCCACGCACATGCCGAGCGGGCTGTTGAAGGAAAACGACGGGGGCGAAAGCTCGGGCAGGCCCACCCCGCAGTTGGGGCAGGCGCGTTCCTCGCTGTAGGCGCGCATATGGTCCTCGCCCTCGACATCGACCAGCACGGTTCCACTCCCGGCGCGCAAGGCTGTCTCGACCGAGTCGTTGAAACGCGAGCGCTGGCTGGCGTCCGCGGCCAGCCGGTCGATCACGACCTCGACCGTGTGCCGCTTGTTCTTGTCCAATGCCTTCAGTTCATCGAGGCGCTGAACCACACCATCCACACGGGCGCGCGCGAAGCCAGCCTTGCGCGCCTCCTCGAACATATCGCGAAACTCACCCTTGCGGTTGGCTGCCTTGGGCGCCAGCAGCGTCACCCGGGCTTTCGCCGGCAGGGCGAGCAACTCCTCGACGATCTCGGCCGCGGAACGCGCCGCCACCTCGCCCCCGCACAGGTGGCAGCGCTGCTCGCCCGCCCGCGCATAGAGGACGCGCAGGTAGTCGTAGATNNATGGTGGGCGACAGGCCGCGGATCTGGTCGTACTTCGGCTTTTCGAGCTGGCCCAAAAACTGCCGCGCGTAGGATGACAGCGACTCCACGTAGCGTCGCTGCCCCTCGGCGTACAGGGTGTCGAAGGCCAGGGACGACTTCCCGGAACCCGACACCCCGGTGAACACGACGAGCTGGCGCTTGGGGATGGCCAGCTCGTCGATGTCGAGATTGTGCTCGCGCGCGCCGCGGACAACTACGAAATCTGGCTCGTCAGCGCTGCGCTGGTCCTTCATCACATAAAATAGTACGCGGCGCCGACTGTGCCGATGAGGTTGCCGGAGAACTGGAGCACGGTGTTACCGGTATCTGGCACGTAGAGGGCCATCCCCACCGAACCCAGCAACGCAACGTTGGAAACTATGAAAGCCCGGATCTCCGCGCCGATGTCCATCTCGAAGTCCCACTGAGCGCTAGGTTGTCCGATTCGCCTTCTGATAACGCCCAGCCCGAGCCCGAGCGAGAGATCCGCGGACGATGCTGCGTGAATGTGGTACCAGCCTCGCGCTCCCAGATCGAAGTCAGTGGCAGTGCTGTGATATAGGCCGAAAAGCCCGTCGACGTGGAATCGGCCGCCCGAGTCTCCCCAAGTCACGAGCATGTTCGGGACTGTATTGGAGACGGTGCCAACGATGGGTTGAAAGAGCGCGACAGCCCCAATCCCGAAGCCGCGGCCGCTGCCAGTCGTGGCGCCGGTGAACTTGGCTGTCGACGTCGGCTCGGAAACCACCGGGGGTTGGGCCAGAGCCACAGCAGGAGCGAGAACCGAAGCGATGGTCAGGAACATCAGGAAACTTGGCGTTCGACGCATGGATACACCTCCCAGGTTGAGAAAAACGAACCGTACTATAATTCATCACCGCAATGAAGCTCGGACCGCGGGTCGCCATCGTTACCACGCTGCTCATGGCAGCAGCGCTCGCCTGCGCGATCTGGGTTGTGCTCCTGGTCTTGCACGCCGACCAGGTGCGCAAGTTGGACGGAGAAGCCCACGCTATGGCTGACGCGCTGGCCGCAGGGCTCGAACCGCTGACGCCCAACGAGGCGGGCACGCTTCTGCCTGCACGCGTGGCTTCGGCCAACGCGCGGCTGGGACAGTTCCGTTTGGAGACCATCGCCTGGGGTACCCAGCGACCCAACAACTTCTGGGCCGGCCTGGTGGACCAGGCGAGCCGGCTCGACGCACCAGTGGGCCAACTCTTCGAGCCAGCCGGCATGCCGCTCTTTTACGCCATGGCGATTCCCCTACACAGCGCCCAGCCCGGTGCGCCGGATCGCCAGACCAGCGCCTTTCTGGGTTTGGTCTGCGACAGCAGCTTCATCACGGCCGAGGTCATGGGAACCGGCTGGCGCCTGCTGCCTTTCCTCGTCCTCGGGATTCTTGCCTTCGGCATCCTGCTCTACTTGACTCTGCGTCGGCGCGTGGTGAATCCGTTGCGCCGGCTGATCGAGGCCATCGACGCCGTGGCCCAGGGTGACCTGACCCGCGCGGTGCTGCCCGGCCGCGACGACGAGATCGGCAGCCTCGCGGGTCAATTCAACAAGATGATGGACTCGCTGCGCGAGGCCCGCGAGAAAGAGGCGCGCGCCACCGCAGCCCGCCAGACCATGGAGATGCACCTGCGCCGCGCCGAAAAATTGGCCACCGTGGGCCAGGTCGCGGCCGAGATTGCGCATGAGGTGGGCACGCCCCTCAACGTGATCGGCGGCCGTGCCCGCACGCTGGCCCGGCGTCCCGGCGATTCGGCCGAAGTGCAAAAGAACGCCACCATCATCACCGATCAGGTCGAGCGCATCACCAAGATCATCCGCCAGGTGCTGGATGCTTCCCGCAAGAACCGGCCCTGCCTGACCCAGGTGGACGTTGCCCGGGTGGTGCGCGAGGCGCTGAGTTTCGTGGAGGAATTGGTCAAGCGCCAACACATCGAGGTGAGCGTGCGCGCGGCGCCGGAGCTGCAGGCGATTCCCGGCGACCCCGACGAGATCCAGCAGGTCTGCCTGAACATCGTGATGAATGCGATTCACGCCATGAAGGACGGTGGCAGCTTGACCATCGAACTGGAACAGGTAGTCCGGCGCAAAGAGGGTTTGGCGCATTCGCCGCCTTCGCCCTATCTCATACTGCAGGTGAGCGACACCGGCCCCGGCATTCCAGTCGCGGATCGCGACAAGATCTTCGAACCCTTTTTCACCACCAAAGACCCAGGCCAGGGCAGCGGACTGGGCCTGGCGGTGAGCAAGGGCATCGTCAAAGATCACGAGGGCTGGATTGAGGTCGGCGATGCCCCGCAAGGTGGCGCCGCCCTGCGCGTGTTCCTGCCCGCGGGCAGCGTGGCCGAGCCGACCCAGGCGGACGGCGACACACCTGTCCCGGTCATCGAGAACGCGGAACCATCCGGCCGGTGAGGCGCGGTGTGGGTGACAGGTGCGGGGCGAGATCCGTGCGCGGGCCTTCGCGCGCTGTCCTGCTCGATCGCCGCTATCGTCCGTTCACTGAGCGCTGAGCGTGACCGACCCTGACGTCAACCCAGATGTAGTGGCCGTAAACACGATCTGGCCTGTCGCGCCGCTTGACCGCACGATGGCCAATTCTTGGTCAGGGCACCGCCCGAATTCGTGGTGATAGCCGGTCCAGAGCTGTTCGCGCAACCCGCCCCGACAGTGAAGAGGGCGGCCAAGAAACCAGGGCAAACTCCCTTGCGGATTTCAAAGCTCGAAAAGATCGCCAAATCGAACTCCTGGTGATCTGTGTTGTGTAGTAGCAGATCTCTCTGAGAACAGCTCACTGGAAGGCTGCTGAAGGGCGTTGGATTTTCGTCGCTGAAGTCACGCGGATGCTGATGGGTTGGCTGTGCCGAAACGGCTCCTTGACATTCCGCGACTGATCGCCTCCGAGAGGGATCTCGCGCGGCCAAAACGGCTCTTGCAATTTGCAGCCCTTCAAAGCAAAAACTCCCTGCTGACTTGCAGCAACAGCAAGCGCGCTTGCTCAACGAGCGTGTATGGGCAAGGATGGCCCGGCCGGGCTTCCGCATGACGGAACGCCCTGCGCAGAATGGCCAGCCCCCCGAGCACAGACGCTTCCGCCGCGCGCCCGCCGGCTTCGGCCGTCATCCTGGTGGTCGACGACGACCAAGCCCAGCGCGAACTTCTCAAGGAGGATTTGGAACGGGAAGGCTTCACGGTCGAGGTCGCCACTGGGGGCCGGGCCGGCGTAGAGCGCGTCAAGCGGGGCGGCGTCGACTTGGTGGTGTCCGACGTGAAGATGCCCGATCTCGATGGGCTGGATCTGTTGCGCGAGGTTCGCGCCGTCGAGCCCTCTCTCTGCGTTGTCATCATCACCGGATTCGGAACGATCGACACGGCCGTCCGAGCGTGGAAGTTGGGGGCGTCCGACTTCCTGACCAAGCCGTTCGAGCCCGAACGGCTCCTGGTCACCATCAACAACGTGCTGGCCGGGCGCGAGCTGCGCTCGGAGAACGTGCGTCTGCGCGAAGAGGTCAGCCGGCGCGACCGGCTGGACAGTATCATTGGTCGCTCGCCCGCCATGCAGGAGGTTTTTGATCTCATCCGTCGCATGGCCGGCTCGCCCGCCAGCGTGCTCATCACCGGCGATTCAGGCACCGGCAAGGAGCTGGTGGCGCGCGCCATCCACGCCCACGGTCCGCGCAAGGCGCGCCCCTTCGTGGCCGTGAACTGCTCGGCCATACCCGAAACCCTGCTGGAGAGCGAGCTCTTCGGCTACGCGCGCGGCGCCCATTCCACCGCACGCACCAACCGCCAGGGCCTTTTCGTGGAAGCCGACGGCGGCACCCTGTTCCTTGACGAAATCGCCGAGATGCCGCTTGCGCTGCAACCCAAGTTGCTGCGCGTCCTGCAGGACGGTGAGGTGCGGCCGCTGGGCACTAACAAGGTCGAACGCGTGGACGTGCGAGTGATCGCTGCCACCAATCGCGATCTGGCGGCGTATCTGCGCGAGGGACAGTTTCGCGAAGACCTCTACTACCGTCTCAACGTCGTGCAGATTCATCTGCCCCCGTTGCGCGGGCGCAGCGAGGACGTGCTGCCCCTGGCCGAGCATTTCCTGGCCCGCTCGGCCGCGCAGGCCGGCAAGACTCTGCGCGGCTTCACCGAGGACACCAAGAAGATCATGCTCTCCTACACCTTTCCCGGCAACGTGCGCGAACTGGAGAACATGGTTGAACGCGCGGTGGCCCTGGCCAAGAGCGAGCTGATTGGCCCGGACGATCTGCCGCCGGTCACGCGTGAACGCAAGAGCCAGGACCGGCTGTCCACGGCGGTGACGCAGAGGCTGACCCTGGACCAGCTCGAACGTGAGTATATCGAGCGCGTGCTCGATGCCGAGGGTGGCAACAAGACGCGCGCGGCCCTGCGCCTGGGCCTGGACCGCAAAACCCTGTACCGCAAGCTGGAGGAGTACGCGGCCGCGCCCAAGCCCGGATCGGGCGGAGATGCGCCGAAAAAGACAGGGCAGTAGCGGCGCTGTCGACGTAGCCGCAACGCTTTGCTAGCACTATGAGGATGCCTGATTCATTCGGCTCTCGCTCGGCGTTGCGTGTCGGCAACCGGAGTTTCGAGATCTTCCGCCTCGCCGCAATGCAGGCGGCCGGTTTGCCACTCGATCGGCTGCCGCTTTCGTTGAAGATCCTTCTCGAAAACCTGTTGCGGCGCGAGGACGGCACCTCGGTCACCTCCCAGCAAATCGAGGCCGTGGCGCGCTGGCAACCGGAGGCCGAGCCTGCATGCGAGATCGCCTTCATGCCGGCGCGGGTTCTCATGCAGGATTTCACCGGCGTGCCCGCGGTCGTGGACCTGGCGGCCATGCGCACCGCCACCCAACGCAGGGGCGGCGATGCGACCCGCATCAATCCTCTCCTGCCGGTGGAACTGGTCATCGACCACTCGGTGCAGGTGGATGAATACGGCCACCCCCAGGCCCTGGCGCGCAACAACCAGATCGAATTTGCGCGCAACCAGGAACGCTACGCTTTCTTGCGCTGGGGCCAATCCGCCTTTCGCAATCTCGCCGTGGTGCCGCCTGACACGGGAATTGTTCACCAGGTCAACCTCGAGCACCTGGCCCGCGTGGTGTTCGCCGCTCCTGACCGCAGCCGCCCCGACGTCATGCAGGCCTATCCCGACACGCTGGTGGGCACCGACTCGCACACCACCATGATCAACGGACTGGGCGTGCTGGGCTGGGGCGTGGGCGGCATCGAAGCGGAAGCCGCCATGCTGGGCCAGCCCATGCCTCTGCTGGTTCCCGAGGTAGTCGGCGTGCGGCTGGCGGGCTCGTTGCCCGAGGGCGCCACCGCCACCGACCTGGTGCTCACCGTGACCGAGCTCTTGCGCAAGCTCGGCGTGGTGGGAAAGTTCGTCGAGTTCTTCGGCCCCGGCATCGCGAAACTGCCGCTCGCGGATCGCGCCACCATCGCCAACATGGCNNGGCGCCCGAATATGGCGCCACCTGTGCGCTGTTTCCCATCGACGCAGAAACCCTGGCCTACCTGCGTCTCTCGGGCCGGTCCGAGGAATCCATCGCCCTGGTGGAGGCCTACTGCCGCGAGCAGGGCCTGTTCGCGACCACTGGCTCGCCGGAAGCCCAGTACACCAAGATTGTTGCTCTCGATATGGCCAGCATCGAGCCTTGCGTGGCCGGGCCGCGCCGGCCGCAGGAACGGGTGCCACTGTCGCAGATCAAGAAGTCCTTCTCCACCGCCCTGCCCTTGCTGTCGAAACCCACAAAAGCCGACTCTGCCAAGACTACGGGGCGCGTGGCCGCTCATCCGAGTCTCAAGCACGGCGCACTGGTGCTGGCTGCGATTACCAGTTGTACCAACACATCTAACCCGTCGGTGCTCATGGCCGCGGGCCTGCTGGCCAAGAAGGCGGTGGCGCGTGGCCTGGCCAGCCAGCCCTGGGTAAAGACATCGCTGGCACCGGGATCGCAGGTGGTCACCGCCTACCTCAAAGCGTCCGGCCTGCTGCCCCATCTCGAGGCGCTCGGCTTCCACGTGGTTGCCTACGGCTGCACCACCTGCATCGGCAACTCGGGACCACTGGCGGCGCCGATTTCGCAGGCCATCGAAGAACGCGGGTTGGTGGTGGCGTCGGTTCTCTCGGGCAACCGCAACTTCGAGGNNCTTCGAGGGCCGCGTGCACCCCGAGGTGCGCGCCAACTACCTGGCCTCGCCTCCCCTGGTGGTGGCCTTTGCATTGGCCGGCCGGGTGGACATCGACCTCGAAGAGGAACCTTTGGGTACAGACCGCGAGGGCCAGCCGGTCTTCCTGCGCGACATCTGGCCCTCGCAGGCCGAGATCCAAGCAGCGCTGGCGGCAGTCAAGCCCGCCATGTTCAAGCAGGCTTACGCCAGCGTGTTCGAGGGCGATTCTCGCTGGCGCAGCATCCAGGTGCCACAAGCAGCGACCTACGCGTGGGACGAAGGCTCCAGCTACGTCAAGCATCCGCCCTACTTCGTGGACATGCCAGCGACGCCCGCCACGCAGGGTGAGTTGCGCGGAATGCGCGTGTTGGCGGTTCTCGGCGACAGCATAACCACCGATCACATCTCGCCCGCCGGATCGATCAAAGCCGACAGCCCAGCCGGGCGCTACCTCGTCGGCCTCGGCATCGAGCCCAAGGACTTCAATTCCTACGGCGCTCGTCGCGGCAACCACGAAGTCATGGTGCGCGGAACCTTTGCCAACCTTCGTCTCAAGAACCAACTGGTCCGCGGCAGCGAGGGCGGGGTCACCCGGCATCTGCCCGGCCGCGAGATCATGCCCATCTACGATGCAGCCATGAAGTACCAGGCCGACCGCGTGCCTCTGTTGGTGCTGGCCGGCCGCGACTACGGCTGCGGCTCGTCGCGCGACTGGGCGGCGAAAGGAACGCGCCTGCTTGGCGTGCGCGTGGTGCTTGCCGAAAGCTTCGAGCGCATCCACCGCTCGAACCTGGTGGGCATGGGCGTGCTGCCGCTGGAGTTTCTCCCCGACGAAAGCGCCCACAGCCTGGGGCTGACCGGCGAAGAAGTCTTCGAAACTCTGGGCCTTCCCCACTTCCTGGAAGCGCCGCCGGCTCACCGGCAAATCGCCGTCCGCATCACCCGACCTGACGGATCGCAAGACCACTTTGCCGTACGCGTGCGTATCGACACCCAACAAGAATCGGCCTACTACCAGCACGGCGGGATCCTGCCGTATGTACTTCGATCACTAACTTGATTGTGTTGCTCATGAGATCCGTCATCTCCCTCGTGGCGCTGGCCACGCTCATCGCTTCTTCCACCGGCGCCGGGCCTTTGCCGCGGCCAGGAGGTACTCCCTTGACCTCGCAGAAATCAGCCTTCCCCTTCGCCTTCACCGAGAAGGTCATGGCCAACGGCCTGCGCATCTTCGTCGTGCCCTACGACTCGCCCGGCCTGGTGGCCTACTACTCGGTGGTGCGCGCCGGCAGTCGCAACGAGGTCGAACCAGGCAAGTCGGGCTTCGCGCACTTCTTCGAGCACATCATGTTCCGCGGAACCGAGCGCTATTCGACCGAGCGCTACAATGCCGAGATCAAGGCCATGGGCGCGGATTCCAACGCTTTTACCGCCGAGGACATGACCGTGTACCACATCCTGGCCGGCAAGTCCGCGCTGGCCAAGGTGGTCGAGATCGAGGCTGACCGCTTTCTCAATCTGAAATACGACGAGGCTTCATTCCAGAAGGAAGCCCGTGCCGTTCTGGGCGAGTACAACAAGGGCTCGTCGGATCCGTTGCAGAAAATGGACGAGGCGCTGCACGACCACGCCTTTGCGGTGCACAGCTACAAACACACCACCATCGGGTTTGTGCGCGACATCGAGGACATGCCTCACCAGTTCGCCTACTCGCGCCAGTTCTTCGACCGCTACTATCGGCCCGACAACGTGATCCTGTTGGTGGTCGGCGACGTCAGTTCCGATGAAGTTCTCAAGCTGGTCGAAAAGGCGTACGGCACGTGGAGCAAGGGCCCGGCGCGGCCGCCGGTTCCGGTTGAACCACCGCAGATGCACGAACAGCGCGTGACGGTTCC
>PMKP01000040.1 GCA_003157775.1 Myxococcales bacterium | reverse complement strand
CGAAGCGGGCGAGGGCGTGCTTTCCCAAGACATTCTTGGCCGCGACGGTGAAGAAGCGAGACCCCAAGGCGAGCCCAGCTGAGCTTGCACGCGACGTCGGGCCGGCGAAGGCGCTCCCGACCAGCTTCTCCGGACACCACCAGCCGCTAGGGCGGCCTCAGAATCCGCTCACCAACACCGGTAAGGTGCTCTTTTGGTTGGGGCCGCCAGTACCATTGCCCATCTGTCCGTAGTAATTGTCGCCCCAGCAGTAGACCGCACCACCATTGATCACGGCGCAGGTATGAAATTCCCCGGCGCCCAGGCTCGCAGCTTGCTGCGAGAGCGAAACGCTCACTGGAACGTCGTTCTCGGTTATGGAAGCGTTGCCGAGCTGCCCATACTCATTGTCGCCCCAGCATTCGACAGTCGAGTCAACCATCACGGCACAAGTGTGGGTTCTGCCGAGCGAAATCGACGAGGCATTCCGCAGGACCTGGGCGTGAACGGGCAGGTAGCCTGTGGATGCGGCGTTGTCGCCAAGTTGTCCATAGAAGTCGCTGCCCCAGCACTGCACGTTGAAGGGACTGACCGTCGTAGCAGTGACTACACAGCTATGAGTGCCACCTGCGGCGACGGCGGTTGCGGTAATGTTCTTGGCTTGCACGGCGACTGTAGTGGGGTCGGCATTGCCGTTCCCGAGCTCACCATATCCATTGTCTCCCCAACAGTAGACGCTGTTCCCGGATCGAATGGCACAGGTATGGTCGTGGGTTAACGCCAATACCAGTACGTTGGTCAGAGGAGTGGAAGGCGAGGAACTCGTGAGGACTTGCACGGGTGTCGTGCTCGAACTGTTGTTGCCGTTCCCCAACTGACCATCGTAGTTGTAGCCCCAGCACTTGACGGTCTTGTCCGACAGCAAGGCACAAGTGTGACCGCTGCCCGCCACGACGGAGGCAACATTGGACAAGAGACCATTATCGGCATTGCGAACAGACGCTGGAGTCGTGCTGAGGGCGTAGTTGCCCGCGTCCCCGTTGCCTATTTGACCGGTTGAATTTTCGCCAAAGCATTGGACTGTGCTGTCGGTGAGCACCACGCATGTGTGATAGGCCCCGGTTGCCAGAGAGACAGCCTGAGAAGCAATCTTTGCTTGGACTGGGGTGGTCTTAATAACAATGGTGGAGCCGTCGATACTGGGGTCTTCATTGCCAAGTTCCCCAGAGGTATTGTTGCCCCAACACCACACCGTGCCGTCCTTGAGCAGCGCACAGGAATGGCCGTAGCCGGCAGCCACCGCGGTGGCCACCAGTTTGGTCGTTCCACCCGTGCTCGTCGCTCCACCCGTGCTGGTTGTGCCACCAGTGGGCTTCGATCCGCCCGTGGTGGATGCGCCTCCTGTGCCGGTTGCGCCGCCGCCACCGGAATTTGAGAGTCCCCCGGAAGTCGTGACACCGGCGCTGCTGGTTGCGCCGCCGCTGCTGGTTGCGCCACTGCTGCTGGTTGCACCGCCGCTGCTCATGGTTCCGCCGGCGGTGGTCGCGCCGGCTGTGCCTCCAGAGCCTCCTGCTGTGCTGGGTGGAGCGTCGATGTTTGAGCCCGCATCGAAACCGGTTGCGCCGCCGCCTGCGTCTGGAGCGCCGCCGGTTGCACCGCCGGTGCTCAGGGTTCCGCCGGCAGTGGTCACGCCGCCGGTGGTGGTTGTTCCACCGGAAGTGACTACGCCGCCGCTGCCTCCGGAGGCTCCGCCTGTGCTTGTGGGAGCGTCGTTGCTGGTCCCGCCGTCAAACCCAGGTGCTCCGCCGGTATCGCTGGGACTGGCGTCAGCAGGAATCCCGGCGTCTGCAGGAAGAACAGACAATTTTACAGAGCACTCAAGCACCTTGCCAGCCGTGGCCGGACAAGTGGCTGTGCCTTTTGCCACGGGGGTGTTGTCGGCCGTCAAGCCGACCACGACGACGTCCTTGTCGCCAGGGCTGGTCTCGATGCCGAGGGTGCCGGGCAGTCCCTTGGACACGTCAAAGGTTTGCGTGGTTCCGTTTGCCGTCACGGCAAGCGACGTGATCGCCGGGGATTTCGGCACGGTGGTGTCGGTGTCGACCTTCAACAGGATTCCGGCCTTGTCAGACTGGCTGCAGGACGCCAGTGCCCCCACCAGCAGCAGCGCGGACAGGGCGGGCAGGCCGAAGCGTCTGGTTTTCCTCATGGCTAGAATCCCTTCGTCCCGAAGTCGGCATTCATCTTCAGGTTGTTGCTGGGACGAGTGAGAACGACGGTGAGGACGACTGCGCCCACCACCACGGCGCCTACCGCCGTCCAGAAGGGCCAGCCTTTGTAGAAAGGTGTCGACGGCGCTGGCTCCGGAACTGCGGGAGCCGTGACCAGTCCACCGAGCGCCTCGGTGGTAGAAGGCGCGGGTGTCGGGGCGCGTGCAGGGCTGGGCGTTTCCGTCGGCGGCGCCGCAACTGGAGTCGTCACAGGAGGCTCTGGCGTCGGCACTGGGGCCACGGCAGCGGGGGCGGGTGCGGGCACCGATGCAGAAGCCGGGGGTGGCGCGGGACGCTGCCGCTCGAGTTCGCGGATCTTGCTTTCGGCCAGGTGACGTTGCTCGCTCTCCGGAGCGGATCGAATGAAGGAACGATAGGCGGTGATGGCCTTCTCGCGATTTCCCGCAAGCCGGTGGGCCTGGCCGATGTTGAAAAGCAGGTTCGGGTCGAGAGTCTGCTCGTAGGCCGCCTCGTACTCCTTGGCAGCGTCGTCGTACTTGCCGAGATTGAACGCAGCCGTTGCCTTGCGCACATGGGCCGTTGCCACGTCACTGGGTTGCTCGGCCGCTCGCACGCCAGGAACCAGCAAGAGCGACAGGAAGACGACAATGAGAGAGCGCACAATGCAGAAAAAGCTATCACGAACACCCGGGTGATTCCAGGCGGGTTGTCGCGCCTCGTCGCGCAGCCGCCGACGGTCCCCATCCGCAGCGCGCAACACAGAATGAATGGCCGGGCCGTTGAAGAACGACCGGGGATCGGATGCTAGTTGGCGGGAGCCGTGACAGGATTCTCCCATACGTCGGTTGTGTTCCAGAGCGACTTGTTCGCGAACGGCGTGCCACTGAAATTGAGCGGCAGCACGTTGGCAAGGCAACTGGTGTCGAGCTGGGCTGTGGGGTCATCGAAGAACTGGTCCACAATCTCGATCCCGCAATCATGTTGCCACAGCACGTCGGTCGGCGACTGTCCCTCGGCTCCGTGCCCTTCATCCGCAAACGTGACGAAGGTTTGGTTTTGTCTTTGAAAGTGGTCTTTGACAGGAAGGGCCGTGGCCAGAGGAGTATGGCAAAGAGGCAGAGGTAGACGTCGCGGCCGAATCGGTTGCTGACCACGAAGCTGAATCCGTCGCCGTTCTCGACTCGCTCACCACCACGCATGGCCACGCGGTTCTTGTCGCGGCTTTGCGGATGGACAAAGACCTCAACACCAAGGTGGGTGGCTGGCTCGGCGAGGCCAGGTTTCGCATTTCCGCGCGCGACAAACTCGCCGTCGCGACGATGCAAGGACACGCCCCAGAAGACCACGAATGCAGCGGCAGCGGCCAATGCCAAGGCCACCAGCCAGCGACCAGGGTGGCGCCGACGGCTAGCCGGCAATCGATCGAGCAGCTGGCTGACAAAGTGGGGATCCTCGACTGCGCGGGCGAGCCGCAATTGCCCAATTGTTTCGCGTAGGCGCTCGATGGCCTGGCGACAACCGGCGCAGTCGGCCAGATGGATCTGCAGCTCCCCGGCTGCGTTGGTTGACAGCTCGCCCTCCATGAACGCCGCCAGGGTTTGTTCGTCCGGGCACTTCATTGAACCGACTCCTTGGGCAGCAGCTCGGCCAGCCGCCTGCTTGGCGCGCGCCTCGGAGTATTCGCCGGCGTCCGAATCGGGCGCCGGCTTTCCCACCAGCTTGAGGTGCGGCATCTCGTCCATGAAGGCGTCTCTTATCCACCATAACGCTCATCCCGGCGTTTTGTTGATGACTACCGTTGGAATCTCACTTCTCCACTTCTCCCTCCAGCAATGCCAGCGCCCGCGGCAGATCCGGGCGCAGTTGCAACACTGGCACCAGGGGATCCGCGTGTAGCCGCTTCATGCGCGCTGGCGCGGTTTTGATGGTGAAGGCCGCGGGATCGAGGCGGGCGTTCACCTCGGACCAGCGCAGGGGCATGGACACGCGGGCGCCGGGGACTGCGCGGGCGCTGAAGGGGCCGGCGATGGTTTTGCCGTGACCGTTTTGCAGACAATCCAGATACACGCGGCCGGCACGCTGGGCCACGGCGCGGGTCAGGGTGGCAAGATCGGGATAGTCGCGAACCATCACCTGGCCAAGCAGTTGCGCCAGGGTGCGCGACTCGGCGTGAGTGAG
>PMKP01000351.1 GCA_003157775.1 Myxococcales bacterium | reverse complement strand
CCAGATGCGGCCGCCGGGGACGGGTTTTATCGTGCGTACGGTTGCGGAGAATGTGCCGGAGAAGGATCTCCGCGCGGACATGGATTTTCTCATCAAGCTGTGGAACGAGATTGTCCGCCGTACCCAGAACAGTCGCTGTCCTGCGCTGATCTACAACGATCTCGATCTGTTGCTGCGCACGGTGCGCGACATGTTCACGCCCGACGTGGCCAAGCTGATCATCGATTCCCGCGCCGAATACGACAAGATCAAGAAGTTCATTGCGGCGTTCATGCCGGACTTCACCGGGCAGATCGATCTGTACGATGGGCCGGAGCCTATCTTTGACGGCTACGGCATCGAGATCGAAATAGACCGGGCACTGGAGCGCAAGGTATGGCTCAAGTCAGGCGGCTACCTTATCGTCGACGAGATGGAGGCACTGACCGCCATCGACGTCAACACCGGCCGTTTCGTGGGCAAGAAGAATCTGGAAGACACCATTACCCAGACCAACTTGGAAGCCTGTCGCGAGGTTGCCGAGCAACTGCGCATTCGCTCTCTGGGCGGCATGATCGTGGTCGACTTCATCGACATGGACCGCGCCTCCAACCGCGACCGGGTCACGCGTGCCTTCAACGATCACTTGCGTCGAGACCGATCAAAGGCAGTGGTCACCCGTATTTCCGAGCTGGGCCTGATCGAGATGACCCGCAAGCGAACCCGCGAGTCGTTGCTGCACGCCCTGACCGAGCCCTGCGAACACTGCGAGGGCAAGGGCTACACCAAGTCGCGGCGAACTGTGGCCTACGAGCTTCTGCGCGAGATCCGGCGGCAGGGCAACCTGATCGAAGGGGACACCGTGCTGGTCGAAGTGCACCCTGACGTCGCGCAGGTGCTGGCTACCACGGATCACGGGTATCTGGAGGACATGGAGAAGCGCCTGCAGAAGCGTATCATCGTCAAGGCGCGCGGATCGTTCGCGCTCGAGGATTTCGAGTTGCGTTCCCCAAGTCAGAAGACGCCGCTCGATCGATCGGATGCGGACCGCGAGGGCGAGCGCGCGGATCGGCGGCGGCGGCGGCGCAAGAAACTTGGCCCGCCGGCCGAGGTTGAGGCCATGTTGGAAGAGGAAGAACGCAGCAGCGCGGCCAACCAGGAGGAAGAGCCGGTCCGCGATGACCCGCGCCGGCAAGCTGAGACAGCCGAGGTCCCGGCTGCTGCCGAGTCGCAACAGGGTGTCGCGCCCATCTCTGGCAGCATCTCCGCGTCTTCCGGAACTGAGCAGGTCGTGGCTGAAACGACTGCGGTTTCCGCGGCCACCGACACGCCCAAGCCACAGGGCTGAAGGCTGGAGCGCGTCTCACAAATCGCTCCCGCTCGGCCATGGTTCGGTCCGGATTTGTGAGATGCGCTCTACGCTCGTCGGCCAGAACAGTGAGGCGTGTTGATGTCATTTGCTCGCACATTTACCTACTTATGCTGAAAGGTAGTTATCCACAGGAAAAGTCAAATAACTTCAAAGTGATAGATTTTTGATCCACAGCTAGCAGGTTGATACGATCGCAGAATCGAAAGTGAGAACTGCGACGCGACAAGGAGACAATTGAGCACGATGCTCCCTGAAGGTGCCGACTCCATGCCCACGGACGGTGAGTCGGCTTGCGTGGATCCACGACAGTTGACCTTCCGCTTTGCCGATTCCGACGACGGAACGGTTGCCTCTGCCCCCATGTCGCTTTGGGCCGCGCGAGCAAGGAACCCGGGCCGGGTCGTCCGGTTGCCCGCTGGCGGCCGCTCACTGGAGGAGATTCGGCTCGAGCACGCCGTAGCTGCCTATCTACCGCCCGGCAAGAGCCTGCGCCTCACGCTGACCAGCAACCACTACAACATCGTGGCGGTGCGACGCGAGCCGGCGGCCTACGCGGTCAGAATTCACCAGGTATTCGCCGGCGCCGAGCCTCGGCTGGTGCGGGCCCTTGCGCGCTACGTGGTCCACAACGACCGGCGCGCGTCCGGAGTTCTCGGGGAGTTCATCGAGCGTCACGAACACATCATCAGTCGGGCACCACGCCGGCCACGCCAGCTCAAGTTGCGGCCGGTTGGACGCTTCCACGACTTGAAGGACATCTTCGATCGCCTGAACCGGCGCTACTTCCATGGGACTTTGCAGGCGCAGATCACCTGGGGCCATGCGGTTCTCCGAGCGCAGCAACGGTCCATCAAGATGGGCAGTTTTTCTGTCGAGGACCGCATCATCCGCGTCCATCCCGCGTTGGACCGCGCCGAGGTGCCGCCTTTCTTCGTCGAGTGGATCGTGTTTCACGAGATGCTTCACGGCAGGTACGAGATCCGTCGCAACGGGAGTCGGCGCTGCTTCCATCCGCCGGAGTTTCTCGCCCAGGAACGTGAATTCGCCGACTACGAGCGTGCCTCTGCTTGGGAGAAGGAGAATGTCGATCGGCTGTTTAGGCGTTGACATGGCAATGCGCTGTCATCTTGGCAGCACCGCGGACCATTTCTGGCCAGAGAGTCGCGGGTGGGACTGGGCGCGGCGAAGGACGGGCCTGATCGTGGGCCTTTCCTGCTGGAACGATTGATGCTAGTTCCCTCCAAGAAGCGCATGACAACCTCGAGATTCGGTGCACTGGCGGTCGTGTTTGCAGCGGCCATTGCTGGCTGCGGTCACACGCGGTACTTGGTCGGAACGACCATCCCTGCCACTGAGGACAACCTGGCCATCGTCCAGACCATCGAGCAATATCGAGCTTTTCTCATCGAGAAGAACATTGAAGGACTGCTGATGCTGGCTTCGAAGAAGTACTTCGAGGATGGAGGCACGCCTCAGGCGAACGATGACTACGGTTACGACGGCTTGCGTGAGGTTCTGACCGCTCGCCTGGGGCGCGTGCAGTCTCTTCGCTACGACATCGAATACCAACAGGTCAGGGTGAAGGGGGAGCAGGTTGAGGTCGATGCGTTTTTGAACGGCGCGTTCGAGCTTCAGAGCGAAACCGGGGAACGCTACCGCCGCGTCAACGACCGCCATAGGTTCCTGCTGGAACGAACCTCCAACAACAAGTGGCGTTTCTTGAGCGGAATGTAGAGGCTAGCCCGCATTATTCACCACGATCGGATTGCCGACGGTCAAACCGTAACAGACTGGTTCGGGCGCACTGAAGTGTGGCGGGCTAGGTCGTTTGTAATGGGAACCCTGGGAGGGTTCCCAAACCCTCCCGCGACGCTGCGCTGCCGGCAAAGCCGGCAGGCTCCGCACGCGTTTGCCTAGCCCGCACAGACATCGACTTGGTGCAGCTCGTGAATAGTGCGGGCTAGAGCCGGTACACCAGCAGGCGCGCTTCAAGCGGGCCGTTCCACAGGCGGTGGGAAATCTCGTGCTTACGCCGGAGGGCTCGCGCGAGCAGCGGATTGCCGCACAGGATGACCGCGCTCCACCCGTGCATCTGGTCTAGGGTGCGGGCGACGCTGGCGTAGAGCTGGTCCAGCGGTTGTTCCGGTGCCGGACCGGGCAGCCGTTCGCCGTAGGGCGGGTTCATGCAGATGGTTCCGGGCGGATCGTGAGGCCACAATGTCGCGACATCGGCGACTGCAAACTCGATGTCCTCGGCCACCCCGGCGGCTCGGGCATTCCGGCGGGCCGACTGAATCGCCGCAGCCGAGATGTCGCGGGCCAGAATGGGGCAGGGGGCTTTGGCCAATCTGGCGTCCTGCGCTGCCTTCTTGAGTCGCGCGAACACCGGCAGGTGGCTTTGGTCAGACCATCGCTCGAAGCCGAAGGCGCGGCGCAGGCCCGGGGCGATGTTGCGGCTGGCCAGAGCATGCTCGATGGCCAGCGTCCCGGTGCCGGTCATGGGATCGACAAAGGGCCGGTCGGCGGGCACGCCCCCCAGGGCGAGCACTGCCGCAGCCAGGGATTCCTTGAGAGGGGCGTCGGCCATGGCCACGCGATAGCCGCGCCGATGGAGCGGCTGGCCGGCGAGATCGACGAAGAGGCGAGCGTCGCGGCCTCGCAGGTGCAGGATGAGGGATACGTCGGGGTTTTTCACGTCGACGTTGGGGCGATGGCCCATGCGGTCGCGGAGGGCATCGACCACGGCGTCCTTCACCTTCAGCGCGGCGAATCCCGAGTGGTGCAGTTCGGGGTTCTCGTGGGTGGTGGCGGTGACGGCGAGAGTGGTCCTGCTGCCGAAGAAGCGGCGCAGGTCAGCCGCGCGCGTGCCGGCGTAGAGGGTGTCGGCGTCGGAGGCGGGGAAGCTGCCCACTTCCAGCAGAACTCGCATGGCCACGCGTGACCACAGACACACCTTCATCCCGTCTTCCATGGTGCCGTCGAAGGAAACGCCCCCGGTGGCGCCACGGGGGGCGTGGATGCGCCGGACAACCAGCTCGCGGCGGAGCGCGCCTTCGGTGCCCCGGGCGCAGGTCACGAAGAACTTCATCGCCCCAGGACCTAGCAGGCGGCACCGGGTGCGTCGAGGGTCGGCTGGCTATTTCACCGAGCCCGCCATTTTTCCTAGGGTGCCCAAAGCAAGCCGTTCGTGACCCTGAGCAAGTGCTGGCAGAGATCGGCGCGAGATCAGGTCGGTGAAGCATCTCAGAATTGAGTTCTCACCCGACGCTCTTGACCAAATCCGTGCTGTCCGCGATTGGTGGCGCATCAATCGGCCTTCTGCGCCGGAGCCGCTGCGCGAAGAGCTTGCCACAACGTTGGAGACGATTAGGTCGGCACCGCACACTTACCTTTTTCACAGTCGGATCTCCAACCCTTCCAGTAGCACGCGACTCCCTCGCTGGCCAAATGCCACCCCGCTCCCTCCGTGCACCGCCGCTCGACCCGCTCTACTTCACCCGATTCGCAGCATCGACCCTGGCCGCCGCCCAGGCCCGCCGCGCGAGCAGCGCCTTCACGTCGGCGGCTGTCTCGGCCTTGCTTTTTCCCAACTCCGCGTCGACGGCAGCCAGTTCCTGCGTTGCCGTGTCGCGATCGATGTCGCGCGCGGCTTCGCCCCGATCCACCAGCACCGAAATCTTGTTGCTCTCCCCACTTTGCACCACCTGTAGCACGCCGTCTCCAACCGCAAGGAAACGCGGGCCGTCCTTGGTTCGATAGAAGAGGACGCCGGGCTTGAGCGCCGCCATGAAGGGGATGTGTCCGGGCAAGATGCCGAACTCTCCGACGGCGCCGGGCGCGGCGATCTCGTCCACTTCCATCTGGACCAGGGAGCCGCGCGGGGTGGTGACGGTCAGTTGCATCGCTTCTCTAGCTCTCTTTGGCCATCTTCTCGGCGCGTGCGCGCACAGTTTCGATGCCGCCCATCATGACGAATGCCTGCTCAGGGATGTCGTCGCAGCGGCCTTCGATGATTTCCTTGAAGCCGCGCACGGTGTCCTTGATCTCGACGTACTGGCCAGCCTGGCCAGTGAAAGTTTCGGCCACGTGGAAGGGCTGTGACAGAAAGCGCTGTACCTTGCGCGCGCGCGACACAGTCAGCTTGTCGTCCTCTGAAAGCTCATCCATGCCCAGGATGGCGATGATG
>PMKP01000037.1 GCA_003157775.1 Myxococcales bacterium | reverse complement strand
CGGGAACCCTGGTGTTCCCCCTCTCCCGTGTACTAAGTTAGGCCCTATGGTTCTGGCCCCCTGTGTACAGGATGCTTGATGCCATCCTCGGCCCAGTGAACGCCAGCTACAGTGTGACTATCTCCCGTCTGCCACGGCAGCCAGCTCGGCCAGGGTGATGGGCACCTCGGTGGGCGGAAGAAGCCTGAGTGGCAAGCTGGTCAGCAAGTACACCTTCAGGTTTGGTCTCTTCGGGTCCAAGGGGCGAATGCGATAGCCAGCCTGTTCCAGCTCACCCTCGCGCACCCGTTCAACCAGGCGCTGCAGCAGCTCTTCTGTGTAGACCGGGATCGTGGTGCCGTAGGAGAGGTTCTGCTTGCCTGGGACGGGCAGACAGTAGGGCCGTTTCTGCTGGATGCGCCCACGCGAAACAGTTCGATCAAGCATGACCTCGGCATAGGCTGCCATTTGCTCGACCGGGGGCTCATGCGTGCCGACGATGATGGCGGTGTGGCAGGTCTCGTAGTCCCGGCTACCCCGTTGGCCACCGTAGTAGGCGGTGACGACAGCCGGCTTGGACGGCAGCCCCCTCATTGCCTTGCGGACAGCTTGCTTCCTGTTGATCGCGGAAATGGACGGGGCCAAGAAATCAATCAGCTCTTTCCTGCCGACCACCAGAACCCGGCCACCCCTCATCTCCCGCAGTCTTGCTTGCGCCAGGCTCTTGATGACGGTTGAAACCTGTTGTCTGTTCTTTTCGTGGCGCAGGGTCTGCATCGGCAGGCGCTGGTCACAAATCTGCACTACCGATGCCAGGAGTTTGGCGTGCGTCGGGTCTTCGTACACCTCGTGGTTGGGGAAGAGCCGCTTGTACAGTTCGATATCGCCGGTGGCATCAAGGACCAAGCCGGACTTGTTCAACTTGATCGGCTTGAACTTGCAGACGTGCACCACGGCACGACGGTCCTGACCGGTGGTGAGGTACAGCGGACATGGGGCATCCGGGTTGAGCGCTGCACGCCAGATCGTAGATTCAAGGCCCACCAGCTGAGCACCTGGCACACTGGCTATGTCCAGGCGCTTGCGGATTGCCTGCTCGGCTGAGCGCCAGTGCCCAAGAAGTCGCGCCGACGGTGGTCTATCAACAAGGATGCCCATTCGATCTATGAACCACCGGCGCAGGCTGGACTTGCCGGTCTCAAGGCCCTTCCATGCAGTCGCGGACAGAGCAAGCAGCTCCCTGATGACGGAGACCAACCTGACCAGAGCCTCGGCACCGTCAATCGAAGCAGCCACATCGCGGAGGAGGTTTAGATCGGAATTGGTGATGGTTTCCTTCTCGATACAAGCCTCCAGCGGGTCCTCGTCGAACACCATCAAGTCGGCGTGCTGAACGAGTTCCTTGGCGCGTGGGGTGCCGACCCATGCCGATGCCGCTGCCACCGAGCTGCCATCAAGCCCGTGGAACTGGGTCGTGTAGGGGCAATGGTCTGCGCTCTGGCACTTGTCGCAGACTCGGCCTCCAGCCGCACCTAGGCCACGCTTGCCCATTTGGTTCAGCGCCCGCTTGGATGCGTCTACGATGCAAAGGTCAGCGCGGCTGTGGATTTCGCGCACATCCACATCGCCGGGCAGTTTGGAAGTCTTGAGCTTCTTGAACTCGGTCTTGCGGTCGAAGAACCAGGCCACCCGCCGCCCACGTGTTAGCTCTCGTGCTTCCTTGGTCTTGCCCACGCCAGGCGGCCCGGTCACCAGGCACAAACCCGGGCGCTCGCCTGTGGTGCAGGATCTGATGGCCTGCTCCATGAACTTGGTCTGCTCTTCACGTGCGACCTTGAGCGACTGGCCGACCGGTGCCGCCCTGTCGAGTGCCGGGTACTTCGACTCGTCCCATGGCACCTCGAGCAGCTTGCGCCGGCCATCGGTAGCAGCAGCTTGTTCAATGTCGCAGCCACCTTCACATGGACACTGACCCAGCATCGCCTCCACCGTTTTGTGCGCCGGTGCCACGCCCCTTTCGTGGGCTGCCTTGGCGCTAGCGAGCACGCGGCTATACCACTTGGCAGGGCGCTCGTAGCCCCTGCGGGCACTCCAGACGCGCAGGGCGCGTTCTACGTCCCCGTCGTGCCAGCCAGACCAGAACATCTTGACGGCGAGATTGAACAACACCCGGCTGCGGTCATCCTCGACGCCCTGGTCCCACAGGTAGCGGTAGCCAGCGCACCAGGAGGCCACCTGCTCATCAAGGTCGAGCCCCATCTGCCTGGCTGCGGGTGTGGCTGGAGGAAGGCTTGCCCGTTGAGCCACACGGTCCCTCGGCTTGGCAAGAGCCTTTGTCTGGATGTCCTGGGCGTACTGCTTGATGCTGTTGGCGAGCGCCTGGCTGTCGCTTCCGACCTCCACTACGGTCTGGTTGCGCCACAGGGATGGCTCCGCGCCCTTGCGCTTGGGCGTGCCCGACAGGCCCATGATGCGGTAGCCGTCCCAGGTGCGGTCGAGCTTCACGCCGGCCTGGCCCTCCGGTGGAACCAGGTTGTACCGGTTGGTCACGTCCATGAAGAACGCCGCGATAGCGGCATCCGAATACTCTCCGGTGGGGAGATGAGCAACCAGCGCGGCGTTGTTGCCCGTGTTGAACAGGGACGACTCGCGCAGCTCGGGAACCTGGTCCCGCAGCTCTCGTGCGACGGCGAGCGCGGGGTTTCCCCTTGGTCGGGCATCGCCTTTCCGGGCACCCTTGTAGTCGACGTCAAACAAGATGGCGCGGCGGACAATGAAAGTGCCGTCTACGTACGTGGGCGTGCGTTCATCGCCCTTGATCTCGATGAAGCTTCGAAGCGCGTGGTCGGCATAAGGCAGGGTCGCCAGTGTCCGTGGATTTGCGCCCACGTAGACGTTGAACACGATGGTTTGGTGCTCGCGGAAGAAACGGTCGACGTCCTCGATGAGCTTGTCGTAGCGACCAGGCTCGTAGAACCCCGTCCAGCGCAGAGGCGATCCGTTTCTGAGCAGGCGGTCTTCCTCTTCTTCTGTCTCCGTCCAGCGCTCAATGCTGATTTGGGTCGTTTCTCCTGGACGATGGCGTAGGGCGCGGAGATGGCTAAGCATCTGCTGCTTGTCGAGGTGGAACCCAGTCATAGTGATCTTCCCGAAGTCCAGGCGGTGATGGGTTTAGTCATGGGGCGGGGCTCGAGAGACTGTGCAGCCCTCATAATGTGATCGATCATTCACCCGCTGGTGCAGATTTTCTGAGTGCCACAGTCCGGCG
>PMKP01000453.1 GCA_003157775.1 Myxococcales bacterium | reverse complement strand
TTCTCGTATCACTCAAAGTTTCGGGGCCGAATCCGCCTGTTCCCCAAAGAGGAACAAGGGAATCGGCATTTCTTCTCAGTTTGCTATTCAGCTTTCAAAGACCGAGCGACCCTCTCGCTGGAAGCCGACCACCGGCTGCCCGCAGAGGGGATGGGAAGATTATGTATGCGCGGGCAAAAGTCAACTAAAAACCCCAGACGCGCCTGGTCGGCGCTGGAAGCCCGCTATCTCTTGCCCGTGAGGAGCTGCGCTGCCTCTTTGGCGTGATAGGTCACAACCAAGTCGGCACCAGCTCTCCGTACTGAGGTAAGAGTCTCCACCATGGCTCGGTCATAGTCAAGAAGCCCTTTTTGGCCTGCGAGCTTGAGCATCGCATACTCGCCCGACACGTTGAATGCAGCGATTGGCACGTCGAACTCACGGCGCACCTCGCCGATGACGTCAAGGCAAGGAAGTGCGGGCTTGACCATGACGATGTCCGCACCCTCTTCCACGTCGAGGGCCACCTCACGTATCGCCTCACGGATGTTCGCCACGTCCATCTGGTAGCCATTCCGGTCGCCGAATGACGGCACTGAAGCCGCGGCCTCGCGGAAGGGCCCGTAAAAGGCCGAGGCGTACTTGGCCGCGTAGGACAGCAGGATGACGTCTTGCTGCTCGGCCTCGTCCAGCGTTTCGCGCAGAAAGCCAATCATCCCATCCATCATCCCAGAGGGAGCGACGATGTCTGCGCCCGCCTGTGCCTGGGCCAGGGCCGCCCTGCCCAGGTTTTCCAGGGTGGCATCGTTGTCCACCACGCTCTGGTTCCCTTTCTTTTCCAGGATGACGCCGCAGTGGCCGTGGGCCGTGTACTCGCAGAAGCAGCAGTCAGCGGCCACCACGAGATCGGGCACCGTCTTCTTGATGGCGCGAATGGCTCGCTGGACAATGCCTTCCGGGTGCCAGGCCTCGCTTCCCACGGCATCCTTTCGCTCCGGCAGCCCGAACAGCATGACCGCGGGAATACCGAGGTTGGCGACGACCTCGGCCTCACGAGAAAGCTGGTCGACCGAGAAATAGAACTGTCCAGGCAGCGACCCAATCTCACGGCGCACCCCTTTGCCCGAGCACACGAAAAGGGGAAGAATCAGGTTGTCTACGGAGAGCGTGGTCTCGCGAACCATTCGACGCAAAGCTTCGGTGCGGCGCAGTCGCCGGGGCCGGTTTTCTGGGAACGACATGCTAGTGGCCTCCTTTGGGTGAATACGCGCTAGCGATAGCCGAGATGAGCGCATCAATGTTGGGCTCAGTAGCCATCACAGGCTGAAGACCATGACGCACGGCCTCGGCTGCCGTGGTCGGCCCGATAACGGCGACTGTCCTGCTCGCAAAGGCGCTGGTACCGTGTCTCTCCACGAAGGCGCGCAGCGCCGATGGGCTGGCGAAGGTCGCGACGTCAAAGGCCGGTGGGGGTGGTAAGGGACTGCGTGGCGCCGTCTGGTAGGCGTCGACCACGTCAACCTGGCAGCCTTGACTGCGCAGCGCGTCTATCAGCGTGTCGCGTCCGGCAAAGGCATGAAGGAAGAGCAGGCGGGTGCCGGTTTCGAGGTCGCGGAAAGCGTCTATCAGTCCCTCTTGTCGCTGATCGGAGGGCACGAGATCCACGTGGACGCCGGCTTTCTCCAGCGCCCGTGCGGTTTCTGCGCCCACCGCGGCGACGCGCGGGCGAGCTCGCCCGGAGGGAGAGCGACCTCCCTCCATGCGTGAAACGGCAAAAAACACCGCTGGCTGGCTGGTAAAGATGATCCAGTCGTAGCGGCCAACCTGCCGGAGCGCTTGATCGAGTGGATCCCAGGAGGGTGGCGGCAGCACCTCGATCGTCGGATAGGGAACGACGGTGGCGCCCGCCACGGATAGAGCCGCTGCCCATTTGTCGGCCTTGGCGCGCTCTGGGCGAGTTACGAGGATGCGGAGTCCCTTAATTGACATGGGAACCCTGGGAGGATTCGCTTCGCCCTTCGGCCCCCCACCTACCACCACGCCCCTACCCGCCTCGCTCGGCCTCGCCTCCCGCGACCGGCGCGCGCGAAGCGTGCGTGGGGCAGGGGTGGGGCGTGCAGGCCCTAGCCCCCNNGCGCTCTGGCTCCGGCGGGCAAAGCCCGCCTTCGCCTACGCGATCACTCTTCCAGCTCGACATTCCAGTACGACGCGTTGGCGAGGTCTAGGAAGGGGAGCCATTCGCGGTAGCGAACGCCATCGCCGGCGGTGCGGAAAGTCGGGGTCCAGCGGGGTCGAATCGGCGCGCGGAGAAGACGCAGCTTGGCCTGCTCCGGAGTCCGCGCGCCCTTGGCCAGGTTGCAGTCCACGCAGCAACACACGACATTCTCCCAGGTGGTCCTGCCGCCCTGGGATCGGGGCTTGACATGGTCCAGATTCAGGTCCGAACGGGCGAGCTGCCGGCCGCAGTACTGGCAGGTGTTGGCATCCCGCGTGTAGATGTTGTGGCGCGAAAAGCGGACTTTGGCCTTGGGAATGCGATCATATAGCTGCAACATGATCACACGCGGCACGCGGATTGCGCGATTGACGGTGTGAATGACCTCGTCGCCGGTTTCAGTCGAGAGCTGCAACCAGCTATCGAAATCGAACATACGGAACTGGCGGTCGACGGCTTGCGCCGCGCCCAGGTAGAGCAGAGTAAAGGCCCGCCTAACATTGGTGACATGGATGGGCTGGAAACTCCGGTTGAGCACCAGGACAGACGAGTTGATCACAACGTGTCCGTTCTGGCGCTTAGCGCCACGACTTCGTTCACCGTTGAGAGCCAGAAACGCCCAGTCCTTGCCCTGGCGCCG
>PMKP01000215.1 GCA_003157775.1 Myxococcales bacterium | reverse complement strand
CAGCAGTTCCACGACCGTGAAGTAGGCGAGATGCAAAGAGACCCTGGCGTCCCTCAGGGCCCGGAGTCCGGCGAGAGCGGTCGCAAAGTTGGCATCGGCCGGACAACCGAGCGTGCGGGGGATGTTGGTGTCGAGTACGGCCCTCATGACTTATTATACCGTGGTCACGAAACCTCCCCGCCACGGGGCGGAGCGGATGCAATCCAGGCCCCCGGGGCAACGGGTTGGAAGAGTGACCGGCGCGGGCGACCGCAGGTCGCCCCTACTACGGACGTGGGGATTCTCCCAGCCGCCTCACGAACTCCCCGCGCACGCGCGCCATGCGCTTGCTCAGCTCTTCAGAAAGCTGTGCCTCGCTCATCCCCAAACTCCGCGCCAATGGTGACCGGTCCTCGGCGTGCAACCGGTCGTCGTGCTGATCACGGATTAGCCGCAGGCGCAGGCCGGCTCGCTGCAGGAAGCGATAGTCGTCGAGCACGTCGGCGGTGACCTCTCCTCGCTCAGACATTCGGTGCAAAGCGGTCGGCGGATGGGTAGTGCGTAGGGCCGGGTCAGCCTCGCCATGGCGAAGCTGGCCCCAAGCTGCGATGAATTCCAGATCGGTGAGCCCGCCCGGGGAAAGGCGCAGATGCAGAGACTCGCCCGGATCGCCCGCGCGCTCGCGCTCAATGCGCTGGCGCAGGTGCAACAGGTCCGCGCGCAGAGAATCTTCATTGGGCGGGGTCTGATAGGCAATGGCTTCTAGCCGACTGGCGAAATCACTGGCCGGGCCTGTGCCGGGCAACACAAACGCCGGCCGCGCGCGCAGAAGCGCCATGCGCTCCCAAGGCGCTGCGGACTCGTGGTGGTAGTCCTCGAATGCCTGATAGGTGGTGACCAGAAGCCCCTGCGATCCCGAAGGCCGCAGTCGCGTGTCGACGTTGTACAGTCGGCCTTCCTCCAATAGGGCGCCCAAGGCACTGATCAATCGCTGGGCCAGGCGGCCAAACCAGTCTTGGTACTCGATCCCCAAGGCCGTCACTCCCCCGTGTTGGTAGAGGAACACGAGTTCCAAGTCCGAGCCGTAACGCATCTCGCGCGCGCCGCAACTGCCCAGAACCAGAATGGTCAACTCCGCTTCTGGTCTCCCAAAACGCGTTTCCAGCTCGGCCGCCACACGCATCACGGCCTGGTCCAGACAGCATTCGGCCAGCCGGCCCAATTGCGCCGACACTTCCTCGTGAGGCAGATTGCCGGCCACGTCGTGAAATCCGATGCGCAGGATTTCTTCGGCTTGAAAGCGCCGCATTTCGCGCAGGGCCTCTTCGTAGTCGCAATTCGCCAAGCGCGCTGGCAGCCGGCCCTGCCACTCGATCGGATCCGGCCGCGGGTCGCCTGGACCAGAGAGCAGATTTGGCCAGGTCGCAGGATGGGTGAGCAGGTGGCGCGACAGCCGCTCGCTGGTGCCGAACAAAGCAGCCAGCATAGTGAGCAACTGGCGATCCTCGCGCAGCAAGGTCTCCAGCCCAGTCGACGCGCGCACCGACAGATCACGGAAGCGGTCCAGGGCCCGATCAGGATTGGGCGAGGCGATGGCTTCTTCCAGCCAGATGGGCGGCAGGCGGCCGCGCACCAGTTCCAGGTCTTCCGCGGCCGCTTCTGCATCGGAAAAGCCGCAGGACTTCAGATCGGCCAGAAGCTCAGTCGGGGGCAGGGCCGGATCGAGCAGGCGCAGAACCACGGCCGACGGTCCCTGTTCCGGTTCGCCCAGGGTGTCGGCCACTGCGCTGACCGCCTGGCGGTGTTGGGCCACCAGCGCATCCAACTCGGCGTGGCCAGCCAGGCCCAGCCGTCGCGCCAGGAGGTCCCGGCCCGCCGGCTCAACCGGCAGCTCGTGGGTCTGCGCGCCCTGCTCAAGCTGAATGCGATGCTCGACCGCGCGCCAAAGGTGATAGGCATCGGAGAGCGTGCGGACTTCCTGTGCAGTCAGTAGACCCGCCAGTCCCAGCTTGTGCAGCGCGGACAGGGTCGTGCGCTCGCGCAGATCAGGCCGCTTGCCGGCGTAGAGCAACTGCAGCGCCTGCGCCACCAGCTCGACGTCGCGAATCCCACCCTGACCCAGCTTCACGTTCCAGCCCGGATGCCGGGTGCCGTCCACGAACTGCTGGCGCAGCGAGCGGACTTCGTCCAAGGTGCGCGGTCCTGATGAGCGCGGAAACACAAAGGGCTCGATGGTTTTGAGGAGGCGCGCGCCCAGGGCCAGGTCACCCGCGGCCGGTCGCGCACGCAGCAGGGCCTGGCGCTCCCAGGTGCGGCCAAAGGTTTCGTAGTAGCTCTCGGCCGCAGCCAGCGAGTTGCAGATGGCGCCGCTGCCGCCTTCGGGACGGAGGCGCAAGTCCACGCGAAACACGAAGCCATCACCCGTGATCTCGGCGACCGCGCGCGTGATCATTCGTGACAGCCGGGAATAGTACTCGTGCAGGCTGAGCGAACCCGCCTGTCCCTCGTCGGACGAATAGACATAGATGAGGTCGATGTCCGAGGAGAAGTTCAACTCAAGGCCGCCCAGCTTGCCCATGGCCACCACCACGAAGCCGGGACTGTCGTCGGTACACACTGGGGCGCCGTAGCCCGCGCGCAACTGCGATTCGCAGAAGAGAACCGCCGTCTCCAGGCACGCATCCGCCAAAGCAGAAAGATCGCGCGCCACTTCCAGGCTGTTGCCGGGCTGGAGCTCGCGCGCGCCCAGCCGCAACATCTCGACCTGGCGATAGCGGCGCAGCCGGCGCTGCACATCGGCCAGCTCGCGGGAGGAGGCCAGCGCGGCCTTGACCTCGGCCATGGTCTGCTCGCGTGGTTTGGGCCGGTCGCGGAAGGGATCGTCGAGCAGCGCAGGCCAGCGATCGACATCCACCAGGAGCAGATCGGTGAGGAAGCTGCCGCTTGCCACCAGCGCCGCCAGCAGGCCTAGGCCCGCCTCGTCCTTGGGCAGCGAGACGCCGGCTTCGATCAGTCGTTCAAGGCGCGGTTGCGCGCCATCCGGGTCAGGACCCGTGGCCAGCAGGCGATCGAGAACCGGCGAAACGCGCGTGGGGACAGGGATTAGAGTGGCTCCAAACGCGCGCACACGACGGTGATGTTGTCGAGGCCTCCGTGGGCGTTGGCAGCGGCCACCAGCCGTTCGCACAGCTTGTCGAGATCGGTCTCGCTTGCCGCCAGCTCGGTCAGTTCCGGGTCTGGCACCATGCCCGACAAACCGTCGGTGCACAGCAGGTACAGGTCGCCCAGGCGGGGCTGATCCACGATCACGTCCACTTCGACTGTGGGCTTCATGCCGAGGGCGCGCACTATGACATTCTTGTGCGGAAAACTCGCAGCTTCGCCCGGCGAGAGACGCTTCATCTTGACGTAGTCGTTGAGCAGGGAGTGGTCCTCGGTCATCTGCTCAAGCTCGCCGTCGCGCAGACGGTAGAGGCGGCTGTCGCCCACATGACCGACCAAGAGCGCCCCGTCGGCAAACAGGGTAGAGACCACGGTGGTTCCCATGCCGTGGCAGTCGCTGTTGCGTTCGGCCTCGTCGTGAATCTTCAGATTGGCCAGCTTGATGGCGCTCACCAGCCGGTTGATCTGATGCCGGCGGCCTCGGTCCACCTTGTAGGGCCAGGTCAGCTCTTGGTCATTCTCGGTACTCTGGAAGTGGCTGACGATGGTTTCCACGGCCAGCCGACTGGCCACCTCGCCCGAGGCATGGCCGCCCATGCCATCGGCCACGATGGCCAAGCGCTCGTGGGTGGGAAGATAGAACGCGTCCTCGTTGTGGTCGCGCGTGCTTCCCACGTTGGTCTCGCCCGAGAAGCGAACCCGCATGCCGTCGAGCGGAAAGGAGGTGCTCATGAGAAGACCAATGGTATCGCCTGCTCGGGTCGCATTTCAACCGATTCGCGGCCTGACGAACGAAAGGGCAGGCCCCAGCTCCACCGACAGGTTGCCGCGCGCCCGGTAGAGATCGCCGTCGACAGTGTATAGGGTTTCGAGTTCGTCTGGCTCGATGACCAGGCGCGTGGCCAGCGCGCTCCAGGCGCGGCGGGGCGAGATGCCGCGGCCCTGGCGCACCGCCGGCAAGTCCCAGGTCAAGCCGAGAGGTGACGAATGGATGGCCAGGACAGCGAAGCGACCAGGATGGTCATCGGCGCGGTGGTGGAGCTTGAAACCCAGGCCAACTTCGCCGACGGTAGCGGCGCCCAGACCGAGAAGCGCGGTCCAGGGAAGGATTTGCCCGTCGACGAAGACCCGGGCGTGGAAGCGGCGAAAGATGCGCCTCGCGTAGCGCCCGGTGAAGGCTTCGGACAGGATGGACCGCAGCAGGAGCCAGATGGCGCGCCTCGACCCGTAGTCGCCCGCGGCGTAGTACTCCTCAAGGAAGTTGCTGATCAGTCCGGTGCCGAAGACGAAGCCGTATTCGTCCTGAACCCTCATGCACCGGCGTACCACGACAGCAGGCGGACGGACTGCTCTCTCGCCCGCGGCCAACTGCGCCAACAGCGCCTCGGGTTGCGCCATGATGCCTAGCGAGGATGCCACCACGTTCATGGTTCCGCCGGGCAGCAGGGCTAGCAAGGGCAGGGGACGTTCGCGGTAGGCGCGCAGAAGCGCCGTGACGGTCCAATGCAGGGTGCCGTCGCCGCCGTACACGGCAATAATGGAAGGCTGGGCTTGCGCCACCTGCCGCGCTTCGGAAGCCAGGGCGTCGGCACTTGCCGGAAAAAGAACGTGACCCATCTCACCGAGAATGCTGGCGAAGCGCCGCGCACGTTGCGGATCTCGGCGATTGGCGCGTGATCCCGGATTGGCGAAGACCACGATGGACACGAAGATGAAACTCTACACCCAATACAGCCAGCCGTCAGAACCGGTGTTACTGCGGAGAAGGTTGGCTACCACAGGAGGGATTCAGATTTTTGCCGTTGACACTGTGGTTGTGACAGTCCCAAGCTCCCCAAACTCTGGGAAGCGGTGATGTCTTCGACGCATGAAAAGCCCACCGGGTCCACGATGAAGGCCGTGCCAGCGCCTGACGCCACGTTGCGAACCGCCCTGCTGGAGCTGGCGGAAAAGCTCGACCGGCTGTCGCATTTCGAGCTGCTGGGGGTGTCCGATAGAGCCAGCGCCGCCGAGGTCAGTTCGGCCTTCATCCGCGCAGCCCGGCGTTTCCACCCAGACCGGCTGGCTGGCGCCGGCTTGTCCGAGTTGGTGCCCAAGGCTGAGCGCGTCCTGGCCCACATGAGCGAAGCAGCCATGATCCTGGGCGATCCGGCGCGCCGGGCCGAGTACCTGGCCGCGCGGGCCGGCAAGAAGCCGACGGGCAGCACCGTCCCGACCGTGATTGACGCGGAGACGACCTTCCTCAAAGGTGAAGTCTTCCTCAGGCGGGGCGACCACGAAAAGGCCATTGAGTGCTTCGCCGCAGCCAGCAAGGCCAACCCGGGTGAGCCCCAGTACCGGGCCTATTGGGCCTGGGCGCGCTTCGAGAATCCGCGCGGCCGCAAGGAAGCCGTCGTGCGCGAGGTGCAGCGGATCATTGCCGACGTGGTCTCGGCACAACCACGGTTCGCGCGGGGCCATTATTGGCTCGGGCAGATCTGGAAGTTCCTTAATGAACCGGATCGTGCCGAACGCGCCTTCCGCGAGGCGGCCAGTCAGGACAAGGACTTCCTCGATGCGAGCCGCGAGATGCGCCTGCTGGAGATGCGGCGAGTTCGGGCGAGCGCGACACGTAAGAGCCCCGATCCCCCGCGCGGCGGAATCATGAGCCGGTTGTTCAAGAAGTAGGTGAGGCCGCCGCAGGCCGGCGCGGTGCCTGAGATCGCGTGGTCGACAGAAGTGATCGAAAATCCGCAGTTTCGGATATACTCGCCACCCGATGTGTAGTACCCCCCCGACCCGGGAGCCTTGGTTCATGCATTCGCCGCCGGGGAAGGGAGCGGCCGCATGACCCGGGCCGAGTTGATTGGGCGCATCCTCCGCGGGAGTCGGATCACCAGACTGCAGGCCGAGATGCTGGTCGAGACCATCCTGGACTGCTTGCAGCAATCGCTGCTCCGAGGCGAGCAGGTCGAGCTTCGCGGCTTTGGGACGTTCGACGTCAGGCGCTGCGGTTCATACCGAGGACGCAACCCGCGCACCGGCCAAGCCGTCGAGGTCAAAGCGAGACGGCTGCCCTTCTTCAGGGCGAATCCGGCGCTGATTGACCGAGTAAACAAGAGTTGGCAGCCACCCGCGAGACTGGTTCACCGCGGAGCTGGCGTGTCCCGAAAGTCGACCGGCATTACTGGCGCGTGGATGGCGATCGCAGAGGATGCAGCACCCGTGGCCGACGAGATCACGCGGCGGATGGGATGAGGTCAAGCGATGAAGAAAACCCTGCCGCTAGTAGTTTTGATGGTGCTGGGGGCTTGGTCGGGCTGCGCGGTGGAGGGACGTGGTCTGCAAGCGCCGGATGCGTCCGCGGCCGGTGGAGTCGGGGGCGTCAGCCATGCCGGAGGAGCTGTGGCCAGTGGTGGAGCGTCGGCCTTGGGCGATGGCTCGGGGGGCGGGTCGGGCAATACCGGGGCGCCAGTCACCGACGGAGAGGTGGGTTCAGACGATGCGCAAGATAGCGGCGGGATTTCTGGCAGCGAGGCGGGATGGGAAGACGTCGTTTCGGGGAGCGGCGGGATTTCTGGCAGCGACGCGGGAGCGGAAGACGTCGCCTCGGGCAGCGGCGGCACCTCTGGCAGCGACGCGGGAGCGGAAGACGTCGCCTCGGGCAGCGGCGGCACCTCTGGCAGCGACGCGGGAGTGGATGCAGACGACGCGCCACAGAGCGGTGGCAGCTCTGGCAGCGATGGGGGAACGGATGCAGACGACACCTTTGACAGCGCTGGCCCCGATGCCGGGCTGGGTGCGAATGACGGTGCGAGCAGTGACGGTGCGTCTGGCACCGACGTGAGGTTTGACTCGGGCCCGAACTGGCGCCTCGTCTGGTCGGACGAGTTCAATCTCGGCGTCAACGCCGGTGCGGACCCGAACAATTGGAATGTTGCCACCTGGGAGCCGAACACGGTGAACGGCGAACAGCAGAAGTACACGGCGCGGGTGCAGAACGTTTTCCACGACGGCCAGGGCGACCTCGTGCTGCGCGGCCTTGACATCCCCTGGACCAACAGCGGCACCACGTACCAGTACACCTCTGGACGCCTGCAGACCGACGGAAAGTTCGAATTCAGTTTCGGCCGCGTCGAGGTGCGCGCCAAGCTGCCCGCGGGGCAGGGGTCGTTTCCGGCCGTTGTGCTCATGGGGACCACGGGAAAATGGCCTCAATGTGGCGAGATCGGAATGATGGAGCAATTGGGGCAGGACAAGACTTGGCTGTATTGCTCGACCTATGCCGGCGGGGCGTCTGGAGATATCGGCAACCAGAAGGTCACCTTCCCAAATGCCACCACGTTGTCATCCGATTTCCACGTGTATGCGCTCGAATGGTATTCGGACCACATGGTCTTCTTGATTGATGACGTGCAAGTGGCGCAGTCCAACTTCGACACGGCGTCGCCCTTCTACACTGGAAAATTCTACATCATCCTCGACGTCGCCATTGGAGGCAGCATGGGTGGCACGATCGGGGATGCTAGCGCTTTCCCCATGGACATGGTGCTCGACTACGTGCGCGTCTATTCGCAGTAGCTACGAGGTCTTGCTGAAGAAACCAAAGTAGTCGCGGGCATTGCGGAAGCAAACGTCCCGCACGATGTTGCCGAGTAGTTCCATGTCGAAAGGAATGAGCCCTTTCTCCACGTCGTTGCCCAGGAGATTGCACAGCAGACGGCGGAAGTACTCGTGGCGCGAGTACGATAGGAAGCTGCGCGAGTCAGTCAGCATGCCCACGAAACGCGACAGCAGGCCGAGGGCAGAGAGTGCGTTCATCTGGCGCTCCATGCCGTCCTTTTGATCCATGAACCACCAGGCCGCGCCGAATTGAATCTTGCCTGGGCACGATCCATCCTGGAAATTGCCCAGCATGGTCGCAATGACCTCGTTGTCGGCCGGATTGAGGTTGTAAATGATGGTCTTGCAGAGCTGGTTAGTGCAGTCCAGGCGGTCGAGCAGGCGTGCAAGGGCAAAGGCCTGTGGGTAGTCGCCGATAGAATCGAAGCCAGTGTCAGGTCCCAGGGTGCGCATTATTCGCGTACTGTTGTTGCGCATGGCACCCAGGTGAAACTGCTGGGTCCAGCCGCGCGCATGGTCCATGATGGCGAGCTCGTACAGCATGGCCGAGCGGAACTGGTCGCGCTCGACGGGCGAGAGCGCCTGCTTGGTCCGCGCTTTGGCGAAAATGTCCTCGATTTGCTTGGCCGTGTACGCTTCGGCCAAGATCTGCTCAAGGCCGTGGTCGCTCACGCGGCACCCGACCTGATGGAAAAAGTCGTGCCGCTTCCTGAGGGCGGCCAGGAAAGTATCGAATGAGCTGATGGCCACGCCCGAGACAGCTTGCAGCTTGTCTATCCAGAGGTTCCAGCCGGCGAGGTCGGCCAGGGCCATGGCCTTGTCCGGGCGCCAGGTGGGCAAGAGCTTGGTGGCGGCGCTTGGGTTCTTGCCGTGCTTCTGGTGCGCCTCCAGCGAATCCACCGGATCGTCGGTGGAACAAACCACCACGACCCTGAAGTGCTCCAGCAAGCCCTGGGTGGTAAAGTCGTCCTGGGCGAGCTTGCGGTTGCAGTGATCGTAGATCTCTCGCGCCGTCGACGGATCGAGCAGTTTCCCCTTCACGCCGAATGGATTCGCCAGTTCCATGTGGGTCCAGTGGTAGAGCGGGTTGCGCAAGGTATACGGCACTGTCCGAGCCCACATCTCAAACTTCTGCCAGTCGGACGCGTCACCCGTGCAATAGCGCTCGGGCACGCCGTTCGAACGCATGGCGCGCCACTTGTAGTGGTCGCCGTCAAGCCAGATCTGGGTGAGCGTCTCGAACTTGTGGTTGTCGGCCACCTGCGAAGGAGGCAGGTGGCAGTGGTAGTCGATGATCGGCTGATCCTTGGCGTACTCGTGGTACAGGCGCTCGGCCGTCCTACTTTCCAGCAGGAAACTCTCATCGAGAAAGGGCTTCATGGCCGCATGAGCGTACCGCATGTGAAGCTCGGAAGAAAGCGGCACCAAGCCAAGCGTCGTGCTCCAGGGTCGTGAAAAACCCCGGTTGACGCCCGGAAAATTATCGGACATTCTCCGCTACCACAACCCAAGGGGAGAGGGCCGCTGTCCTAGGTGCCGATGACAACCAATATCTCGAAGTACTCGATGGGTGTCGGTGACCGCTTCGGTTTGGAAGGGGCTGCGCAATTGCGGGCTTTCCAGGTTGCCAAAGATCAGGGCGTCACGATCACGCCAGTCTGGAACAAGTCGAACCGCGAGCATTCCCTGATTGGGACGCGGCCCAGGGACGTGCGCGTCGAGGCGGACGCCGCGGTCAAGTCTTGCCAGTGGAGCGGTCCGTATTTCGTCGATGCGGATCACATCGGCCTCGCCACGGTCGACAAGTTTGTCGGGGCGAGCGATTTCTTTACCATTGATGTCGCTGACTCCATCGGCAAGTCGGTGTCTGATGCATCGATAGCCCGGTACATGGCCGAGATGCAGCCCTTTTCAGGTGTGCTGCGCGTTCCGGGTATTGCCGAACCGGTGACTGTCGATCCGGCGTCCCTGCAGGAGATTGCGTCGAAGTACCTTTTTGCCGTCGAGGAGGCGGGCCGAGTTTACCGCCATATTGTACAACAGAAGGGTGAGGGGAATTTCGTCACCGAGGTGTCGTTCGACGAAGCGAACACCCCGCAGACGCCAGCCGAGCTGTTGTTTATCCTGGCGGCGATGGCCCGCGAGGCAATCCCAGTCGCGACGGTTGCCCCCAAGTTCACCGGCGAGTTTCTCAAAGGGATCGACTACGTGGGCGACATCAAGCGCTTTTCCCGAGAATTCGAGGAAGATCTCGCCATCTTGGAGTTTGCCAAGCAGAGCTTCAGTCTGCCCGCGGCGCTAAAGTTGAGCATTCACTCGGGCAGCGACAAATTCTCTCTGTACCCTATCATGCACCGAGCGATCAAGAAGGCTGGCGCGGGTATTCACCTGAAGACGGCGGGGACGACCTGGCTGGAAGAAGTCATTGGGCTTGCTGCGGCGGGAGGCGAAGGGCTGGCCTTTGTGAAGGCGCTGTATCGCGACGCCTACGGCCGCTACGACGAAATGGCCAAGCCCTATCTCACAGTCATCGCCATCGACCGCCAGGCGCTCCCCACGCCGGCCGAGGTGGATTTGTGGAGCGCCCAGGAATACGTGGAGACGCTCGAACACAATCAGGCGTGCAAGCGCTTCAACATCCACTTCCGCCAGATGGTGCACATCAGCTTCCGGGTTGCGGCGGAGAAGCGGTCGCAGTATTTGGCTTTGCTCAAGTCGAATCGCAGCAGTATCGAATCCCATGTCTCGCACAACATCCTAAAGCGCCATATCGAACCACTGTTTCTCGGAATCGCCGCGTGACGTAACGGGCTGAGGAGCCACTTCCTGCTGGCGCCAGCACCGTGGCCGCGATAGGACTTGTACAACTAGGAGTAACGATGGACCCCAAGAGTTTCGTGAGCGCCTACGACTTTGCCGGAAAGACAATTGCCATCACGGGTGGCGGCGGCGTCCTGTGCGGTGAGATGGCCAGGGCATTGGCCGGTTGCCATGCCAACGTGGTCATTCTCGACCGGGATGTGGGTTTCGCGGAGAAGGTGCTCGCCACGCTGAGAGGCACGAAGGGAGTCCACAAGGCGGCATTCATCGACGTGCTCGACAAGGCGGCAGTTCAGCAGGCGGCCGACAAGGTCATAGCGGACTACGGCAAGATTGACGGCCTCATCAATGGCGCCGGTGGAAACAATCCCAAAGCCACCACCAACCCCGAGCAGTCCTTTTTCGACATACCGGCTGAAGCCATCCAATTCGTGTCGAACCTAAACCTGCAGGGAACGATCCTGCCCAGTCAGGCATTCGGCCGTTGCATGGTCAAGCAGAAGGAGGGCGTGATCCTGAATGTCTCGTCGATGAACGCCTTGCGGCCACTGACCAGAATCCCCGCCTATTCTGCGGCCAAGGCCGCGGTGAGCAATTTCACTCAATGGTTGGCGGTGCACCTGGCCCAGGAGTACTCGCCCAACATTCGAGTGAACGCCATTGCCCCCGGGTTCTTTCTCACTGAGCAGAATCGCTTTTTGCTCACTGACAAGGAAACCGGGGCCCTCACGGCTCGTGGTCACAAGATCATTGACCATACACCCATGGCAAGATTCGGCGCGCCCGAGGACCTGGTGGGCGCGGTGCTGTGGCTGCTGTCGCCGGCGTCGAAGTTCGTGACCGGAATCGTGCTGCCAATTGACGGGGGATTTTCGGCCTACAGTGGTGTGTAGACCATCGCTACTAATCTATTGACACGGGATTGACTGAAGGAACGATCATGGCAAAACAAAGTTTCGGTATCGTTGGGCTGGGCGTGATGGGAGAGAATCTCGCTCTCAACATCGAGAGCCGTGGTTTTTCGGTGGTTGGTTTCGATCTCGACCCCAAGAAGGTCGACAGCTTCTCTGCCAGAACCCAGGGCAAGCAGGTGGTGGCGGCGCGGACGGTGGCCGAGTTCGTCGCGCACTTGGACACGCCCCGACGCGTGTTGATAATGGTTCCTGCGGGCAAGGCCGTCGATGCGGTAATCGCTGACCTGCGCCCACATTTCAGCTCGGGCGATCTCTTGATTGATGGTGGCAACACTTTCTTTGTCGACACCGATCGGCGCATCAAGGAGTTGCAGGGCAGCGGAATCTACTACATTGGCACTGGGGTCAGCGGCGGCGAAGAGGGAGCCCTGCACGGCCCGGCCATCATGCCCGGCGGCAACCCGGAAGCCTGGCCGCTGGTGAAACCGATCCTGCAAGCCATTGCAGCCAAGGCCGAGGATGGCGTTCCCTGTTGCGAGTGGATAGGCAGTGGCGGCGCGGGTCACTTCGTCAAGATGGTTCACAACGGAATCGAATACGGCGACATGCAGATGATCTGCGAGGCCTATTTCATCATGGAGAGGCTGCTGGGAATGTCGGCGGAGGAAATGAGTCGGGTGTTTGCCGAATGGAACCGGGGAGAACTGAGCAGCTATCTGGTGGGCATCACCTCCGAGATCCTGGCCAAGAAGGATCCCGAAACCGGCAAGCCCATGGTGCAGATTATTCTGGACACCGCCGAACAGAAGGGCACCGGGAAGTGGACGAGCCAGGTCGCCCTGGACTTGGGCGCTGCGGCCCCTACCATCGCCGACGCGGTGTTTGCCCGGACCTTGAGCGCCCTCAAGAAGGAACGCGTGGCAGCCTCGGGCCTGCTGGCGGGGCCGACAGCGAAGTTCAGCGGGAACAAGGCGGCTTTCATCGAAATGATTCGCAAGGCATTGTTTAGCTCGAAGATCTGCTCCTATGCACAGGGCTTCCAGCTCTTGCGCGCGGCTGACCAGGAATACCACTGGGACCTTCAATTCGGCATCATCTCTTCCCTCTGGCGCGCCGGGTGCATTATCCGGGCTCAGTTCTTGGGCAGGATCAAGGATGCGTATGCCAAGAATTTTGCACTCGCCAATCTTTTGCTCGATCCCTATTTCGCGGGGGTGATGGCGTCTTACCAGCAAGAGTGGCGCAAGGTGGTTTCCCTTGCGGCGGAGAACGGCATCGCCATCCCCGCCTTCATGAGTGCCCTTTCCTATTACGATGGCTACCGTTCGGCAGTTCTTCCTGCGAATCTGCTGCAAGCCCAGCGCGATTACTTCGGCGCGCACACTTACCAGCGCGTCGACCGGGAGGGCAAGTTTCACACGCAATGGACGGCGTAGAAATGAAGACGCTTTTCGGCCGTGGATCAATGGAGAAACGGCTCACCCCGAAGGACGTGAAAGAAATTTGCGAGGCGGCCCTGACCGACCTGCCGCTCGACGGAAAACGCGTGCTGGTGCTCATCCCTGATCATACCCGGCACGCTCCTATGGACCTGTTCTTTCATGTGTTGAGCGATTTGCTCCAGCCGCGCGTGCGCGTGCTGGACTACCTGGTGGCGACTGGCACCCACGCCGCCATGGAGCCGGATCGGCTTTACCGGCACATCGGACTGACGGCATCGGAACACGCGCAGAAGTACCCGAAAGTCCGCTTCTTCAACCACGAACATCACAAACTGGATGAACTGGTCTCGCTGGGAACGCTCGCTGGCGAAGATGTGGCCGAACTCACCCAAGGGCTGTTCTCGCGCGACATCCCGGTCACCATCAACCGCAAGGCCACCGAATACGACCACATCCTCATCGTCTCACCCGTAGTCCCGCACGAGGCCATGGGCTTTGCCGGCGGCAACAAGTACTTTTTCCCAGGTATTGCGGGACTCGACGTGGTGGAGAAGTTCCATTGGTTGGCCGCGGTGATCACCAATCCCGTAGTCAATGGCGTCAAGGACACGCCCACCCGCCGAGTGATCAATCGTGCTGTCCAGTTCCTGTCGACCCCGCGGACCTGTTTCGCCTTCGTGGTCGACGACCATCACAAGCTGGCCTGCCTGTTCGCCGGGGACCCCGAAGAATCTTGGTCACGCGCGGCTGACTATTCGGCCCAATTGCACATCAAATACCTGGACAAGCCCTATCGGCGCGTCCTGGGGTTGACTCCCCCCATCTACGAGGAAATCTGGCTGGCAGGCAAGGCCATGTACAAGCTTGAGCCGATCGTGGCTGACGGGGGCGAACTGGTCATCCACGGAGCGCATGTCAAAGCCGTGTCGTTCATGCACGGCAAGGAGATCGAGCGGATAGGCTACCACGTGCTCGACTATTTTGTGAAACAGTGGGATCGCTTTGCCAACGTATCGAAATTGATCCTGGCCCACTCGACCAACGTCAAGGGTATCGGGAAATTCGAAAACGGCATCGAATATCCCCGCATTACCGTGACTTTGGCCACCAGCATACCAAGGGCAAAATGCGAGGCGATCAACCTCGCCTGGCGGGATGTGAATGCCATCGACATTGAACGTTGGAAAGAGGATGAGGAGACTTTGGTGGTCGAGGAGGCCGGACAGGTGCTGTATCGACTCAAGGGCAGGCAGCACTGAAAACGCCCGGTGAACTAGCAAGGAGCACGAATTCAACATGAGCGACACTCTCAACATTCGACCCGCAGGTGGTCTCGATTTCGTGTCGGTGGGCGCACTCGTGCATCGATTGGACCCCGGCATTGTCCCCTGGCGCAAGGCATCCAGTTGCCAGATCCACGTGAGCGGCGGCGAATTCAACGTGGCGGCCAACCTGGCCGACTGTTTTCGCATGAATACCGGGATCGCGACCGCCATGGTCGACTATCCCATCGGCGACATGATCCATGAGCGGGTCAGGGCCATGGGCGTGACACCATTTTACAGGCGCTTCAAGCACAACGGGGTAAACGGCCCCAACATGGCAACCGTATACAGTGACCGGGGCCAGGGCGTGCGCGCGCCGGTGGTGTTCTACAATCGCAGCAATGAAGCCGGCGCCCAGCTCAAGCCGGGCGACTTCGATTGGGGTGCGATTTTCAAGAACGGCATCCGCTGGTTTCACAGTGGCGGCATCTTCGCCGCGCTTTCCGAGACCACTGGCGAGGTCATCATCGAAGGCATGAAGGCCGCGAAACAAGCGGGCGCCATTTGCAGTTTTGATCTCAATTTTCGCGAGAAGCTGTGGAACATCTGGGGCGGCGCACACAAGGCAGCCGAGGTCATCGGCCGCATCGTGGCCAATGCTGACGTGCTGGTGGGCAACGAGGAGGATCTGCAGAAGGGATTGAACGTCGCTGGCCAGGATGTCGAGAAACGGTCCAAGCTCGATCCCAGCGCGTTCTTTGCCATGATCGGCCAGGTGACGGCCAAGTTCCCGCAGGTGAAGATCGTGGCCACCACCTTGCGCGAGGTCGCCTCGACCAATCGCCACACCTGGGGCGCGGTGGCCTGGGTGAACGGGAAGACCCATGTGTCTCCCACCTGCGAACTGGACGTGCTCGATCGCGTGGGCGGCGGCGACGGTTTTGCCAGCGGCTTTGTCTACGGGCTGCTCGCCGGCGAATCAGCCGAGGAGGCTCTAAAACTCGGCTGGGCCCACGGGGCGCTGCTCACCACCACCCCCGGAGACACGACCATGGTGACGTTGGAGCAGGTCAAGGCATTCGCCAAGGGGGGCTCCGCGCGCATTCAGCGGTAGACGTGGCCGTGGCCGTGTGATCGTTGCGGCCGTCAGGCTGCGATGTGTCCTCTGTGGTGAAATGGCTCTCTTTGGTTTTCTTTTCGATCGCTTTTTGATACATAGACCGGCGTAATGGCCGTACATAAACCCTTGCTTCGCGGCGCCGTGTGGCTCGGGCATTTGCTGATCCTGGCCGGCGCATCCGCGGGTGCGACCCTCGCGCTGCGCGTGCTCATCGGAGGCGAGGGAACCCTGTATTTGGCGCTGCCGCGACTGTTCCCGTTTGCCGAGATGTCGCTTTCGCTGGATGGCCTCTCCGCCTTCTTCCTTCTGGTGGTGGCTCTGGTCACCGCGGCCGCTGCCCTGTATGGGCCGTCGTACCTAGGCGCGCACGCGAAAGCTCCGCTGGTGCAGACCTTCGCGCTTGCCGTGTTTGTCGCTTGCATGGCTGGTGTGTGCTGCGCAGGCGATGGCCTCACCTTCTTGCTGGCCTGGGAGGGCATGACCCTGGCGAGCTACGTTTTAGTCGTCAGCGACACCCGCAGCGATGATAACACGCGCGCCGGCCTCCTCTATCTGGTAATGGCGCACGCGGGGACGGCTGCGCTCCTGGTGGTGTTCCTTACCCTGGCGGAGCGCGGGCATGGCTTCGACTTCGTCGCGTTTCGCACCGCCGCGCGCAGTCTGCACGGCTCCACGCGCACCGCTCTCTTCATCCTCGCCTTGGTCGGCTTCGGGGCCAAGGCGGGCGTGGTGCCATTGCACGTCTGGCTGCCCAAGGCCCATCCCGCGGCGCCCAGCCACGCCTCGGCGCTCATGTCTGGGGTGATGCTCAAAGTGGCGTTGTACGGGATCTTCCGCTTGGGCTTTGACATCCTGGCGCCCGCGGCCGGCCCGCTGCCCGCTTCCTGGGGCTGGACCGTGCTCATCGTGGGGACCGTCTCTGCCGTGATCGGCGTGCTTCTGGCCTTGCAGCAGCACGACCTCAAGCGATTGCTCGCGTTCCACAGCGTGGAGAACGTGGGCATCATCCTCATCGGCGCCGGGCTCGCTATGCTGCTCAGCCGGGGCCGCGGGGCCGAGCCACTGGCCACCCTGGCCCTGGCAGCGGCGCTGCTGCACACGCTCAACCACGCGGCGTTCAAGGGGCTGCTGTTCTTGGGCGCGGGCAGCGTGATCAGCCGTACCGGCGTCCGCAACATGGAGGAGCTGGGCGGGCTCGCCCGGCGCATGCCATGGACCACGTGGCTGTTCCTCCTCGGGGCGGTGGCCATCTCGGCGCTACCACCGCTCAACGGGTTCGTGAGCGAGTGGATGACCTTCCAGGCACTGTTGCTGGGCGGTGCCAAACTGGGCGGCGCTTCAGGGATGCTGGCGGGGGTTGCGGCTTCGATGCTCGCGCTAACCGGCGGACTGGCGGCGGCGTGTTTCGCCAAGGCATTCGGGGTGACCTTTCTGGGCCGGCCGCGATCGGTTCACGCCGAGCAGGCCAGCGAGTCGCCGGCTCCGATGATCGCGGGAATGTTGCTGCTCGTCGGCGCGTGCGTGGCGCTTGGGCTGGTGCCCGGGTACGCGATGCCCTTGCTCGATGGGCCCACTCAGGAACTGTTGGGCGGCTTGGGCCCGAGCGCAGTGGTCACCGCGCGTGGCCCGCTGGTGCTGTCAGGGAACGGCGCTGCGTCGGGCCTGGAGGCGACTTCCATATCGGTGACCGCAGTCGCGGCTCTGCTGGCCTTGCTGGCCGCCGTGGCTTGGGCGCTGCGCGGTTGGCCACGCCGGGCGCCGCGCCGGCTAGCACCGACGTGGACCTGCGGAATGCTTCCCAGCAGCCGCTTCGACTACACCGCCACCGCGTTCGCCAAACCGCTGCGCCTGATCTTCGCGGCGGTGTATCGCCCGCGCCGGGCAATTACCAAGGAGACCGGTCCGTCGCCCTACGTGATCCGCCGACTAGGCTACACCGGTGAAGTCGTCGATCTCGCGGAAACCATGCTGTACACGCGGCTCAAGCGCTGGATCACGGCGACCGCGCAGGGCATCCGCGCATACAGCACTGGGCGTATTCAGGGCTACATCGCCTTCGTGCTGGTCACCCTGGTGGTTGCGTTGTGGTTTTTCGCCAGGGCGTAGAAGATGGAGGACATCGCGACGATTGGAAAAGTGGTGGCCCAGGCAGGGCTGCTTGTCCTGCTTGGGCCGCTCCTCACCGGCTTCATCCAAAAGCTGAAGGCGCGCCTACAGTGCCGACAAGGCGCGAGCCTCTGGCAGCCGTACCGCGATTTGGCCAAGCTGCTGCGCAAGGGGACGGTGCAGAGCGATTCCGCCAGCCCGTTCTTTCGCGCAGTCCCGGTGCTAGTCTTGGCCGCCACAGTGACCACGACGGTCATGCTGCCGGTGCTGTGGGCGCCCTCGCGAGCAACTTTACTTCCGCTGGGAGACGCGATCTTGCTGCTGGCGTTGCTGGCGCTGGCTCGCTTCCTGTGTGCGATCGGGGCGCTGGATGCCGGCGGGGCTTTCGGGGGAATGGGCGCCTCGCGCGAGATGACGGTTGGCCTGCTGGTCGAGCCGGCCATGATGATGGCGGTCTTCTCCGTCGCAGTGGCGGGCGGCACTACTGATCTCGTGCACCTGGCCGCGCGGCGCGGGACGCTGCCCGCGCTGTCCTGGCAGGCGCCCGACTTGCTCGCGCTTTTCGCCATGCTGGTGCTGGCCCTGGCGGAAACCGGCCGGATTCCCGTGGACAATCCCGACACTCACCTTGAGCTGACTATGTTGCATGAGGGCATGTTGCTTGAGCACTCAGGTCCTGGCCTGGCCTGCATCGTGCTGGCCACGCACACCAAGCAGATCGTGATCCTGACCTTGTTAGCGGCGTTGTTTTTTCCACTGGGCTTGGCCGAGGGATCGGCGCCCATCGAAATCGCGCTGGCCGGGGCAGCGTTTCTCGCCAAGCTTTTCGCGCTGGCGATCTTTCTGGGCCTGGTCGAGTCCTCATACGCCAAGCTGCGGTTCTTTCGCCTGCCGCAGTTCCTGGGACTCGGGCTCGTGTGCGCCTTTCTGGCGCTGGCGCTGAGGATTCTATGAGCGTCGAGCTGGCCACCCGTCTCATCGACGTGCTCGGGGCGCTGCTGCTGTTCTCGACGCTGCTCATCCTGGCCGCGGGACAGCTATTTCGCGCCATCTACGCGGTGGCGGTGCAGTCAGTGTTCCTCGCAATCGCGGGCGCGGTCCTGGGCGCGGCCACGGGCAATCCCGACTTGTGGATCATCGCCGGCATCACTGTCGTCGTCAAAGCTGTGCTTCTGCCTTGGCTGCTTATCTGGGTGGTGCGGCGGATCCAGATCCCGCGCGAAATCGAGCCGGTGATTCCCATCAATGCCACGCTGGCATTGGCGGCCGGCATTGTGGTGCTGGCCTTCCGCCTCGCTGCCTCGCTCGGACCGGTGCGTCAGGCGATCACCGGCAACGCGCTGCCGGTGGGGATCGCTCTCATCCTGCTCGGCGTGCTGGTGATGGCCTCGCGGAGAAAGGCGCTGGTCCAGATGGTGGGCCTGTTCGCCTCGGACAACGGCATTTTCTTCACTGCCATGGCGGTGAGCCAGGGCATGCCGCTTATCATCGAAATTGGCGTGATACTCGATGTGGTTTTGGGCGCATTGGTGATGGGCATCTTGGTGCTGCGCGTGCGCTCCAGTGTGGACACCGACATCGCTGACCTGGAGGACCTGAGGGGCTAATGATGACCTCCAGTCTCATCTGGCTTACCCCCCTGCTCCCCTTCGCCGTCGGCCTTGCCATGCTGCTGGTGCGCGACCGGCGGATACTGGCCACGCTCGACGTGGCGGGATCGCTGGCCGTGCTGGGGCTGACCCTGGCAATTGCCGGCCGGGTTGTGCAGGGCGGTCCGGTGAGCGCTCTCGGGATCTTCCGCGCCGACGAGGTGGCCGTGTTGTTCCTGTTGCTCATCGGCCTGCTGGCAGTGGCGGTTTCACTCGCCACGCTGGGGTGGGTGCGCCACGAACTGGCCCGCGGGCAGATGCGCCCCGAGCGGCTGCCCTACTACTACGCGCTCGTGCACGGCTTTGTCGCCACCATGCTGGTGACGGTGCTGGCCGACAACCTCGGCATCCTGTGGATCGCCATGGAGGGAACCACCATCACCTCAGCCCTGCTGGTCGGTTTCCATGGTGACAAGCACGGCCTCGAGGCGGCCTGGAAGTACATTATCGTGACTACCATCGGCATCTCGTTCGGGCTGTTCGGGACGGTGCTGGTGTACGGGGCAGCGGCGCACGCGCAGGGCGGGGTGCTCGCCGGGGCGATGAACTGGTCGAGCATCGTCGCTATCGCGCCACGCCTCGACCCCGGAATCATCCGCATCGGATTCATCTTCGTGATGGTGGGCTACGGGACCAAGGCCGGCCTGGCCCCGATGCACATGTGGCTGCCCGATGCGCACAGCCAGGCACCCACCCCGGTGTCGGCCTTACTCTCGGGCGCTCTCATCAAGTGCGCGCTGTTCGGGATCATTCGCTTCCACACCATCGCGCGCGCCGCCTGTGGTCCCGGGTTCAGCCAGGGACTGCTGCTGACCTTCGGGTTGGTGTCGGTGGTGGTGGCGACGCCGTTCATTCTCGCTCAGCACGATCTCAAGCGCCTACTCGGCTATCACAGTGTTGAGCACGTGGGGATCATCGCGCTTGGGCTGGGCTTCGGCGGGGGGCTTGGCACCTACGGCGCGCTTCTGCACGTGATCAATCACGGGGTGACCAAGGCCCTGGTGTTCCTGGTCGCGGGCGACGTCATCGGCCGCTACGGCACACGCGACATGCGCCTGATACGGGGCTTGCTGGGGATTGCGCCGCTGGCGGGGACGCTCTTGCTCATGGGCGCTTTTTCGTTGGCCGGCACGCCGCCATTCTCCATCTTCATCAGCGAGTTGATGGTGATCCAGGCCGGGATCGCGGCGGGCCGCTACGTGATGGTGGCGGCGTTTCTCGTCATGGTAGTAATCATCTTTGCCGGACTCATTCATCATGTGGGGCAGATGGTTTTCGGCACGGCGGCCGCCAGCGCAAGCCGCGAACGCGAGTTGCCCATGCCCATGCTGGGACTGCTGTTGCTGGTCGCAGCCATGGTGCTGCTCGGGGTGTACCTGCCTGCCCGCCTTGACCGTGTGCTAGCGCGCGCGACGGAGATCATCGTTGGTTGAGTCAATGGCGAGCATGCAAGGGCTAGAGGAACGGCTGGCGAGGTGGGCCGCATTCGAGCGCGGTCCACGCCCGCAGGACCTCACCGCGCGGCTGCACCATGCCGAAGACGTGCCGGCTGCCGTGGCCGAGCTGTGCGCGGCCGGCATGGCGCTGGCGACCCTGGTCGCGACCGACGAGGAAGCCACTGCCGATCGGGATCTCAAGCTCCGCTACGTTTTCGAACCGGCCTCGCACGGCCTGCGCCCCTTGCCTGACGTGTTCGTGACCTTGCTGGCATCGCTCGATCCTGCCCGGCCCGAGCTGCCGTCGATTGCGGTCGAGGTTCCTGCCGCCAACTGGCATGAGCGCGAGGCGCAGGACCTGTTCGGGATCGTGTTCTCCGGGCACCCCGACCCGCGTCCGCTGGTCGTGCACGACGGCTGGCCCAAGGGCCTGTATCCGCTTCGCAAGAAGTTCGAGGCTGGGCAACGCCCGCCGGTCGAGCCCGCGGAGGAATTCCCGCATTTGTTGGTCGAGGGTGAGGGCGTGCTGGAGGTGCCGGTTGGCCCGATTCACGCTGGGATCATCGAGCCCGGACACTTCCGCTTCAGCACGGTGGGCGAATCCATACTGAACCTCGAAGCACGTCTCTTCTATACCCACCGGGGCTTGGAAAAGCGCATGGAAGGGATGAGCACCATCGATGCATTCCATGTCGCCGAGCGCATGTGCGGAGTCTGTTCGGTAGCGCATGGGCTCGGGTTCTGCGAAGCGGTCGAACAGATCGCCGCGATCGAGGTGCCAAGCCGGGCGCGCGGGTTGCGCACGCTAGCGCTTGAACTTGAGCGTTTGTACAACCACGTGGGCGACATCGGCAACATCGCCGCGGGGGCGAGCTACCACTATGGAACCTCGGCCGGGTTGCGCATGAAAGAGGCGGTGCAACAGGTGGGTGAGCGCCTCACCGGCAACCGGTTCTTGCGTGGGCTGCTCGTGCCGGGCGGAGTTCGCTTCGATCTTTCAGCCGAGCTGGCCCACTCGATCGAGGCGGCGATGGCCGCTACCGCCGAGGCGCTCGCCAACCTGAAAGAGCGCATCGAAAACAACCCGACCGTGATCGACCGGTTGGACACCACCGGGCTTCTGGCTTTGCCCGATGCCATTGCGTTGGGGGTGACCGGCGTGGGCGCGCGGGCCAGCGGTGTCGACCGGGATGCTAGGCGCGATCACCCCCACGCGGCGTATGGGACCACCAGCGATCTGAATGTGACGGTTGCCACCGAGTCCGACGGCGACGTGCATGCCCGCCTCAACCTGCGCGCCACCGAGGCCCGCGAATCGATGCGGCTAGTCCGCGCCTTGCTGGCGAGCTTGCCGTCGGGGCCGCTGCGCGCGCCGATGCCCGAGGCGTTGCCTCCGTGGGGGATCGGGCTGGCAGCCATGGAGTCGCCCCGCGGCGCCGCGATCCACTGGTTGCGCTCCGATGCCGCGGGCCGTGTCGATCGCTACCATTTGCGCTCGGCCAGCTATGCCAACTGGCCCGCGGTTCCACTCGCAGCGCAGAGTTCGATCATTCCCGATTTCCCCCTGGTCAACAAGAGCTTCGAGCTTTGCTACTCATGCACCGACCGATGAACCAACCCGTGAAAGCCCAGCCATGCTGACCGCGCTGCTGCGAAGTCTGCGCACCGGAGTGGTGACGATTCGCTACCCGGCTGAGCCGGCGCAGCCGCCCGAGCGATTTCGGGGCGCGCCGCGGGTTCGGCCGGGGGCCGTAGTCGCCGCACTCCCGCCCCCGTTGCTCTGCCCGTCGGGCGCCATTGCTGGCGGGCCAGGCCAGTCACGCTACGCGATTGATCGGGCACGTTGCCTGTACTGTGGCCGTTGCGCCGAAGCCTCACTCGATGGCGCCATGGAACTGGGACGCCAAATCGAGTTGAGTACGCGCAAACGCGAAAGCCTCGTAGCGGAGGTCGCGCAGGATGCCGCTGGCCGGGCCGTGGCGCTACCGGGACCGCCGCGCGGGGAAGAGGTCGCCGACACGATCCGGCGCACCTTGGGGCGCTCGTTGCAATTGCGCCACCTCGATTCAGGATCGTGCAATGCCTGTGACTGGGAGCTGACCGCGTTGCTCAATCCCGTGTACGACGTCCGGCGACTGGGCATCGACTTCGTGGCCTCGCCTCGTCACGCGGATGGAGTCATCGTCACAGGACCCGTGACCCGCAACCTGGAACTGGCCGTGCACCGGACCTACGAAGCGGTCCCCGAGCCTCGGGTGGTGATCGCAGTCGGCGCTTGCGCCTGCTCCGGCGGCATTGTCGGCCGCAGCTACGCCAGCGCCGGCGGCGTGGCCGAGGTCCTGCCAGTGGACGTCTTCATCCCCGGCTGCCCGCC
>PMKP01000348.1 GCA_003157775.1 Myxococcales bacterium | reverse complement strand
CAGAGACGGATCGGAAGGAAAGAAGGGTTCGGACCCAGATCCGGAACCCCTTCCTTCCGGCCTCTGTGGCCTCTGTGCTCTCTAGCCTGAAACTTACCCAGCCGAGGCCGGGGTCGCGGTGGGCTCCGGTGTGAGGGAGTAGCCCATTGATCTCGCCGTTTCGCGAAGTCCAGCGAGACGGCGGGCAGGACGGCCAGGTCGCGATCAGGGCCGCCCTCCAGGCTTCTCTCCGGCGTGTCGAGCACGATGTGGATGGCCTTGCCGCGCGCCTGTTTCCATTCGTGTGCACCGGCGACAGCGACGAACCCAAGTCCATCGTGGTCGACCCTCGAATCTCGTTCGGTCGGCCGATTCTGGTCAAGACCGGTATTCCCGCCAGCACGGTAGTTGGCCGCCTGAAAGCCGGCGAGCCTCTGGAGTCGATCGTGTCCGACTACGGCATCACCCTCGAACAAGTGACCGATGCCATCCGCTGCGCACTCCCGGCTGCTGCCTGAGCCGTGGGTCTTCTTCCGAGCAGATGGACGACGAGGTCGCTTTTCCCGCGTCGGCCGCCCTGGTAGGGTAGGCGCAGCCGCGCGAAGGAGCGCGGGCACCGGCGGAAAGGACCCCATGGATACCCTCGATGCGATCAGGGCGCTGGTAGCGAAGTTCGACCAGAACAAGGAATCGTATCTTCGGTCCACCTACAACGAGGCCCAGGTCCGCACGGAGTTCATCGACCCGCTGTTCGAGGCGCTTGGGTGGGACGTGGCCAACCGCCAGGGCTTCGCCGAGGCCTACAAAGAGGTCATTCACGAGGACGCCGTCAAGATCGGGTCCGCGACAAAGGCCCCTGACTACTCGTTCCGGATCGGAGGACGACGCATATTCTTTGTCGAACCGAAGAAGCCCTCGGTGGATATTCACGACGACCCCAGCTCGGCATTTCAGCTCAGACGCTACGCCTGGTCAGCCAAGCTGCCGCTTTCGGTCTTGACGGACTTCCAGGAATTTGCGGTCTGCGACTGCCGGGTCAAGCCCGCGGAATCTGTGCGGCTTGACCGACGACGAGATCAGGCTGGTTGAGCAAGAGCCGCAGGCGCAATCGCTGTCGGCCACGACTACGGCCACGACTACGTCTACGGCCACGACCTCACCCGGCTATCGCGGGCCTACGGGCTGTGACTGCAATTCACGCGTGGTAAAGACCGCGTGGCGTGAGCGCCACGGGATCGCCAGGGCGGAAGGGCGGGTAGTTGGCGTACCTGAATGCCTGGTAGCCGCCGTCCTGGAACCGGACCCACACTTCGTAGGTTCTCTGCTCAGCGGACCCCGAGCTTGCTGCTGCACCCACGGCCGCGCCGCCCATCGCGCCAAACAGGGCGCCTGGGCCGCGGCCACCTCCCAGGATCCCGCCGATGATGGCTCCCGCGAGAGCGCCGCCTGCAGGATTGCCCTCGCGACGCTGAATCACCTCGCGAACATTCGTGACGGTGCCGTAGCGCACCCATTCTGGCGGGCCTTGGGCCTGGCCCCAGTCAGAATAGGCTGTCTCTTCCGTGGCACATGCCGGCATCACGGCAATCAAGAGAACCAAGGCGATGCGGCGAAGAGTCTTCATGATGAACCCCCGATGCGTCTGAAAGATCGACTTGATCCCTCCCACAGCATCTTTCGGGCCAATTCTACCGCTGCCGGAATTGCTTTCCACCCCCAACCTGAGCGACCATAGGCGCCATGCTGCGTCTCTTGCCAGCCGCCGTCGTTTTTCTTGCCACCCAACTGGCTTGGGCTGGGCCGCGCGTGGCGGTGCAGCCGTTTAGCGGTCCCGACGCGGACAGCAGGTTGGTGCGCCATCATGTGGCGCGCATTGTGGCCAACCACGGCTTTGCCGTCTTGACGTCGCTGCCCGCTGTGTCGGGCACTGGACAGTATCCTCAGATTGCGCGCGACCGCGAGCTGAAGGCATTTGTCGTTGCCGACATCGAGCAGAAGGGCAAGCGGCTGGCCATGACGTTCCTTGTCTGGCAGGGCATTGACGGCTCGGTGGTGGGACGCTGGGAGCTGGCGGCATACCGGGAAAAGCTGGCGGGTCTCTTGAAGAAGGAGTTTTGGCGAAGGCTCGGCCCCGCCATCGCCAAGGCACTGGCTCCGCCATCAACTCGATTGGCGCCCGCTCCGCCTATGCGTGTCGACGCCAGTTCGCCCTACGACGGCGACGTGGAAGGCGTGGCCTGGCGGCGGAGGTAGTTAGCTCTTCCACCACAGTCTCGCCNNGGCGAGACTGTGGTGAAGAAAGCTAACTCACACGTTCTCGTACTGTTGGAACAGCCGGCCCCAGGACGTGTCGCGCTTCCAGTTCTCGAACGTCTTCTTGTCCTTGACCGGCCAGCGGTAGTAGTCGTGGTAGGCCTCGCTGGCGGCCACGAATACGTTGACCAGGGGGGTGTGGAAGAACAGCTTCTGGATGGCCTTGAGCGGCCCGAACCAAATGAAGTCACCCGCCATGCTGGCCAGGTTATCGCCCACCTTGAAACCCCAGCTCTCGGCTGAGATGTCGTCGCCGACGATCTCAATGTCGCGCGGGTCGCCCACGCCTAATCCATCTTGGTGTGCCACGCTGATGTATTCAATCGACATGGGGTCGAAGCCCATCATCTTGGCAGACACCGCATCGATAGCGACCTGATCTGCGCTCGCCAGCATGTAATCCTTGATCACGGGGATCATGGTGCGCGGCCCAGGGCCGTTGCCGGCGGTGGTGCAATCCATGACTGCGAAGATGCCGGTATGAATCTCCTTCTGGATAGCCAACAGATCCACCAGGGTGCGGTGAATCCAACTGTGGGTGTAGTGCCGGTGGGTGGCCAGCAGGCCGCCAAAGGCGTTCTTCATCGCGCCNNGCCGGTGGTCGTGGTGTAGATGTGGCACTTGACCGTGGGCAAATGGACGATGTTCTTGCCCAGGAAGTAGTCGGGGATGCGAATCCCGTCGGGGAAGATGCGCGGCAAGACATGCATGCGTGCCTTGGGCTGGTACTCGACCCAGCGCATGTCGCTTTCCTTGAAGTTGTAGAGGACCGGAACGCCGTACTTGCGGAAAAGCGGCACGTAGTGATTGAGGTCCTCGCCCTTGAAGGCGTTTGTCACCACCGTCTTGTTTTGCACGCAGGTGATGTCGGCGTACCCGGCGGCACGCAGGGCATTGATGGTGCCCTCCATCTGCCAGGGCGTGGTGTTGGCGCCTGGGAATGGGTAGTGCCACGAGATGTTGTC
>PMKP01000092.1 GCA_003157775.1 Myxococcales bacterium | reverse complement strand
CACCGAGATCAAGCCCACGGCTGCGCTCAAGGCCATCCTGGACGGATTCCGGGTCATGCCCATGGACGAGGCGGCCAAGCTGGGCGACATCTTCATCACCGCGACGGGAATGAAGGACGTCATCGTGGGCCGCCACTTCGACGTGATGAAGGATGGTGCGCTGGTGTGCAACACCGGCCACTACGACTGCGAGATCAACCTGGTCGAGCTGGAGGCGCGCGCCAAGGCCAAGCGTGAAATCCGGTTCGCCAACGAGGAGTACGCGCTGAAGAACGGCAACCGCATCTACGTCCTGGCCCAGGGAAGATTGGTCAACCTGGCCGCTGCCGAGGGACACCCCTCCGAAGTCATGGACATGTCATTTGCCAACCAGTACTTGGCCCTGTGCAAGCTGGCCCGCGACGGCAAGGCCATGAAGCCGGCAGTGTACGAGCTTTCGCCCGAACAGGATCAGGAACTGGCGGCCATCAAACTCGAAACCCAGGGCATCCGCATCGACAAGCTCACTCCCGAGCAGGTGAAGTACCAGGACGACTACGCGTCCGGAACGTAGCGAAGCTAGCTTTTTCACCACAGTCTCGCCCCCGGGCCGCTGGCCCGGAGGCGAGACTGTGGTGAAAAAGCTAACCAATCCCGACGGTGGTATCGGCGACGACCCGAATACCGTTGTCTTGCACCGGCGCGTTGGGCAGGACGACGATGTCGCCCCGGCGTGCGCAGTCCAGGGCCTGGTTTGCGTCTGAGCGATCGCGATCCAGGCGCATGAGTGCAAAGCGGCCCATGGCGCCGCAAACGAAAAGGCGAAGACGCCCCTTGTCCTTGATGGGGTCGCTCACTACGCGATACCGGCCGGTGTCGACTGCCGCCGCAGCGGCCCGGCGCAAAACCAGGTAGCTGAAGTCCACCCGCGAGCGGCCGGCCACCAGCACCTCGGCGCTGTCATGGCACCAGTCGTGCTCGCGCTGGAGCGCTGGGCAGGCCGCCTGGCAGAAGCATGGCGCGACGACACCCAGCCCGGCAGCAAGCAGTCGATCGCGTACGCTGAGAAGCGACCGCGAGGTGTCGCGCAGCGCCGGTTCGATCACGATGCACGTCCCGTCCGGTTCCAGCAAATCGTGGCACCAACCTGCCACCAGTCGCGCCCGCCCATCGAGGTCCAAGCTCGCGCTGAGCTCGTTCAGCAGATGGGCGGACACGACAAGATCAAAACGGCCGCTCACGCCCGCGGGACGCACGCCGTGAAGCACATCGGAAACTAGAATCCCGGGACCGGGCACTTTGTCCACCGCGACCAACTCGACATCCTCGCCGAAACAACCGCGAATCGCCCGTCCTGCCGCTCCTGTGCCGGCGCCCAGATCAAGCACGCGCCGAGGCGGACCCTGCTGAAAACCAACCTGTCCCAAGATTCGGCGGAGCGCCGCCTCTGTCCGCGGCGCAATCTCGGCCTCATACTCCTGCCGCAATTTCGCCCTGGACAGATAGCCCGAACCCACCAGCGCCCGGTCGCCGACGAGGCCACGGTGAATGCGCGTCTGGCGCCGGCGCATCGAAAGCTCTCGGCGACTAGCCGAACAGCTTGAGAACCAGGGGCTTCAGATCACCGAAGGTGACCACGACCAGAAGGCCCATGAGCAGCATGATGCCGACCATGTGGATCTTGGCCTCGAGGATGGGGTTGACGTCACGCCTGCGAACAGCGCCCACGCCCAAGAAGACCGCCCTGCCTCCGTCGAGCCCTGGAATCGGGAGCAAATTGAATACCGCCAGTGCAACCGAGATGAGTAGGACAATTTCGAGGAACCTGGTGGCGCCTTGCCGGGCAGCGCTGGCCATCTCACGCGCGATCCCGACTGGTCCAGTCAGTCCGCCTTTCACTCGGCCGGAGATGAGATCCCACAGGTTGGTCAGGATGCCGGTGGCCACCGCCACCGGGAGCAGGGCCGATTCCTTGACTGCCAAGAGCACCGGCCCACGCGCACGCACCACGCCGAACTTGACCCCGATCATGTAAACGCTGCTGGCGGGATCTTTGCGAGGAGTCACCGTCACTGTCACCGGGCTGCCTCCTCGCATCACCTTCACCGTCACGGGCGCGCCTTCGGAGCCACGAACGATCTTGGTGACTGCTGACGACTCAGACACAGACTTGCCGTTTATCTCGGCCAGGGCGTCGCCGGCGCGAAGCCCCGCTGCCTGAGCCGCGGTGCCTGGAAGCACTTCATCGATAGTGGTGGTTCCTGTGGGCTGGCCATATCCAATCATGACGATCAGGGCGATCAAGAACGCAGTCAGGTAGTTGGCTGCCGGCCCTGCCAGCAAGACCAAGAGCCGCATCCAGCGTGGCCGGTTGGGATACACGTAGGGATCGTTTCGGTCGAACTCCTCATGGGGGTTCAGCCCGGTGATTTGCACGAAGCCCCCAAGCGGGATAGGCGCGATCTGGTAGGTCGTGTCGCCGCGCTTGAATGACGCGAGGGCCTTTCCAAAGCCAATCGAGAATCTCTCGACCCGCATCCCGCAGAGGCGCGCGACCATGAAATGACCCGCCTCGTGCAACACGATGATCAGTGCCAGCCCCAGGATTGCAGCAAGAATTGACATCCGCTGAGGTACTCTAGCAGGGATTGTCGCCGAGGCCCACCATCGGGACGCGCGACGAGGTACCGATCGCTCCTCGCCCTCTCCCGCTCTCTACCTCCCGCGTGCCGCAACTCGCACATGCGACCCACGATCCGCAGCCCGGCCATTCGAGCGGCCCGGAATCTCCCGACAAGCCCTAGCTACTTGTCCGCTGCGCCACCGTTGCTGTGAGCTTCTTCGCCGCCTGCAGTACCAGCGGCGCGACGTCGGCGGCTCTCTGCTCAGTGAAAGTGGCGGCTGAGGCTGACACGCCTATGGCAGCCGCCAGCACACCACCGCTACCCCAGACTGGCGCGGCTAGGCAGCGCACACCCTCATCGTACTCCTCATTGTCCAGGGCATAACCCTGCCGGGCGATCCGGCTGCACTCGGCCGCCAGCGCCTCGGCCGTGGTGAGGGTCCGCGGGGTTCGTGCCTGCAGCGGTGCCCCGGCCAGCACCGTCCCCAGATGGGCCCGCGGCCCCATAGCCAGAAACACCTTTCCGAAGGCACTGCAATGCAAATCCATCGACGCGCCAAACCCACTGCCCGCGCGCGAGGCGTAGGGGATGTCACAGGTCTCGACCACGGCGACCTTGTCTCCGGCCAGCAGCGCGAGACACGCAGTCTCTCCCGTGAGCTGCGAGATCTCGTTCAGCACCGGCACCGCCGCAGCGCACAGGGCAGTGTCTGCAATCGAACGCAGCCCTGTGCGCAGCTCAAGGCTTGCCGTGAAATCGAACCCGCGCCGCTGCAGGAACTTTTCGGCCGCAAGCGTGTGCAGGATTCGCAACACGGTCGTGCGCGGCATCTTGAGCTGGCGCGCAACCGAAGATGACGAGAGATAATCGCCTGATGACGCGAAAAGGCGCAAGACCTGGCAGGCACGTGCCAAGTTGGGAATCCGATATTCTCTGGGCCCTGCGCCGGGGGTAACTCGCGTGACGGGGCTCGGGGTTCCCCGCAAGGAGGCGCCGGTCGAGTTTCCCAATTCAGTGACGTTGGGGACTCCCGGGCCCTCCTGGACAATCCAAACCGGAGCTGATTTCAGGGTGGTCTCCATTTTTCTCACCTCCGCGCCTGGGCGCCGTAGGAACATGGGCAGAAGTCAGACCAGGTGACGCGGCAAGCGCCGATCCGTGTCTTCAACTGCTGCGGTTGATTCATCAGTCGGATTGTTAGGGGCGCCCACCAGTGAATTCCGTGTACCTAACTGACACCAACGTCTGCCGAGCCGCGGTTTGTTCTGGCGCATCCCGCTGCGATAGTCCATCGCGCTACGCCATGGCCAACGCGATCTTGGCGGCCAGCGCAGATGGATTCTCGGGCGCGACCAGCGCGAAGCGCGGGTGGCCGGCCAGCTCTGGCAAGCCACCCGCCGCTGACGCGACCACCGGCAATCCAGCGGCCAGCGCCTCTCTGACCACGACCGGCGCACCTTCGCTACGGCCGTTTGGTAGTGACCGGCATGGATGAACAAAGAGGTCAGCAGCGGTGATCCAGTCGGCCAGCGTTGTGTGGCCAAGCAAACCCGGAAGGCGAAGATCCACCGCGCACGCGGCAGCCAGTCTCCGCAGCCTGGGCTCCTCGGGACCTGTGCCTGCAATCACCAGGGTTGGCCGTACCCACGACGACAGATGCCCCACCGCATGCACCAACACGTCGAACCCTTTGATGGGTACGAGCCGGCCGGCTGCGAGCACGGTGAACCTTGCTAGCCCGAGACGGCTGCGCAGGCTGTGGCGCTCACCGGCAGGCCGCGGCCGAAACAGCAACGCATCACATGGGGCCGGCTGCACGAAGCTGCGTGCCCCGAGCGCCTCCGGGGTGTCGCGACACAGACGCGCAAAGCGCTCACGCAGATCCGCACTGGCGAACACCAGCTCAGTGCCGCGGCGACAGAGGAGACGGGCCAGGCTTGCGCCGCCGGGAAAATGCGCGAGCAAGAACACGTCGCCACCGTGGGCGTGCGCGCGATGGCGGAGATGGGGCGCCGCCGTGCAGGCCGCCAAGGCCGAGGGTGCAAGCCAGTGGCTTTCCACCTCGCTCCACCCGGCAGCGCGTTGTGCGGCCAGAGCTGTCATGCGTGCGGTGAAGTGCGCGGCTTCCAGCCACGCACGCGCGCGCCATCCGAACTCGCCGCTCTCGAGAGCCTCAGGTGCACCGCCGGCGTAGAAGATCTCTGCAGCCCCCGCCGCAGGAACCCGAAACACGCGCACGTTGTCCTCAATCCCCGCGCTCCCCGCGCCGGCTGCAATGACCTCCACCGCTTGTCCAGCAGCGGCGAGCGCACGCACGCGCGTACGCACAAACGAGCCCGCATGGTCGTCAGGACCGCGCGGGTAAGAAGTGCAAAGGACGCCGATCACGTCGGAGGCAGCTCAGCTAAAGGCTGGGACCGCCACAGGCGGCGTGCAAGGCCGCGGCCCAGACGCGCGCAGAGTGCGCGTATGAGCAGCAGGCTAAGCGGCCCCAGCACACGCGAGATGCGGATGCCTGAACGCCAGGCGGGCCCATAGACCGGCCGCACCGGCACGTCGACCGCGCGCGCCCCCACCGCAGCCAGGCGGACCAGTAGATCGTTGGGATAGCCGTAGCGGGGGAACACCGGGCCGGCGGCAATGGCGTTGAGCGCCCGTCGGTTGGCCGCGGTATAGCCACATTGCGAGTCGAAGAGGTGCATGTAGCCCGAAGCCAGCCGGGTTAGGTGCGAGAGCACGAAGTTGCCTACTAGGCGGGGCAGCGGCATTACCCGGCACACACCCGGCCATGCAAATCGGTTGCCTTTGGCGTAGTCCGCCCGGCCGGAAACCACCGCGCCCACCAGCGCGGCCAGGTCCGCAGGATCCATCTGCGAGTCTCCTGCCATCACCGCGGTCACGTCCGCGCCCAGAGCGCGCGCCCGCGCATAGCCGGTCGCGATGGCCGCACCCACGCCGCGATTACGCTTGTGGCTGAGCACTTCCAGGCCGCGTCTCTGGCTGCGCCGGGCGATGCGCGCCGTACCGTCCGTGCTGGTGTCGTCGACCACGATCACGTGATCCACGAACCCAGGAATAGAGCGCACCGTGCGCGCGATCTTCGCGGCCTCGTTGAAGGCGGGCACCACCACGGCGATCCGACGGCCGGAAAACATGGAAGGGGCGAGCACAGTCGGGAAAGGACAGGTCAGAACGGGTTCTCAGCCCGCCCCGCGGTGCGGCCGGCGTGGTCTTTGCCGCCCCCACCGAATGGGTCGATGTCCTTGCTAGTTTGGCGGTTCTTGCGATGACCCGGTCGGGATGGGGATCCGCCCTTGGCTCCCTTGGCAAGGGTGGGAGGCTTGACTTCAGGGGATGGCTGACCTGGGATCGGATCGAGAACCACTAGACCGGACCAGTCAGGCCGCACCTCGTGGGTTAGCTCGCTATACCCTGGCAAACGGAACACCAGGAACGTCGACTTGTCCTCGCGATACTCGAATCTCTTGCGAAAAGGCGTCTTGCCAAGAGCTTCATTCTCGCCCGCGACGAAAACCTCTGCCCCCGACGGATTCGACTGAATCGCCAGGTCGAGAAACTCAGGCTTGGGAACCGACGGAGGCACGGGCGGGATAGCCGAGGGCGCCGGCACGGGTGGCTGACGCTGCAACCCACGCGACCCAGCCCAGAACGCCCCCACCACCAGCAAGGCCACGGCAACCGCCGCCCACGTGGTCTTGCGCGCCAGCAAGGGCTTGCGCCGCAGGTCGATGTCCGGGATGGGCGGAGGGACCACCGGCGTCAGTCCTGCCATCCGAGACAGCGAACCGGTCGGTGCCGCCGGCACCGGCGGCACCGTGGACGAGCTCGCGCGACCTGGGCTGGAATGTGACCCTGGGATCGCCCGTCGCGCTGCGCCCGTGGTGGAACGTGAAGGGCTCACCGAACCGGTGATGGGCTGGTTGCGCTGGCTTGTCGTCAAGCGCGGGTCCATGCCGGTGTCGGTGGGGAACAGACTTCTCATCAGCTGAGCCAATTGGGTCGGCTGAAAGCGAGCGGCATGTACTATGTCGTCGAGCGCATCGGCCATCTCAGAGGCGGACTGATAACGATCGAGCGGATTCTTGGCCAGCGCCTTCAACACGATGTTGTCCATCTCCGGCGGACACAGCGGGTTGTGCAGCGACGGCGGCGGCACATCACACTGACGGACCCTCTCGATAGTCTGAAGATCATTCTCGCCCTTGAACAGCCGGCGACCAGTCAGGATCTCGTGCAGCACGATGCCGGTGGCGAAGATGTCGATGCGACGATCGACCTCATTGCTCACGGTTTGCTCGGGCGCCATGTAGGCGAACTTGCCCTTGAGGGTTCCGGTCTTGGTGCTTTCGTCCTTGTCCCCGCCCAGGGCCTTGGCGATGCCGAAGTCCAAGATCTTCACCGCCCCATCGTTGGAGAGCATGACGTTGGAGGGCGAGATATCCCGGTGGATCATGCCCAGCCTGGTTCCGTCTTCGGCAGTGAAGTCGTGGGCGTAGGCCAATGCCCGACACATCTCGCGGCCGACGTAGGCCACCATCTCGGGACGCGGCGGACCGACGCGCGCCCACTGCGTGCGCATCGTCTCTGCCAGATCGCGGCCACGCACATACTCCATGGACATGAAGTACTCGTTGTCCACCGACCCCAGCTCGAACACCTGGACGATGTTGGGGTGAGTGAGTCGCGCAGCCAGCTTGGCCTCGTCGATGAACATCTTGGTGAAGACAGGGTCATCCGATAGGTGGGGCAGGATGCGCTTGACGNNGTTGGTTAATACGATTGTACCCCAGAATGTGTTGCGTCCGCCCCTTTGCCCACCTCGGCGCCCAGATTCCACCCCTTTTCTAACGTTGGCAGACTAGAAGGGATCTGCCGAAAAAATGCAAGAGTCTCTATTTCGCAACGGGGACAACCGGCCATGCGCAGCCGAGTACGGCGCTGCGCATTGCGAGAAGCCATTCGTGGTGGCCGTTGGCGGCTTGGACCCAACTGGCGGTGCAGGCCTGGTACGGGATCTCCTTACAGCGGAGGCGTTGGGGGCCCGGGCCATACTCGTGGGCACGGCTTGGACACGCCAGGACGAAAGCGGCGTCAAAGGGGTCGAGCCGCGATCCCCAGAGATGGTACGAGCAACCCTTGAGCATGCGCTAGCGGCGTGCCCACTCCGCCAGACCGCGGTAAAGGTCGGCATGGTGGCAATGGGCGGAATTGCCGCCGCCATCGTCTCAGGCCTGGAGGCCTGGCAAGGACCAGTGGTATTTGACCCGGTCCTGGCCGCGTCGGCCGGCGGCGCTCTCTTCGAGGGTGCGCCCGCTGATCTGCTCCCGCTTGTGCGCCGGGCCACCCTGGTTACCCCCAATCTGGTGGAGGCCGCATGGCTCACCGGCCTGGCTGTGGAGACTCTTGACCATGCACGCCAAGCTGCGCAGACGCTGGCCGGGTGGGGTCCGGCAGCCGTTCTGGTGAAGGGAGGTCACCTGCCCAGGGCAGCGACCGATGTGCTTCGTTCCGCAGCAGGCGAACGGCTATTCGAGGGAACGCGGCTACCGGGCAGGAGCCCACGCGGGACCGGCTGTGCGCTCGCCACGGCCGTTGCGGTGGGGCTGGCTCGGGGCCAGCCACTTGAACAGGCTGTTGACGCCGCCAAGGTTTGGTTGGCCGGCCGCATACAAGCAGCCGTAACGATCGGCAGCGCGCGCTTCCTGTGAAGGATTCGGAGTCGGGGGCCGGCTATCGAACCAGGCCACGCCCTTGTTCGACGATGGCCTTGGTCTTGCGGGCGATCATCAGCTCCTCGTTGGTGGGAACCACCCACACGCAAATGCGTGAGCCGTCACGCGTGATGACCTTCTCGTTGGCAGTCGAGCTATTGCGCCCGGGATCGATGTCGACGCCGATGAACTGCAGCGGGGCCAGCACACGCGCCCGCATGGCGACATCGTTCTCGCCGATGCCGCCGGTAAACACGATGGCATCGCAACCGCTCATAGCCGCCACGTACGCCCCGATGTACTTGATCAGGCGGTAGTCGAACATGTCGAGCGCGAGCTGGGCGCGTGCGTCGCCTTCTTTGGCCTTGGCGATCACCTGGCGCATGTCATTGCTGACGCCCGACACGCCCCTGACGCCGCTCTTGCTGTTGAGCAGCGTATTCATCTCCTGCGGGGAGAGCTTGTCCTTGTCCATGATGTAGAGGACCGCGGCGGGGTCCATGTCGCCGGTGCGCGAGCCCATCAGCAGGCCTTCGAGCGGCGTCAGCCCCATCGACGTGTCGTAGGACTGGCCGTGCTTGACCGCGGTGATGCTGGACCCGTTGCCCAGGTGGCAGGTGATGATCTTGATCTGGGTGAAGTCTTTCTTCATCAGTTCGGCACAGCGGCGAGCCACGTACTCGTGCGAGGTGCCGTGGAAGCCGTACTTGCGCACGTGGTTGCGCTCGAGCTGATCCTTGGGCAAGCCGTAGGTGTACACATGCGGCGGCATGGTCTGGTGGAAGGCGGTGTCAAAGACCGCGACCTGGGGCAGACCGGGGAAGATCTTCTCGCAGGCCGCGATGCCAGCCAGGTTGGGTGGGTTGTGCAAGGGTGCAATGCCGATGCACTCTTCGATGGCCGCACGCACCGCCGGGGTGACCAGGGCCGAGTTGGAGAACAACTCGCGTCCGTGCACGACCCGGTGCCCGCAGGCTTCCACCTCGATTCTCTCTTTGAATAGACCGTGCTCGGCATCCAGCAGCATGTCTTTCATGGCTGCCACCGCCTGGGTGTGATCCTTGGCCACCACGTCGCCCACGATCTTTTCGGGCGAGCGGCTGTCGCGATAGCTGAACTTGGATTTCTCGCGCCCGATTTCCTCGACCAGGCCTTCGGCCATCAGCGTGGCGGTATCGTCCGCCGGGAGATCGTACAGCTTGAACTTCAGCGACGAGCTGCCGCAATTGATGACCAGTACCTTCATGACTTGCACTCCAAGAACTACGATTTCTGCGCGTACTGAACCCGCACGACGTTGATGGCGATCACGTTGAGCACATCGGCGGCTTTGCAGCCGCGCGAGAGATCGGATGACGGCTTGGCCATGCCTTGCAAGATGGGACCGACAGCCTCCGCCTTGCCCAACCGTTCGACCAGCTTGTAGCTGAT
>PMKP01000433.1 GCA_003157775.1 Myxococcales bacterium | reverse complement strand
GAGACTGTGGTGAAAAAGCTAGCCCAATGGTGAGCAAGGCGACCGGCAACGAGGAACGGGTGCTCGTGGCCATGAGCGGCGGGGTCGATTCCTCGGTGACGGCCGGGCTGCTGCGCGACGCGGGCTTCGAGGTCACCGGCGTGTTCATGTGCCTGGGCACGGCCGGCGATCCGGATAGCGACTCGCGCGGATGCTGCTCGCAGAAGGACGCGGCCGACGCGCGCGCGGTGGCGCACAAGCTGGGCATCGAACTCTACCTGCTGAATTTCGCCGAAGCGTTCCAACCGATCATCGAGTATTTCATCGACGAATACCGGCACGGCCGCACGCCCAATCCCTGCATTCCCTGCAATTCCCAGATCAAGTTCGGGCGGCTGATTCGTCACGCAGACTCGTTGGGGATCCCCTGGGTGGCCACCGGCCACTATGCGCGCATCGTGCCGGCCAGCGGGGGGCCGGCGATCTTTCGCAAATCGCCGCGGCACAAGGACCAGTCCTACGTGCTATTTGGAATTGCGCGGGGGCTGCTGGGACGCATTCTGTTCCCCCTGGGCGACATGCCCGACAAGCGAGACGTGCGCGACAAGGCGCGTGTCCTGGGACTGCCGGTGCACGACAAGCCTGACAGCCAGGAGATCTGTTTCGTCCCGGACAACGACTACGTCGCCTATCTGGGCCGGCGCTGCCCCGAGGCTCTGCAGCCCGGCCCCATTGTTGATTCTGGCGGCAGAACCCTTGGCCGACATCGCGGCATCGCTGCCTTCACCATCGGCCAGCGCAAAGGATTGGGCGTCGCCAACAAGACTCCTCTCTATGTCACACACCTGGATCCGGCCGCGGCCACCATCACGGTGGGCCCGCGCAGCGAGATCCTGCACCGCCACTTGCAGGCGACGCGGGCCAACTGGCATTGCGACCTGCCGGCAGAATTCGAGGCTACGGTTCAGGTCCGCTACAATCACGTCGGCAGTCCGGCTCGCGTGCGGGTGACTGGCGCCGCCGCTTTCGAAGTCGAGTTCGCCGAGCCGGTCATGGCCGTGACGCCTGGCCAGGCCGCTGTGTGCTACCAAGGTGATCGCCTGCTGGGCGGCGGCTGGATCCAGTCGGCGTTCTAGCCAGGATTTTGCGGAGTACGATCCATTGCGGTACTGGTTACCTATTCCACACAGAGGGCACAGGGGACACAGAGATCGGAATGGGAAAAAGAAATCTGGACTGCGCGGGATCCAACCCTTCCGTTTCTCATACGGTTCTGTAGCCTCAGTGCGCTCTGTGTGAAATAGCTAACTTCAATTCCCGGCCGACGAGGAGTTGACCGGGATCAAGGCTTGCCGCCCGCCAGTTTCACGCCCTCGGTGACCAGCGAGTCGGTGTCGCCGGAGAGCTTCACCCAGCCCAGGGTGGATTCGCTTCGCGCGTAGAAAGTCTTTTTGGGTGCTGGAATTGTGCTCGACACACTCTCCACCGGCGTGGAGGGTGCTTCGGCGAGGACCAGCCAGCCTAGGCTGCGGCCACGCGCGAAGTAATCCAGCCGCAGCCTTGCTTGAGGCTCGCCTTCTGCGGGCATCTCGCCCTTGCCCAGAGATTCGCTCGGCCACAGGCCAAAGGCGCGCTCGTGCCAGGTGCGAGCAGCCGGGTCGGGTTTGTCAGGCGCTCCGGTCGAGGCAATCTCCACGCCCCGCCCGTCGGCGGCGCGGGCCACGCGATACTCTTTCTTGGCTGAGCCAGCCGCCACCGACACGCGATCGGCATCTTCCAGTCGGAAGCCATGCAGATGTCGCTCGACCAGACTGGTGGCCGCAGCCTGGAAATCGCTGAGGATGGATCGCGCGACCACGAACACCCGACCGTCAGTCTGGTCACGTAGGTAGGGATCAGTTCCACCCAAGGGTGCGGGCGCGAGGTCAAAGACACGTCGGCCGGAACGGGTCACCACAGTGATGTGCTTCTTCGGGGCAGCAAGGCCCAGGTCCTTGCACTTGGCCGCGTCCAGCACACCGAGCGCACGGGTGGCGTGCAGGGGGGCAAAGCGCTGGTAGAGTGTCGTGGCCGCGTCGCTGCCACGTACGACACGCTCCGGAGTGGGCTTGCCCGGTGTCGGCGCAGGCCCTGTCTTCTTTGCTTCCGGCGCTGCGCGAGCCGAGAGATGAAGTGCAACGAAGCTGCCGTTCCCGTCGCTGCCAAGCTGTAGCTCGGTCCAGGTCTTGGCATCCTCATCGTCGAAACGGATCTTCTCTAGCTCGTTCTTGGTGATGTCGAGAATGAACACCTCGCCCGCCTGCAGCTCGGGCTGACGCTGCCAGGTCAGGTACGCCGCCGCCAGGCCCAACCAGGCCAGTCCGCCTTGCAGCGCTACTCCTTTGCCGGTCACGACGAGCCCTCCGAGGGTGGCGCGGACGGCCGAGTGGGTGCCGCTCGCCGTCGCGAAACGCGTCGCCGTACGGTGAAGCCGATACCCAGAACCAGGGCTGGCACGGCGAACACGCTGGCGTAAAACCAGGCCACATCTTGTTTTCGGGTATGGCGAACCGGCACGTCCTCCTCGTTGTTGATGGTGCCTGCCAGGCGTTCGTCGCCAGACAGCCAGCGCACCAGGTTGAACGCCAGCAGGCTGTTGGCTCGGTTGACGATCAATTCGTCAGCCAGGGCATCCGAATCAGCCAGCACTAGGGCGCGTCCTTCCTCTTCGGGAGTGGCCCCTTTGCTTACGGCGGCGGCCAGCTCGTAGGCTTTTCGGGCTTCCTTGCCACCGTCGAATTCGAAGTTGCCGTCGAGGTCGTTCCAGGTGCTGGCCTCGGTGTGAACCACGAAGCTCACGCTGGGAGCATCGGGCGCAGGTTTGTCGGGCCGGCTGAGTGAACCCGCCCCCAACAGAACTAGCGGCAGGCGCAAACCGAACTGGTTGAGGGTTGCCACCGAGGCGTGGCTGGAGTAGCCGCCCGTGGCGATGCCGGTGCGGTCTGACTTCTGCCGCGTACGTGCCCAATAGATCTGGTCGTTGGCCAGGGTCGTGGCATTGAAGCGAAGAGAAAGCCCGTCAAGAAGCGCGGCCGCGGTATCGCCGTTTTCTGGATCGAGGGCCACTAGCAGGCGTCCCTTGCGATCGAAGTAGCGCAGCAACGAATCCGTCTCGGGCGGCATGAGCGGTCGCTTTGGTCCCAGCATGAGCAGCAGGCCAGCGTCGGCCGGCACCTCGTGGCCCAACCCCTGGGCCAGGCCCAACTCCTTGGCTTGGAAGCCCAGCTCAGACAAGAGATCGCGCAGCAGGCGCACAGTGGCGCGGCGGTCGGTTTCTCCGATGGGATCGAAGGTGCGCTCTTCGTGGCCCTGCACGAAGTAGGCGACACGGGTGCCGCGTGACACGATCACCAGGCGTTTGTACACCTCCTGATCCAGAGTGCGCAGCTTGCTGCGGGCGCTTTCCAATTTGACGGGCACGGCGATCTGCTCCCGCCGTTTGTCGCGCGCTACCACGATCACGCCATTGCCCGACACGCCCAGTTCGTGCGCCCGCGCCGGATCGACCGCCTGATCCAGCCGGCTGACACTGAGCTGCGACGACTCATGGGTCAGATCGGCGAAGTAGTTTGCCACCTGCTCGGCGACATCATTGGCCGGCGGAAAGAACAGGTACACCTGCACCGGCTGGTCGAGCGCCGCGACCAGTTTCTTGGTCGCGGTCCCCGCCCGGGTGCTGCGGAAGTAGGCCAGATCGACCTTCAGGTTGCGCTCAGCGGCGACATACGCAGCGGAAAAGCAGAACACGAGGGCCAGGGCGGTGCCCAGCCCGGACAGCATGGCAGCCCGCACCCGGCGGGTGTCAGGAACCGGCGCGTGCGCCATTCCGGCCAGGGAGAGTTCGACCAGAAGCACGGGCAGAGTGCCTGCCAGCATGAGCGCCGGCCACAGCACGGCCAAGGCGCCGGCCAGGCGGGGCATGCGTGAATCCAGGGGACGGCCCCAGAGATGCGCGCCCAGATCGCCGCCCGCGAAATGCAGGACAAGGCCGAGGGCGCCGAGCCCGTAGAGGAGAAGGAGCATGCGCGCCGTGGCGCGAGCCCCCGCGGGAGCCTTGCGGCTGCCGAGCCCGCGCCAGAGCGCCGCTCCCAGCACGACGGCCATGCCAATCACGGTCAGAAGCGCGCTCGCTCCCCCAGCGGCAAGGATGCGTTCGCCGACGTAGATGAAGAGCAGGCCAGCGGCGTAGGCGAGAGATGGCCATGGTCTTATTGCCATCGTCGCGCCTCCATGACACGGGTGGCGGCGAACAGGGCGAAGTAGGTCACGAGAAGGTAGTAGGCCACGTCGCGCAGGTTGATCACGCCGGCCTGAAACGGCGGGAAATGCCGGCCCCATAGCGCCAGGGCCAAGAAGACATCGTTGAGCGGGCGCTCGCTCACGGCAGCCAGCAGCCAAACCACGATCAGCCCCACCAGCATGGAACCCGAGATGATGGCAGCCAAGACCTGCGAGCGCGCCAGGGCCGATCCCAGCGTGCCGATGGCCAAGGCTGCGCTGCCCAGGAGCAACAGCCCCAGATACCCGGCAGCCACCTGACCAATCGACAACTTGCCGTTGACCATGATGAGAGCTGGCATGAAGGCGGTAGCCAGGGTGACCATGGCCAAAAAGGCGAAGGCGGAAAAGAACTTTCCCAAAATGATCTCTCGGTCACGCACAGGGGACGAAGTAAGCAGGACCAGGGTGCCGGTCTGGCGCTCTTCGGCGACCAGACGCATAGAGAGAAACACCGCTGCGATCATGGTCGTCCCGCTGGAGAAGTAGAAGAAGTCGCTCAGCACCTCAGCCGAGTGCTTGTCCTGTTGGGCCCCCAGGGCGAAGGCGTTCCACAGGATGCCATCCACCAACAACACAGCGGCCGCGATGATGTACCCACTCATGGTTCGTAGGTACGACCCCAGTTCCCGGCGGGCGATAAGTAGGGCGGCCTTCATGATAGCCTCTCGCGCTGGGCCAGTTCGATGAAGATGGATTCCAGGCGCGAAGCGCCGCGGTCCAGGCGGAGAAGTTGATGCCCCGCCAATACCAGAGCGCGCGCAATCTCGGGGCGACAGTCTTCCCGCGCCCGGATCTTGAGCACGACTTCATGGGCGGCGGAATGCGCGATCTGGGCATCGAGCACGCCGGGAACTTGCCGGGCCACATCCAGTGCCGTGGCAGCGGGCCCACGCAGCGCCACCTCAATCTCGCCGGCCGTGCCCAGGGCAGCCGCAAGCTCTTCCTCGGTTCCCTGGGCCACAATCTCGCCTGCCTGAATGACCAGCAGCCGATCGCAGGTCTGGCTGATCTCGGCAAGGAAGTGACTGGAGATGAGAACCGTGTGCTCGCCGCGCAGCCGCCGAATCAGGTTGCGCATCTCGACGATCTGGACGGGGTCCAGGCCGGCGGTGGGCTCGTCGAGAATCAGCAGGCGAGGGCGGTGAACCAGCGCTTGCGCTACGCCCACCCGCTGGCGATATCCGTACGACAGGGTGCCGATGATCTCGTCATGCATGTCGCGCAAGGCGAGCTTGTCCTCGCTCTCCTGCACGCGTACCGGGGTGTCACGACCGGTGACGCCGCGCAGGCGCGCGGCGAAAGCCAGGTACGCGCCCACCGTCATTTCGTCGTAGAGCGGCGGCACATCGGGCAAGAAACCGATCTTGCGGCGCACTTCGTGCGGCTCAGCCGTCACCTCGACCCCGTCGACGCGAACCTGACCCGAGCTGGGCAGAAGCACGCAACCCAAAATCTTGAGCGCGGTGGTCTTGCCCGCGCCGTTGAGCCCGACAAAGCCGACGGCCTCGCCCGGACGAATGTCGAAATTGAGCTCGCGAATCGCCGCGCGCCCGCCGAAGTACTTGGTTAGCTCTCGCACCTCAATCATGATGAAGCTTTACAAGTACACAGGGCAGGCTCGCGGCTGCAACAAGAAATGGGCGAGTTCCCTTACCGAGGGGTAGCTGGGAGGTCGGGACTTGAGGCTGAAGTCGTGCTGCGACATGTGCTCTTCAAACCGCGGATGGCCCGAGATCATTCCCGGGTAACTCTCGTTCTTGGGCGGCTGGCTTGAAACTGCTAGTATTTCCCGCAGTGCGGGTACGTCTTGCGCTTTTCGTCCTCTTGCTGGCCGCGGCCTGCACACAGGCCGGCGGCAGTTTGCCAAAGGATGGCGCGGTCGACCGCCGCGGCGTCACAGCCGCGGACGTCCAGGGCAGCGAAACGGAGAGGGGGTGCGTGGACCGAGATCCGGTGAAGCTGAACGCTAGCACAGCGGATGTCCTGATCGTGTTCGATGGGTCGGAATCCATGGGCATAGCTTTTGGCTCGGGAACGCGCTTCAGCGTTCTGGCCGACGTTCTCTCGAACCTGGTAGATGCCTACCAGGAGTGGATTCGCTTCGGCTTTGCCCAGTTCCCTGGGGCAGATGCGCTGTGCCCTGGCCAACCCGTCGCGGGGTGTTGCGCCGGGCCTCCTTCGGTTGGGATCGCAGCAGCCAATGGAGCGGCGGTAGGGGAAGCCATGGGGAACGTGCTGCTCGCCGGAAATACACCGACGGCTTCGGCATTGCAGCGCGCGCACGAGTACTACGCGGGACTTGACGATGGGGTTGCCGACCGCTACGTGTTGCTGGCCACCGACGGTCTGCCGAGCTGTACTCTCTTGGGTGCGCTCGCGGTGAGCCAGCCCGCAGACGCCGATGGGGGCCTTCCCAACCCCTGCCAGGATGCGGTTGACCAGGTGAATGCTTTGTTCACTGACAACATCAAGGTCGTGGTGTTGGCGGTGGGAGCCGAGCCGGCTGACAATCCCGAGGGGCCACCCGACTGCCTGGACCAGATGGCCCAGGCTGGCGGGATGCCGCAGTCGCTTGCCGGGCCAGGGTACTATTCGGCGGCTAGCCCCGAGTCTTTGCTGGGAACCATCGAGAGTATCTTCGGCGGCGTGGAGCGAACTTCCTGTTCGTTCGAGCTGAGCCCGGAGCCGGCCCCGCGCACCCTAGTCACCGTGTACGTGGACGGAGAGGCGATTCCCCGGAGCCGCGACGACGGCTGGGACTTCGACCCCGCCGGAGGAATGGGGCGTATCAGCTTCTTTGGCGAATACTGCGACCGCGTCCAGCACTTCCGCTACTCAACCATCGAAGCGCACTTCGCCTGTCCGCCGCCATGCGGAGGTGAGATCGTCTGTCCGTGACGTCCCGACGGCGCTCGGCGCGGCCAGGCCTCCTCGCGACCCGACAGCTCGGTCCGGGTCCAACACAGTAGTGCTAGAACAGGCGCATCTGCCCACTTCGCGGCGGAGCCAGACATTCGGGATCGTCGTTGCGGACCGAGTTCACGCGCAGGGACACAGGGGTTGCCACCAGTAGGTCGTCAGGCGCTGGGTGCAAGAGTTTCTGCTCCGGTTGCACCAGCCAGCTCGCGGCGTCCGGGGCGGACAGCAGCGCCGGCATCCGGTCGTGAACCGTGGCCAAGAGGCGGTTGGGTGCCGTGGTCAGCACAGCGAAACGTGTGCGTGCCGGCTGGTTCGAGGTGGTCGGCTCTTGGTCGAAGAGCCCGGCCAGCAGGAGCAGCTTGCCGTCAGGCCGGTGGAACCACAAAGGCTGACGCCCTTCCGGGCCGGTCTTCCACTCGAAGAAGCCATCGGCTGGGACCACGCAGCGCCTGCTCACGAACGCCTCCTGGAAGGCCGGCTTGAACGGTGCGGTCTCGGCGCGCGCGTTGATGGCGGGTGGCTGGCCTCGCCTGCGCGCCAGCAGTCCCCAGAGGGCGAAGCCCAACCTCGCGTGCCCACCCACGCTGCGCAGAATCGGGTGAGGCTGAGCCGGCGCTACGTTGTAGCGTGGGCGGTACAGCGACGCCGCTCCCTCGTCCGCGCTGATGCGCCCCACGCCGTCATTCGCGAGCGCCTCCGTAAGCTGGTCGAGAAGCTCGTCCCAGTCGCGGCGTGTCAGGGTCATCCGGCCACACATGGAAGTCCTCAACTACAGTCTAGCGAAAATCGTGCGAGATTTCCGCGCGGGTTTCTGGGCTTTGCAGGGGGAAGAAGCTATCGGCGCGTAGCGAGACGACACCCTCATGGTTCTGCACAATTCCCTCGAGAATGAGCGATTGGGCGCTAACCAGCAGGCGACGGTGGTGCTCAAAATCTGCGGCCGTGACCAAGGCGTTGGCAAAGCCGGTCTCGTCCTCCAGGGTGAAGAAGACCAAGCCTTTCGCGGTGAAGGGGCGCTGGCGAACGATGACCAGACCGGCGATACGCGCACGGCGACCGTCAGGCACGCACGCCAACTGGGCCGCGGGGACGATCCGCTGAGCCGCAAGTTTCTTCCTGAGGAAGGATAACGGGTGTGGACCGGTGGAAACTCCGGTGAGGCGAAAGTCTGCGGCCACCTCTTCCCCGACACTCATCTCGGGCAGGGGACAGGGCGCCGTCGGTTTTTCTATCGGCCCAGCATCAACCGCGGGCCGGTCGTAAAGATCCCCTGATCGTCCGAACGCTGCCACTTGCCACATGGCCTGCCGGCGGCTTCCACCCAAGCGGGCAAAGGCGCCGATTTCAGCCAAGGTTATCCGTTCTGCTGCGTTCAGCTCGACCCGGCGGCAAAGCTCCGCCAGCGAGGCGAAAGGCCGTGCAGCGACGATCTGCTCGGCCGTGCGCCTGCGCAGCCCGCGCACGAATTTTAGCCCCAGGCGTACCGTGTTCGGCTTTTCGTTTTGCTTCGTTGTTTGCTTTTCCAGCGTGCATGCCCAAGCCGAGCAAGTCACATCCACGGGCAACGTGGTTATGCCATGACGGGCGGCATCTTTGATAATAGTGGCGGGGTGATAGAAACCCATGGGCTGGTTGTTGAGCAAGGCACAGGTGAACGCGGCGGGAAAGTAGGCCTTGAGATAGGCCGAGGCGTAGGCGATGAGCGCGAACGAAGCAGCATGGGATTCAGGAAACCCATAGAGCGCGAACGACTTGATGCCCTGGACGATTTCCTCCTGAGCCTTGCGGGCAATTCCCTTGCGTGACATGCCGGCGTAAAGCTCAGTTTCGATGGCCTGCATGCGCTCGACCGAACGCTTGAAACCCATCGCCCGCCGCAGCTCTTCGGCCTGGCCCCCGGAGAACCCGGCCGCAGCCATGGCCATGCGAATGAGCTGCTCCTGGAACAGCGGCACGCCCAGAGTGCGGCGCAGGATCGGCTCTAAGCAAGGGTGGGCGTAGGTGACGGCTTGCTTGTGATTTCGCCGAGCCAAGTACGGGTTCACCATCTTGCCGACAATCGGGCCAGGTCGAATGATGGCCACCTCGACCACCAAATCATAAAAGCGTTCAGGGCGCATGCGGGGCAGCGTTGCCATTTGCGCACGGGATTCCACCTGAAAGACGCCAACCGTGTCGGCAGCGCGAAGCATCCGATACACACGCGCGTCGTCGGGCGGCA
>PMKP01000031.1 GCA_003157775.1 Myxococcales bacterium | reverse complement strand
GGACAGCGCCGCGGTCTGACCTTTGCGGCCCCGCCGCGGGTTCACCCGAGGTTAGGGCTCGTCAAAGAATATATGCCGGGCGCCTCGTCGTCCAACGCGTAGCACCTCTCGTAGCACCTCTTCCGCCGCCGTTTGCACAACTGTTTCCAAGCTGTTGCGATTTTCCTTTTCCATTTTCCGGCCGGATGGGATACGGTCCCGCCTCGCCTGGTGTTGGTATTGCCCCAGTAGTTCAAGGGACAATTTTGGTGACACTTCCTGTGGTTCTTGAAGTCACCGTTCTTGTCGGTCGCTAAATCTGGAGGAAAGCAATGAGACACGTGAAACTGAGTATTGGAGCGCATCTTTCGCAGCATCCCGCGACACACTGGCGGGGCCGCGCAACGGCCAAAGCGGCGGTTTCCGCCTTTGCGCTTGCAGGAGGTCTGGTCGGCTGCTCGGGACACGGATCGGACGCGGTCGAGTCCAAGGCGGCGCTGAATGCGAATCCGCACACGACCGACTTCGCGGTGTACGCACAGAACAGCGCGACCCTGCGTGACCGAGTGGGCGTGACGGGCGGTGACGTGGGCGTAGGCCTGGTGGGCACGGGCCCATTCCTTGGCGGTGCTTACGAGTTGACGATGACCGCGGACGCTCACGTCGACACGGCTCGCAGCGTGCTTGCGAACCGCATTCTGTTGCAGGATCGGGCGCGCGTGGGGGACATCCAGGTCAACCAGCTTACTCAACAGAATCATCCCACCTTCACGCATCAGTATCCCTTCCCGGCGACCGCCATGCCGGCCTTGCCGCCCATGGCGCCCGTGACGCCGGGAACGGCGGCCCTGACGGTGAAATTGGGCGGCACCCAGGTGGCCAACCCCGGCAGCTACGGCGCGGTCAGCGTCGGCGATCGCGGAATCCTGCGTTTGAATGGCGGCGTCTATCAGCTTGCTTCGCTCCAGCTCGGCAACGACGCCCGCATCGAGGCCCTGGCACCGGTGCAATTGCGCGTAGCGGGACGTTTTGGCGCACTCGACCGGTCCTTCATCGGGGCTGCGGCTGGCGTGACCTTGACCGCCGGCGATCTGCGCATCGAAGTTTCCGGCAAGAATGGCAACAGCGGTTCGCTGACCGATTCGCCCAAGGCCGCCGTGTTCGGCAGCAGCGCGAACGTGCGCGCGGTCATGCTGGTGCCCAACGGCACGCTGTTGAGCGGGCAGCGGGCCATCGTGGTGGGCGCGTATGTCGCCCGCGACGTGTACATGGATCTGGATTCGACCATCACCTACCAGAGCGGCGTCGGGCCATCGGGCTGTCTGCAATCGTGCGACGATGGCAATCCGTGCACGATCGACGCATGCTCGGTCGGGGTTTGCGTGCACTCGTCAAGCCCGGCTGGGACCAGCTGCGCTGACAGCAACGCGTGCAACGGCGCCGAGAAGTGCGACGGGGCAGGGCACTGCCAGACGGGCACGCCGGTGGTCTGCGCGGCGCTCGACCAGTGCCATGCCGTCGGGGTTTGCAATACCGCAACCGGCTTGTGCTCGAATCCGGCGAAGCCGAACGGAACTGTGTGCAACGACGCGAATCTTTGCACCAAGACCGACGTGTGCACGGCGGGCGTGTGCGGGGGGACCGCGTACACCTGCAACGACGGGTTGGCCTGCACGACCGACAGCTGCAACGGCGACGGGACCTGCACGTTCAGTGTGACGGCGGGCAACTGTCTTGTCGGTGGCGCTTGCTACGCTGGCGGGGCCGGGAGCCCGACCAACCAGTGCCAGCAGTGCATGCCGGCGACCAGCCAGACGGCCTGGAGCGCGAAGACCAACGGGACCGCGTGCAACGACGGCAACGCGTGCACCAGCAACGACCAGTGCACGGCGGGCACCTGCGAGGGGACGGCGTACACCTGCAACGACGGGCTGGCCTGCACCGCTGATAGCTGCAACGGCGACGGGACCTGCAGCTTTGTGTTGTCGCCGGGCGACTGTCTCATCGGCGGAATTTGCTACGCCGCCGGGGTCGCTAGTCCGGTGAACCAGTGCCAGCAGTGCGCGCCAATTTCCAGCCCAACCGGCTGGACTCCGAAGACTGACGGGACCGCGTGCAACGACGGCAACGCCTGCACGAAGAGCGACGTATGCACGGCCGGCGCGTGCGGCGGAACGGCGTATAGCTGCGACGACGGACTTGCCTGCACCGCCGACTCTTGCAACGGTGACGGCACCTGCACTCACATGGTCACGACCGGAAACTGCCTGGTTAACGGGGCGTGCTACGGGGCTGGCGCCACGAGTCCGACCAACCAGTGCCAGCAGTGCCTCCCCGGTTCCAACCAAACCTCGTGGAGTCCGAAGAGCAACGGGATGGCGTGTGACGACGCCAATGCCTGTACCCAGACGGATTCCTGTCAGGGCGGAACGTGCGCAGGCGGCAATCCTGTCCAATGTACCGCCAGCGACCAGTGCCATTCGGTCGGGACTTGTATTGCGGGCACAGGTGTCTGCACCAATCCTGCCAAGCCAGACGGCACCGCCTGCGACGATGGGGACTTCCTCACGACAAATGACATGTGCCAGAGCGGCCAATGCGTAGGCACAGTGACCCATGGGGGGCAGCAACTATCTGGTCAAACCCTGCCGGCGCAGACTGGCGCGCCGCTGGTCGGACCCGTTCCGGGATCAACCCCGATCAACTTGTCTGTCACTCTTCAACTGCAGAATCCGACCTCTTGGCAAGAGCTGCAGGACCTCGCGCAACAGGTTTCCGATCCATACAGCCAGAAATATCGGCAGTTTCTTGGAGTGGACGCCTTCGCAGCCCAATTCGGCGCCCAGCCGATTGATTATCAGAACGTGCAGGACTGGGCCACGTCGCACGGACTCACCGTGACCACCTTCGCGAACAATCTGGTAGCGGTGGTAAGCGGGACTGCCCAGGCGATTGAGCAGGCCCTCTACGTTCATCTTGACTACTACTCGCGGCCGGACGGCACGCAGTTCTATGGCCCCGATCGCCAGCCTTCTTTGGACCCCCCCACAGGGTCAACACTGCCGATACTCTACATCGGGAACTTGGACAACATGTTTGTTCCTAGGCACCTAGTTCAAATGGCGAACAAGAATAGTTTTCTTCAGCTCATTGGCACCTGGGGCAATGGTGACACCAAGTACCCGTCTTCGTTCAAGACCACGCAGACCGCACAGGACAATCCTGAATTTTTCGGAGATGACTACAGAAACGCCTATGCCTACGATTCGAGTCTCCCTGGCCAGACAACTTTGACCGGTGACGGGCAGTGCGTTGGGCTAGTTTCGGTAGGTGATTTTTCACTGGCATTCATGCAGAAGTACTGGGGGTTCGCCGGCCGAGCAGACCACATGCCTCAAATTACCGCCGCCTATGCCGCGCCCCATCAGGACTGCTACCTGCCCCCCATCCCGGCTTGCAAGAATGGAACACTATGCGGCCAGGCTACCTGCAAAGAAAACCCGAACGATCCTAATAGCAAGGATTGGTGCACCTTCTTGAGCCTGGACACCACCTACGAGGCGGTCTGCGGTGTCGACTACCCAAGCTTGGCCGCGGCGGGTAAGAGCGCCAGCGACCTGATTCGTTGCGATTTCACCTGTCCATCTGGTGCCGGTTGCGGTCCAGCCTCCCTTCCCGTTCAAATCTATGGGGGCAACAATGGAACGCCCACGGGCAGTGGCTGCGCGATCGATTCGGAAGGTTCGGAGATGAACCTTGACATTCAGATGGTGCTGGCAATGGCTCCGAAAGCGAACATCACCACCTATGTTGGTTCGGACACGATTTCGCCGCTAGCTGGGATGGCGTCGGCAAATCCACCCTGTTTTCAACTGAGTGCCTCCGTAAACCTTTATGACCCCAACAATCACGTCCAAAACCTTGTCATCGACACTCTAGCTGCGGAACTTGCAATGCAGGGACAAGCATTCTTCAAGGCCTCCGGGGATTGGGCTTCCGCGATTTTCGATCGCACGAGCAGTCCCTTCGTTACCCTGGTCGGGCAGACGCTTTTGTGGACCACCGCGTCCAACGGCACCTACGGCTTCGAGCTGCCAAATCCCCTTAGCGGGGCGTACATCTTGGATGGGAACACGCCCGACATCTGCGACCGGACGCCCGCCCTTGTACCCATCCCTTGGTACCAGCTACCGCCGCCAGGAATTCCACTCCTGGGGGCTCAGGCGTCCTTAAGATACCGAAATGTTCCCGATGTGTCCATCGTGGGTTCCAATATCGGAGTCGCCATCGACGGCAATGACCCGGGCCAAACTGGGGGAACGAGCGCATCGTCACCGCTTTGGGCGGGGTTTTGGGCCCTGGCGAATGAACAGAGCCACAACAATGGCCTCGGTCCCATCGGGACCGCCAACCCGGTGCTATACGCCATTGGGTACACACGTGGCACAACTTCAAATGTCTACGACGAGTCGTTCACCGATATTCTTGACGACGCCAACGATCCCGATGATGGCGTCGACGGCTTGGACTCGTGTACAGGCACGACCTGCGACAATTATGCTTGCAATGACACCAATCAGGCGAAATTCGCCGCCGAACGGGGTTACGATCTCGCGACGGGATGGGGCAGTCCGAAATATGGCCTCATCGAACAGCTGGCTTCTACCACTCCGGTACCCGTCCAGAATGTAGTAGTAGGCGGCTTCCAGTGGGCGTGCGTGGTTCGATCCAATAGCACTCTGTCCTGTTGGGGGGATAATAGTTTTGGCGAATTGGGCGGTTCTTCGCCTACAAATCCGCAACTCACGCCGAATCCCGCAAGCGGATTGCCCAGTGGGATCGCTTCTATTACTGCCGGTTGGGCGTACGCCTGTGTGATACTGGATAATGGGAGTGTTTGGTGTTGGGGTGACGACTACGCAGGTGAGCTAGGCAGCGGAGGCTCAGACGTCATTGGGCCTACGGAGATTTCTGCGTTCCACGGCGCTAGCGCCGTGGCGAGAGGCGACCGGCATACTTGTGCGCTGATGCCCCCCAACGGTAAAGTGTTGTGCGTCGGCAACAACGCAGATGGGCAACTTGGGAATGGCACTACAACCAGTTCATCAACGCCGGTGCAGCCCTTGACAAATGCTAAGGCGATCGCCGCCGGAGGGAACACGACTTGTGCAATCGTTGGCGATGACTCTCATCTCGAATGTTGGGGGGCGCAACTTGGACAATACCCGAACGAGGGCGATCCGAGCTATCCTAGACCGGATCACTTGGTGCCGACTACGGTCTATGCGGATGCGGCTCAGACCCAGGCGCTCACGGGGGTTACTGCCGTCGCCATAGGGCCGACCGAGGAGGATGACTTCTGCGTGATCATGTTGCCGCCGGACGGGTCTGTGAGGTGTTATGGGGAAAACGCGCACGGAGGGGTTGGGAACGGGACAATGGGCAACCATGGTCCAAAGTATCCGACGCAAGTCATTGCATCCTGCGACCCAAACGACGCAAACAAGCCACTTCTCGGGGCGACGCAAGTCGTTGTTGGGGAAGGCTACAGCTGTGCGTTACTGTCGAGCGGGACTGTTGAATGCTGGGGACTCAACTTTGAGGGCGAGCTTGGGGATGGCACCACTGTTTCGAGGGCCTGTCCCGCGCCGGTATCTGGAAGCTTAGGGGTGCTAGGGGTGACGGCCTTGTCTGCCAGTGGAACCGTCACCTGTTCGGTGGCGGATCGCGGCGTCTATTGTTGGGGCGATGGCATTCTCGGGGACGGCAGCCCGGCGCATGAAAGTGACAAACCTGTCGCGGTGAAGTTCTTCTAGAAAGTGACCTGGGAGCTATGGGGGTGGCTGTCCCGAAATCGGGGATGGGCGCCGGTGGGTCAGCGTCAGCCCCGGTCTCAGGAGTTGCCATGCTCGGAAGACGGAATAAGTGAAGGACCATGCATCTCAACGCATCGAATCTAGATGAAAGATGGCGGAATCTGCGCGTCGGGCGCCATCTGGTATCGGGGAGATATTTATCGCCAGCCCTGGGCAGTCTTTCGGACCAGTTTTCTGGTAATCTGGTGCGTATGACATGCAAGTGTCTATGGCTAGTGATCAGTGTGGCGCTATGGTCGACTGGGGTTGCTTGCGCACGCACGACTTTGGGCAACATCGACGCAAGCGAGGGAGGCACGAGCGGAAGCAGTGGAGGGACGAGCAGTGCCGGCGGAGCTACGACAGCAGGCGGAGCGCGGCCAAGCTGTCGCGGCCTGGCCGCGATTTGCGGGCCATTGGGAAACGAGGACTGCTGCGCGAGCTTGCTGATTTCCGGTGGAACATTCTATCGGGGCTACGACGGCGTGGACTTTACGGACAAGAGCTTCCCAGCGACGGTGGCTGACTTCTACCTGGACAAGTACGAGATCACGGTGGGCAGGTTCCGCGCGTTCGTGAACGCGGGCATGGGCACGCAGGCCAGCCCACCTGCATCGGGTGCGGGCGCCAATCCGCTGATCACAGGCTCGGGCTGGGACTCGACGTGGAGCAGCTATCTGCCTGCGGACACGGCCAGCCTGATATCCGCGATGAAGTGCGATTCGGCCTATCAGACGTGGACCGACACGGCCGGGAGCAACGAGAGCCAGCCGCAGAATTGCCTGGACTGGTACACGGCGTTCGCGTTCTGCGCGTGGGACGACGGACGGCTGCCGACCGAGGCGGAGTGGAACTACGCGGCCTCCGGGGGAAGCGAGCAGCGGTACTATCCGTGGTCGAGCCCGCCAACCTCCACGACCATCGATGACAGCTACGCGGTCTAC
>PMKP01000021.1 GCA_003157775.1 Myxococcales bacterium | reverse complement strand
TGGAAGAGTGTCACCTTCACACGGCGTCGGGTAATTATGCGCAATTGTGAGCAAATGCACTCAAACCGCTACGAAACAAGGGGGCGCCGTTACGTGTGGGCACTGTGGGTGCGCACAGTCGCGCAAAGCCGAATATGCAGGTTTCGGGAAACTTGGGCAAAGAATAGCCAATGACCTGCTAAACTGATTTCCGTTGGGCACCACTGGGATTGATCCCCCGGTGGAGGGGTTGCAGCCCTTCGCAACCCCACGCCCAGCGGTCTTTTGAGGAGGGGCATGAAGGGCAGGAACGTGACGAAGGGCACCCCGAAGAAACCGCGCCAGGCGAACACAGCTCAACGCCAGCGAGCGCAAGTGGCGCCGGTGGCATTAGCACCGCCGAAACCGGCGAAGGCCCCGCCAGCGCAAGGAGTGACCCTCACCATCTTGGTGGAGCACCCTGCCACGCCAGGAAGCCGCGAAGTTTCGGCGAGGGGTGGCGTCGAGGTTCCCGGCTCGCACGAAGGTGGGGTGGTCCTGGCCCGTGCGGCCACGCTTCGCATGTACGACTTCCAGCAAGTGGTGGAACGTGACCCCCGGTGGAACCGCGCGCGGGCAAGGGGCGAGTTTTCGGCCTTGCTGCAAGCACTGCGTTTCACCGAAGGACTGTGGAACGCGGTTCGGCTTGGCTTTGCCGCTGCGAATGCGGACCGCCCTTCAAAGTGGCAGGGGGCCATGCTTCGCCAGTCGACCAAGGTTGCGAAGAGGGTGGCCCGCGGTCTCGCAGGCATGCAGCCGGAGCTCGACAAGCTATGGAGAAAACGCAGTGAGGCTAACCGGGTTCTCGACTGCATCCAGTGCTGGCAAATGGCGCTGCCCTCTATCGTGGCGACTGCGAAGCAATACCCGCGTCGGCCTACGGACGAACTGGTGAAAGACGTTCTCGACAATGGCCCCGGCCACGTCCGCGCCGCCAACAATTGGCTGTACAGTGCTATCAGGAATACGAAAGGCACCACGCGGGACGTGTACGACGAGATACGCTCGTGTTGGGGAAGGGGCAAGAAGGGCATTAGAAAACCAGTGCACAAAGTCGCCTATCAACTGGCCGCGTGGGCCTGTGGCGTGTCGAGCGCGAAGGCCGTTCAACACATGTGCGACTTCGTGAAAGCGGTCGATTCGGGCGGCGCAAAAGACGTTTGACCGTTTGACCCTGGGAAAATAGGGGCCAACGAGTACCCACGAAAGTGGGCAAAACTTTGGGCGCTCGCGGGGTACGTGCGCGGTCATGCTCGTTGCATGACTTTTGCTCAATCCGTGGTTTTCCCCGCAACACAGCGCCCGCGGCTGCGAGCCCTCGTGCTGCGGCTTGGCCCAGACGGGCCGGCTCTCCTGCATGCCTCGCGATCTTCACTGGAACGTGCATGCGCTGGACTCCCGGTGAGATTTGGAACGGCGACCGCCATTGAGCAGGCCCTCGAATCGCTGCCCTCCTCGCCGTCGGCGCTCGCTGAACTCGTAGCGGCCGCGCGTGCCCAACGCCCCGCCGAGGTGCCGCAGTCGTGACCATCGACGACTTGGGCCGGTTCCTCGGCTTGCTCCCGGCGATCCTTGAGAACCAGGTCAAGCTACTCGACCGGCTCGACCGGCTGGCAGCAGCGACCCCGGCGCAGGCCGAGCCGAGCATGCTGACCGTGCGCGAATTCGCCGCGCGCGCGGGGCTGTCACAGTGCACAGTCAGACGCAGAATTTCCGACGGCAGTTTGTCGAGCACAAGAATCGGCGCCTCGATCCGCATCCCGTCGGCGACGCTGCAGCCGGTGGACCCCGGAACCGTGGCCAGGCTGGCGCGCGAGGCCCGGTCGTGAGCACGTTCACCCAGGCGGACGTGGTGGAAAGCCTCACCCAGTGGCTCAGCACGGAGCTGGATCTGGAACCGTGCAACGGTATTCAGGAGGGCAAGATCTGCTATTGCCGCGCCAAGGGCAAGAACAAGCCAAATCGAGACGGGCGCGTCCGAGCATTTTTCAACAACCGGCCAGCAGCGTGGGCGGAAAACCACTACAACGGGTCCGGCGTGCGGAAATGGGCCTTTGGTCGAGACGAAGATTTCAGCCCAGCAGAGCGCGAAGCATCGAGGGTAGCAATAGAAGCCGCTCGACGCGAGCGCGAAGCCGAAGACGAACGAATCAAGACGGCGGCGAGCGAACTCTCCAAGCGCGTCTGGGACGACTCCGCGCCCTGCGACGAGCACCCCTACCAGACGGCCAAGGGGGTGCAGAGCTACGGGTTGCGCAAGACCACGCGCGAGTGGCGTCTCCCGTGTCGCGACGGCGAAACCTTCCTGACCATACCACCGGGCGCGCTTGTTGTCCCCGGTCGCGATGTCCACAGCCAGATCCTGACTTTGCAATTCATCGAGACGGACGGAACCAAACTGTTTCTCCCCGGCGGCCAGAAGAAGGGCTCTTTCTTCTTCATTGGCGAGCCCGCCGGCGTGATCTGCATTGTCGAGGGATACGCCACGGGGGCCACTGTCCACGCGGCGACCGGGCACGCGGTAGCGGTAGCGTTCGACTGCGGGAACCTGCAGCCGGTGGCCGAGGCGTTGCGGGCGGAGTTTCCAGACGCGAAGCTTGTGGTTTGTCCTGACGACGATCACCACCGGGAAAATAATCCCGGACTCACCTGCGGAACGAAGGCTGCGAAGGCAGTGGGCGCCCTTTTCTGTCCGCCGGACCTTGGACCGGCCAAGCAAACCGGCGGAACCGATTTCAACGACTGGGCACAGGCACTTGGCCCCGGTGGATTGGATGTCATTAAAATGCACATCGAGAACGCGCTGGCGCAGGCAACGGCGACGACTGAGATGGCGGCCGAGAGCGTAACAGCGGCGGACAACTGGCCGTCGCTGCAACCCCTCGTTACTGACCTTGCGCCCGAACCCTACCCAATCAACGCGCACCCGTCGCTGTCCCGGGAGGCCATCGAGGAGGTGCAGGGGTTCGTGCAAGCGCCCGTGGCCCTGGTTGCTCAATCGGCACTGGGTGCGCAAAGCGTGACGGTGCAGGCACTGTGCGACGTGCAACGGCCGTCGATGCCTCCGAGCCCCACCAGTCTATTCTTGGTGGCATTGGGTCTTTCTGGTGAACGCAAGACGAGCTGCGATGGCCATTTTAGGGATCCCATCGATGACTTTGAGCACGCGGCCAACGAAAACGCAAAGCCGGCCCTGGCGGACTACGCTGCGGACTTGGCTACCTGGGAAGCGTGCAAGCGCGCGATCGCGTCCCGGATCGAAAAGGCCAAGAAAAACCATGAGCCCATCGACACGGACACCAGGGAGATGCGCGAGCACCAGGCCGCGCTGCCCAAGGCTCCGCGCGTGCCCGTGTTGCTGATTCAGGACTCGACGTCCGAGGCATTGATCAGCCAGTTGTCCGCGTGGCCATCGGCTGCAATCGCCGCCAGCGAGGGCGGCATGGTTTTTGGCGCGCACGCGATGTCCGCCGAAACCATCATGCGCACGCTCTCTCTGTACGATTCCGCCTGGGATGGCAAGCCGCTTCGAGTCTTGCGCCGGAAAGAAAACGGCTCCGTCTTCTTGTCGAGCGCCCGCCTGACCCTGAATGTCCAGATACAGCCCAGGGTCTTTCTTGATTTTTTGTCCAGCGATCGCGGCCTGTCGCGCGACATCGGCTTTCTGGCGCGCGTGCTTTGGAGCTGTCCCGAGACAACTCAGGGACAACGCATGTTCAAGCATGCTCCGAAGCACTGGCCAGCCCTTGCGCGGTTCAACGCGCGCACGGCCGAGCTACTCAACCAGAGACCCCGCATCGATGCCGATGGCGCCCTAACACTCGACGCCCTGCCCCTCTCGCCAGCCGCTGAGGTGGCGTGGATTGCCTACCATGACGCCGTCGAGCGCCGGCTGCGGGTAGGCGGGGATCTGTGTGACATCCGCGATGTGGCGAGCAAGGCCGCGGATAACGCGGCCCGGATGGCGGCCATCTTTGATGTCTACGCGTCACGAAAAACCGCAATAACAGCAAAAACCGCAGTAGCAGAACCAATAGACGAAGAGTCCATGGGTGCTGCTATCCGGGTGGTGGAGTGGCATCTCCTTGAGGCAAGAAGGTTCCTTGGATCCCTCTCTCTACCTACTGAGTATGTGGATGCCTCTCTCCTTGAAGAATGGCTCAGATCCTACTGCAAGGGCAATAGTTGCAAGTCTGTCTCTCTTTCCACGATCCAGAAGTACGGTCCTGGGAGACTACGATCCAAGGATGTACTCACTGGTGTACTAAAGACTCTCTCAGATCTAGGTAGGGCGAGAGAGATCCCAGGGGAGGGTAAGGCTAGGTTGGTGGAGGTTGCCCCTTCTCTCCTTGCTACTGCGGTTATTGCGGTTCCTGCGGTTATTCAGCCCACCACAGCACCCGGCATGGATGATGCCTTCGAGCCCGCCGAAGACACACACTGCGGCGACGGCGAGGGGGAAGTCCGATGACGGCCCTGTCCATCCTGGCGCAGGCCACCGCGGCCGGGCTCACGCTGCGACCCTGTGGCGACCGGATCCGCTTCAAGCCGATGGGGAATATGACGCCGGAGCTACTGGCCGAGGTGAGGGAACACAAGGCCGAGCTGGTGAGCCTGCTGCGTGCTGGCCGCGTCGCCGAGGTGCGCGCGTTCTACTCGCAAGCGTTCGGCCGGTTGTCCGCTTTGTACCCGGACAGCTTGATCGGGAATCTCTGGCCCAGCATCGCCAGGGAGCACCCCGCCCTGGCTCACGCGGTGGACGTTGCCGAGGCGGCATCGGATGCAGCGGCGCTCGAATACCAGACGGGCGCCGTGGCGGACTCGTCGGCCTTCCTGGCGTGCCTGCAGGAATGGGAATCCCGCTGGGCTGCCGCCATCGGGGCAATCGCGGCCAGCGCTGACACGTGCTCGGATTGCGGCCGGCGCTCGACGGTGTTGGTCGGCGTGGACTACAGCGCCGCCAAGTTTTGCCGGGCCTGCCTGCGGCCGGCGCCGCTGAACTGCCCACCGAAAGTGAAAGGAACCCACGCATGAACGAGCCCAAGCTGAAGGTGTTGGAACTGGACAGCCCGCGCGACAGCTACTCGTGGTGCGGAGCTGTGCCGCTGGCGGAGTGGCTGATAGATGCCAGCGAATTTCCCGCAGAGCCTTACCAAAAGCTCGAAGACTTCGTGGCCGCGTTCGCCGCCTACGCAAGTCACGTGACCCAGTACGGGACCCACACCGAGCCGACTACCCTATGCAACGGTGTTTGGGTCTTTTACGACTACGTCACCGACGGGACAGCCTTCCTGTTCAAGGAGAGCAACAACGGGCAAACGTACGTCGTCTCGCACGGGTACAGCCGCAGTGAGGTATCGCCAGCATGAGGCCCATTGCGGCTACGCAAGCCGACACTCTACCGGCGTGTTCTCCGACGGTGGGCACGTCCACCGCCGCGGCCCGTGCTGGCCATACTGCGGCCAACCTGCCCCGAATGCCCCATCGGCAGGCCACAGTGGACGCGGCATGGCGGCAGGCCCGAGCGTGGTTGCGGTTGGCCTATCCAACGGTCGACCTGGACACCTTGCCGGCGCAGCTCGAGGCCAGGTTCCCGGCGCTGGCCGAGAATGTTCAGCACCTACGCGAGACGGCCGAGGCCGAAGCCATCCACTTCGAGGCGGAGCCCGCCGCCACGCCGGAGCTATTCCAGGTGGCGATGAGCGCGTGGGAGCGGGCCACGTTGGATGCGTGCGCGGCGCTCGCCACCTTGCCCCCAGCGGAAAGGGTTGCCCATGCCTGACTCGACTACTCGCGATTGCTGCGACATCTGCGGCGCCGCGTCCGACGTGTTCCATTGGGCCATGGGCCGGTTGTGGTGCGAGGAGTGCTGGGCAGGCCAGCGCCCGGCGGTGTCCATGGTGCCGACGCCACAAGAGCGCCAGCTTTTGTTTGAGTGGATCGCCCCTCTCAACCGAGGTGCCCGGCCATGAGTGATGAGAAGCCCGATCTGCGCGCGGTAGCGGCCGAGAAATCGGACACTTTGGGACAGGACGCGGCACCGTCCCCCGACGACGACACCGACGGGCTTTCAAGTGTTGAGATGCGGTTTATCGACTTGTCCGCGAGTGCCGAGTTTTCCATGGAGGAAATCGCGGCCAAGTTGGGCGTCACTTCGCGCACGTTGAGGCGTTGGAAAGCCAGACCGGCGGTAGCTTCCCAGATCAGAACGCGCACAGCCGAAGCCATGTCGCTGGCGCGTGCCGTCCTTGCGGCGGGCGCCAACCGCGCGGCCCGCGAGCTGGTGGGGCTCGCCGAGACCGCAGAGCCCGATCATGCCCGCATCGCGGCTTGCGTCGCCGTCGTATCCAACGCCGCGAAGCTTGGCGAGCTGCAAGAACTTTCTGACCGCCTGGCCGAGCTGGAAACACGCATTGGGAAAGGACACTAAATGGACCTACGCCGTATCAGAAGCCGACTCGACGAACTCCTAACCGCACACGCGGGGCGGAGCGAACCGCCCTCAACGATTGTCTTGCTGCCCGAAAACTTTCGTGGTCCGGACTCGGATGCCCCCTATCCGCGAATCGAGCGCGCTGGGCAAGCGGCCGTCATCACCTACCTGGTCACGGACGGCCAGCCCACCCCCGAAGCCATCCGCCAACTTATCGACGGAACGGCGACGCCATGAGGGCGCTCTCGTCGATTCGTGAGCGACTGGCCAAGCTGGCGGCGTCGATGCCGAAGCCTCTGCCCGAGTCCGGCACCACGACGGAAGCGGTTGATCTGCTTTTCGCCGTCGGTCTTGTTCTCCGTCGGCTCGAAGATTGGGCACACCAGCGGCCTGGCTTTGAGCCCATGGGCGAGCCGACGGTGTGGCACCAGCCGGACGCCGCCGATCGGAGGATGGCCGCACAGTGCCCACAGCTTGCCGCCCTGGCGGAAGCCCATCTAGTGCACGCGCCCGGCGTTCTCGACGCGCGACTGTCCGCCCTGTTCTCACAGTATCAGGCCGCTGGCATTCCTGACGAAGGCGTCGACGCCGCCCTGGCGGACGTTCGCGAACGACTGGCGGCGCAGACCGCTGGCGGTGAGCGCATCCCGCAGTGGTGCTCAAGATTTCTCAACCCAATTGCCGGCAATTCCGCCGCGCAATCAACCGAACAGTGAAAGGCCCACAATGAGCACCGACAACAGCAAAGACCAAGCAACCCGCACCGAGACGATCAAACGAGCGCTTGAACAAACCACCGGTTTGCCTTCCGCCGCCCTTGCCCGGGGCGGGCGAAACCTCGCCGAGGAAGCCTCGCGCTTCATCGAAGACGCACACAGCGCGGCGGCGCGGCAAGAACCCGCACAGGCGAACCCCACGAAGTAACGAACAAACGAAAGGAACCGACACCATGAAAACGAACGTTCAAATTACCGACGGGCCTGAAGACGAGCCAACGGGCTACGACGCTTTTTGCACCAACCTCACCCGCGGCGCCGGCGGCACGACCGAGAGCACGCCCGCGACCGAGGACAAACCACTCGATGCCGACGGGGAGCCCCTCACCGGGTACGACGCCTACTGCTTCGGCCTTACCCACCGCAAGCCCGCGCAGTCTGGAAAGGCTGGCTCCAATGTTCGGTAGCCGTTTGGTCAGCAAATCGGCGGACGGCTTTCTCGGCGACCCGCCGCCCGAGCCCGATCGCAGCGGCGAGGATAGCTTGCTCGCGCACGCGAACGCGATCCGCCAGGCGCAAGCGACCGCGGCGAACGATGCCCTCCGTTGGCGTGTCGATGCCTGGCGGCAGTTGAGCGAGAGCGCGCGGTTGCTGATTGCCTTGTCGCTCGCGACCCAGAAGAGTGCGCCGCAAGCAAGCGCGTCCTTTCGCACGTTGGCCGCGGCGGTGGTGAAGGGTGGCGGCGTGCCGTGTCCGGTCGGCGTTGAGTGGTGGAGCGGCTTGCCAGGAATCTGAGGGACGACCCATGAGCGACCCAACCACAGCACAGCGACTGGAATTTTTCGGGATGCGCGACGACTCCCATCTAGCGCCCCTCGTTCCTACTCCCCCGCCCGGACCACGGGATGAAGGGCCAGCCGGGAACCATCGACTGCACGGGGCAATTGTCCGCAATTGGCGAGAATTACGAGTAACGTCTCAGCCTTTGCGGCTTACCCCGCGCGGACATGTCGATGCTGCGCGGATTTGCATTCGATGGTGGCATCGAGGGGGCGGCGGTCAGTGGTGGCCGGACAAACGAAATACGGGCATCACGATCGAGGCCGCGAACGCTGTGAAATTTGGCGCGGCAGTGGCGGCAGCAGTTGCGGCGCTCCTCGCTGGTGAGGCGAAACCATGAGCGCCCGCCTGACGGCGAAGGTGCAGCTACCCGTCACGACCATGCGCGCGTTGCTCGAAGGGCGAAAGGCCGGGCTCGAAGCCCAAGTGGCAGAGAGGCACCGGGAGGCCCGCGCATCCGGCACGCGGGCAAACGTCAAGGTGTTGTCGGCAACTTTGAGGGTGGTCAAAGCCCAGCTCGCAGGGGTGGGAGATGGACGATAACCAGCACCGCCTCTGGGGCAACCACAAGCCCCTGCCACTTGGCCCGAGCGCGCGGCGGCTGACCCGCGCCGAGGTGGCGGCCTGCTACCCCGGCGTGCCCATTTCGCCGCTCTATGGCGTGCCCCGGTCGGCTGTCTACCCCGATGCTCTACCGCCGGCTCACCGACGGAGAACAGACAAGGCCAGCGGGGCAGCGTGGCCAAAGTCGGGCCATTTGTACCGGGAAGGCCAAACGCCGCGCCGTGTAGGTCGATTGTTCTTGCATAGTAACTAACACACTAGTAAGGTATGAGTATGCTCGACATGGAAAACTCGCAGAGAAGTAAGAAATCGGCGAAGGTGGCAGATGTGGGAAGGCCCCGAACACGACCACCCGGAGAAGACACCATCTTGTCACTCAAGGTGACGGATGATCTTGTCTCCGCGTTGGACGTCGAGGCCAAGGCCATGAACGCAGATCAACCGCCGGGACGTGCCGCCATTTCCCGTGGTGAGTTGATCCGCATTCTGCTGCACGAAGGGCTGGCGGCTCACGCCAAGGCCCGCACCGGCAAGCCGCGCCAGTAGCCCGCGCCCCACGCGCGCAACCTCGGGCCACCTGGCCCCAAGTCACGCAACGAAAGTGGGGCAGCGCCGCGCGAACGGCCTGCCCCGTGGTCACGAACCCTTGAATGGAAAGGATCGCAACATGCCCACGTTATCAGAAACAGCGGACCGCGCCTTGGCCAACATGCAGGCGTACCAGGTGGCTCACATCAACATGGCGTGCGCCGCTGAGAAGGTGTCCGACATGGTGGCCGGCAAAGCCTTCACGCCCGAGGAGGGGATTCAGGCCTTGGCGGCCTTCGTCGGGCAATATCGCGCGAAGCTGGCCGAAATTGATGGGAGGGCGCGAACATGATGCCCTGGCGACGTCGGCACCGGCGCAAGCTAGTCGTGGTGCCTTTTACTGTCGTGGTGCCCGACTCCGAGGGCGTGGCCCGGGTGAAGGTGGCGCGCATTTCCCACCTGCTTGCTACCCTGGCTAGGAACGTCTCGGCGGTGTTGTTGGCAGCGGGCCAGGGTGCCCTGACGGGCGTTGAAACGCTGGCGATTATCGGGCGCCACGTCACGCGCTTCCAGCAAGACCTGGCGAGCATCGACACGGGGAGGGCGGGAACATGAGGCGCACGATGCTGATAGCCTTCTACGCGGCCGCGCTGCTGGTGCTGGGATTCTGGTACGGGCAGCGCCACGCCGCGAACCATCCACAGGACGCACGCCCGCAAGTCCAGGCGGTGCAGCCATGACGTTGGAACTGGCGGTGCTCGACCTGGACCTAGACCCTATCAGCGTTGGCTTCGACCTGCGAGCGGAAGGCTTGTGGGTGAAACTGCCGGCTGGCGAGTCGCTGACTGTCCGCTACCAGACGCGAGCCGACGGCCAGCGGGAACCGCAAGAGAGGGAACTGCGCATTGTGCGCGGCCCGCGCGCCAAGGTGGCGGCAACGCTGCGGCGTCATGGGTATCACGTTCTCACGGGCCCGCCAGCACCCTGGCCACAGGTGGCCCCATGACCTCGATCCGCGTCGCCAGTGCCCGCGGTGACCTTGGCATCGCCGCCTATGAGCTCGAGCTAGCCGAGCACAGCGAAAGCCAGCGGGCCATGGTTGGGGCAAGGATCGCGACGCTGAAGGATGGGCAGAAGAAGAGTGACGCGACACGTGGGCAAAATTGCCCACCTTCCCAGGATGAAGCCGCAGCCTCAGTGAAGGTCAGTCCGCGCAGCGTGAAACGCGCCCGCGCCGTTCTCGACTCCGGCACGCCCGAGCTGGTCGAGGCGGTGGAACGAGACGAGGTGCAATCATGAGCAACGAAGCGCAAGCGTGGGTGTTGGCCCTGGCCGTGGTCGCCGTGTTGGTGTCCTGGTACTTCCAGCCGGATGGTGAGTCGTGAGCTTGACGCTGGTGTCCCGCAGCCCACGTAGCCGCGTGACGGTGGGTGGCGAATTCGATCGAGGCGGCCGGCGTGGCTTTGTCTTGCTGGCCGTGTCGCCAAGCCCGGCGCTTCTCACCAGGGGCGTAGCCCGCCAGGTGGCGCGGTCCCTCGTGATGTTCGCCGAGAGAGTCAGGCCCGCGAAGGCGAACCGGGCCAGGAGCGAGGCCGCAGACAAGAGGCGCGGGTCAGGCGGGAAGCTCACCAGTGCGGCCTCACGTGATGCCGGACAGGCCAAGAAGGGCGGCCCTCACCACGCCGCGTCCGCCCTGGCCGAGGCGACGCACACCAGCCGGGCCACGGCCCGCACGGGAGGGCGCCGCAAGCGTGTCAGTCCCGTGACGTAGCCTGCCCGCGCGTCTTGCGCGGTAGCCGTCCGATACCTCGGGCCGCTATCGGGCACAACGCCCAAACAACGCAGGAAGGAAACACACCATGATCAAGCCAACGGATGCGGCCTTTGCGAAGGTAGAGAAACAATACCCGGACAGGACTCCGGCAGACAAATACCGCCTTGCCCAAGCGCAGACGTTACTCGACTCCGCGAAGGAGGGACGGATGCCGTGCGGACTCTGCGGGGAACCCTTGCTAGAAGACCACTGCCCGAACTGCCTCGACGGCGAGGGCGACGGGGGCCACCCGTTCTCCAGGGTAACCGAGACGCGCACGAAGGTGTCCGAGCTGGACCGCGCCCAAGTGGCCGCCCAAAAGGCAAGAGACCGCGAGCGGGCGGCGGCCGAGAGGATCAAGCCCGTCCGAGAGAAGTAGTTCCCGCGTCTTGCGCGTTCGCTCGCCGATACCTCGACGGGCGACCGGGCAGGAACCCACCGGGCCGGCCGGTTGCCGGCGGATCGAATGAACGACAGGAGATCACACCATGGCACGATACCGAATGAGCGACGGGGCAAGCGTAGTCGATACCGAAAACGCAACCCAGCACTGGGAGGAAGACACGCGGTGGAACGGGAACAACCATATCAGCGTGGCCACCGGCTCGCAGTGGGAGCACCAGACGCTCTACCGTTCCCGCCGCGGGCGCTACTACCTCGAGCACACCAGCCAGTGGCAGGGCTCGACGCCGTCGGCCGAGTGGGTGAGCAACGAGGAGGCCGCGCGGTGGTTGCTGGCCAACGAACACGAGGTGCCGGCAGAGCTCGAAACGGCCGCTGAACAGGTGAGTGAATAGCCATGCCGCGTAAGCGAAAGCGACGGTGGGGCACGGGTTCCCTGTTACCCGGCGAGGGTGGGCGCTGGCGCATCCGGTGGAAGGACGCCGACGGCCGACACTCGAAGTCGTACACCGACAAAGACACAGCAGAGCAAGTCTTAGCCCTGGTCATGCGGAATATCGAGCGAGGCGAGGCGGGCTTGCCACAAGAACGCGACGACACCCCGACCTTGAACGAGCTGGTAACACCGTGGCTCGCTCGCAGGCAGGCAACCCACCGCAGCTACACCGACGATAAGTGCAGGTGGAAGATGCATCTTTCCCCTGCGTTCGGCCGATTGAAGCCGCGCGAAGTTGATGCGGCCAAGCTACGCGCGTTCATTGAAGACAGGCTGTCCAGGGGGAAACTGAAACCCGCGACCGTCTGCCGCTGCGTCGGCATGCTCTCTTCTCTGTTCGAGGACCTGAAAGAACAGAAGCACGTTGCGACCAACCCGGTGCGGGAGTTGCCTCGAAGTACCCGGCGGCTCATGCACAGCGACTACGACACGAGGAGCACGCCCTTCCTGCAAACCTTGGCGGCCGTGCGCTCCGTGTACTTGGCCTTGCCCGAGTCCATCGGCGTGGCCTTTGCCGTGGGTGCCTTCGCTGGGTTGCGAACCGGCGAAGTGCTGGGCTTGTCCTGGGAAGACATCGACATGGAGGGCCGGCGCATCCACGTGAAGCGCCAGGTTCAAGATGGGCGATTCGCTCCGCTCAAGGACGACGATCCCCGGATCGTCATGCTACAGAACTCCCTGGCGCCCATCCTGGCGGCGTGGAAACTCAAGACGGGCGGCGAAGGGTTGCTCTTTCGCCCGACCGTTGCAGACCGTGGTGGCAGGCCCGACCTGGGCACGGCCCCCACGTTCATGCGACCCAGCACCTTGATCGGGCACCTACGGGAGGCGTTGAAGTCGTGCGGCCTGCCCTCCCTGACCTGGTACGAGTGCACCCGGCACACGTTCGCGTCCCTGTTCGTGCTGGGAGGTGGTTCCCTCGAAATGCTGCGCACCCTCATGGGGCACAGTTCCGTCACCACGACCGAGCGCTACTCCCACCTACGGCCTGATTTGTTCGCCGAGGCATCCTTCCACGCCATGGACATCGACCTTGCCAGGCCCGCGGGTGACGTGGTATCCCTTCGGCCGGTGTCGGGGCAGAATGTGCCGAGAACGACCCCGGCGCATGAAGACACCGCACCGGAACAAGTTAGCCTAATTGGTTGAAAGTGTTACGTTTTCGGGCGTTTAACTCAGTGGAAGAGNNTTCAAATCCTGCAACGCCCACAAGATAAGTTACCAAAATCAGGCGGTTTTCTTCCCTACTTCGGCGCCGCTCCCCTCGGATGGGTTGCCCCGATCACCACCTCGATCACCACTTTCACCACCTGGTCCACCACCAAGGCTTCCATCCGCGTTGCTGCCTTCCGT
>PMKP01000305.1 GCA_003157775.1 Myxococcales bacterium | reverse complement strand
CCCCGCCCAATTACTTGCCCATCACGAAACCAGCTTCGCCATGGTCGTGCCCAGGTCAGCAGGCGTGGGCGCGATGGCGATGCCGGCGTCGCGCAAGGCCGCGATCTTGTCGGCGGCCAGGCCCTTGCCGCCGCTGATGATGGCGCCTGCGTGACCCATGCGCCGTCCGGGCGGTGCGGTCACGCCCGCTATAAAGGCAGCCACCGGCTTTCTCATGTTGGCCTTGATGAAGGCCGCGGCTTCTTCTTCCGACGTGCCGCCGATCTCGCCGATGAGCAGCACGGCCTTGGTCTGCGGATCCGCTTCGAAGAGCGAGAGGCAGTCGATGAAGTCCATGCCTTTGACCGGATCGCCGCCGATCCCGACGGCGGTACTCTGTCCCAGGCCCAGTTCCGTGATCTGGAAAGCCGCTTCGTAGGTCAGGGTGCCCGAGCGCGAGACGATGCCAATCGAGCCCGGCTGGTGGATGTAGCCGGGCATGATGCCCAGCTTGGCAGCACCCGGTGTGATCACGCCCGGACAGTTGGGGCCGACCAGGTTGCAACGCGTGGGGAGCCCGCCGGCTCCGCCGGCGGCGGACCATCGCGGGAGGGTTTGGGAACCCTTTGAGGGTTCCCATGAAGATAGTGAAGCATCCAGCACCCGCTTCGCCCTGACCATGTCGAGGACCGGAATGCCCTCGGTGATGCAGACGACAAGCCCGATGCCCGCGTGGGCGGCCTCCAGGATGGCGTCGGCGCCGCCGGGCGGGGGCACGAAGATCACGCTGGTGTTGGCGCCGGTCTTGGCCACCGCTTGTGCGACGGTGTCGAAGACGGGAAAGCCCTCGTGCACAGTGCCGCCCTTGCCTGGGGTCACTCCGCCCACCACCTTGGTGCCGTATTCACGCATCTGCTTGGCGTGGAAGGTCCCGGCCGCGCCGGTGAGGCCCTGTACCACGGCAAGAGTCTTGTTGTCAGCGAGGATTGGCATGGTCAGCTCACCTGGCCTTTGACCAATGCGACCACCTTGCGCGCGCCGTCCGCCATGTCGCTGGCAGTGGTGATGGGCAGGCCGGATTCCGCCAGAATCTTGGTTCCTTGTTCCACGTTGGTGCCTGCCAGCCGTACCACCAGCGGCACCCGCAGTCCGACTTCGGCCACCGCACCCACAATGCCGCCCGCGATGACGTCGCACTTCATGATACCGCCGAAGATGTTGACGAAGATGCCGCGCACATCTGGATCCGCAGTCAGGATCTTGAATGCCGCCGTGACCTTTTCTTGCGTGGCTCCGCCCCCCACGTCGAGGAAGTTGGCCGGCGACGCGCCGAAGTGCTTGATGATGTCCATGGTCGCCATGGCCAGGCCGGCGCCGTTGACCATGCACCCGATGCTGCCATCCAGCTTGATGAAATTCAGATCGTGACCGCGCGCCTGACTCTCGCTCGGGTCTTCCTCGTCGAGATCGCGTAGCACCGCGACCTCGGGGTGGCGATAGAGGGCGTTGTCGTCGAAGGTCATCTTGCAATCAAGCGCCAGCACGCGCTCGTCGCTGGTCACCACCAGTGGGTTCACCTCGACCAGCGAGGCGTCGAGCGCGACGAATGCCTGGTAGAGCTTGAGCAGAAACGCGGTGGCGTTGCGCGCCGCCGTGCCGGCTAGGCCGAGGGCGTAGCTCAACTTGCGCGCCTGGAAGGGCGCCAGGCCCAAGGCCGGGTCGACATGCTCTTTCACGATGGCCTCCGGCATTCGCGCGGCAACCTCTTCGATCTCCATCCCGCCCGCCGCCGAGGCCATGACCACCACCCGGCTGCAGCCGCGATCGACCAAGATGCCCGCGTACAGCTCGCGCGCGATGGACACTCCCTCTTCGAGGAGCAGGCGCCTCACCACGCGGCCCTCTGGGCCAGTCTGGTGGGTGACCAGATGCTTGCCCAGGATCTGGCCGGCCGCCTGTCGAGCCGCCTCGGCACTCTTGACCAGCTTGACCCCGCCACCCTTGCCGCGGCCGCCAGCGTGGATCTGGGCTTTGACCACCAGGGTCTCGCTCCCTGTCTCGTGCATGATCTGGTGGACGACCTGGTCCAGGCTGTCGATGTGAAGAACCGGAATTCCCAGGGGCACGGGCAGGCCGTGTCGGCTCAGCAGTTGTTTGGCTTGGTACTCGTGGATCTTCATGCTCAAAGGATCCCGGCGAACTAACTTGCCGCCGAGGGGCGCACTGTGCGTGGCCGGCGCAACTTTGAAGACTGGCGAGCCAAAGACGCGAAGCTAACCTTGCGCAGTTCGCGTTCTGTCGAGCGATGAATCTTCACCCAGATGGGATGCACGGGGCACGACTCACGAAATGGGCAAGCGCGCGGATCGAGAACACAAGGCCGCGGTGCCAAGCTCGACTGCGTGACGTTGATGACATCGAGGAGCGAGAGGGTAGCCGGATCGCGCGCCAGCACGAAGCCGCCGTGCACGCCGCGAGTGGACCGCACCAGGCCCGCGCGCACGAGCCGCTGCAAGATCTTCGCGACAAAGAGACCAGGGGCCAAGGTTGCCTGCGCGATCTCACCCTTGGTCGCCAAATGGTCGCGCGTGCGACTCAAGTAGACCATGCAGCGGATGGCGTAGTCGACCTGCCGAAAGAGGTTCACTGCAATCCGATTATGCACCGGGTGCAGCGGGGAGACGAGCAAGTTTTGGCCGCCACATTTCTGCCGTATTCTCCCGCCGGCCACCACGACACGCCAGGGACACGTGTGGGCAGGCAGTCGCCCCAGGAATTCGGAAATAAGACGTCATTTGTCTGGTTTCCAGCCGTCGCGATGCTATATTTCAGACCGCTAGGGTTTATTGGAGTATGTGTCTTTCTGCTCCCCGCCTTCCGTACCTGACTGTCCGCGGAAATCTTGCGTCACGCGAGGGATTTCGTGGAACGCCGCTGAGGTGCCGAAGATGGTTGCGCGACGGGCAGGCGTGGGCGATGTTCTGCGCGCTTCGCACTGAACCGCTTTCAAAAGTGTTGCCGGCATGAAATCAACCGCACCCTTCATGGATGTCGTGGATATGATCGTCGAGAACGGCGGTGGGGCGCTCGACGACTGCTACCAGTGCGGCACTTGCTCCGCGGTGTGCCCGTGGGGCGATTTTCGTGACTTCCGCCTGCGCCACTTGATTCGGCTGGCCCAGTTCGGCATCGATGGGTACGATGGTGAAGACCTGTGGTGCTGCACCACCTGCGGGATGTGCCTGGATCGTTGTCCGCGCGGCGTGAAGACCGTCGACATCGTGCGCACCATCCGCAACTTCCTGGGCGAGGCCGGAACCCTGCCGCCGCTGCTGCAATCGGCCTTATCAGGCCTGGCTGGCAATGGCAACCCCTGGGCCGGCGATCCGGACAAGCGGGCGGCATGGGCCTCGGAGGTTGGGCTGCGGCCGCATACCGAAGAAAGCGAGATCTTGCTCTACACCTGCTGCACGCATGCCTACGATCCGCGCAATATCAAGGCGCAGCGATCCCTGGTGCGCCTGCTGGAGAAGGCGGGCGTGAAGTGGGGCAGCCTAGGCAACGACGAAAAGTGCTGCGGCGATCCGGCGCACAAGGGCGGCCGCAAGGACGTCTACGAGAGTCTGCGCGACGAGAATACAGCGCAGATTCGCGCAAAAAATCCGAAGAAGATCGTGGTGACCTCGCCCCACTGCCTGGAGAGTTTCAAGAAGAACTACGAAGGACTGAGAGGCGTGACGGTCATCCACGTGGCGGAGTTGCTGCGCGATCTGATTCGCGACGGGCGGCTCAAGCCGGAAAAGCCGGTCAAGGTGCGTGTGGCCTACCACGACCCGTGCTACCTGGGCCGGCACAACGGGATCTACGATGCGCCTCGCGAGGTGCTCAAGGCCATCCCGGGGCTGGAACTGGTCGAGCTGTCGCGCCACCACGAGGACAGCCTGTGCTGCGGCGGAGGCGGCGGCCGCATGTGGTCCGACACGCCGGTGGCCGAACGCTTCAGCGTGCAGAGGATCAATGACGCCTGCGCGGTCGGGGCGCAGTTGCTGGCCACCGCCTGCCCGTACTGCGTGCTCATGCTCACTGACAGCCTGGGCACGGTGGGCAAGCAAGACGCGCTTGAGGTGGTTGATCTGAGCGAGTTGCTCGCGCGCTCGGTTGACATGGGGACCCTGGAAGGGTCCCCAAACCCTCCCGCGATGGTACGCGGCGAGCAAAGCTCGCCGGCTCCCCACGCGACTGGGGGTGGACGATGAGCAAGGCGATCAGCAAAGACGGCCAGGCTGCGATCGGTGTCTACATCTGTCACTGCGGCACCAACATCGCCGGCACGGTGGACGTGGAAAAGCTGGCCAAGGAAATGGCGGGCGAGGCCGGTGTAGTGGTTTCGCGCGAGTACAAGTTCATGTGCTCGGACCCCGGGCAGGAGCTGATCAAGAAGGACATCAAAGAGTTCGGGTTGAACCGCGTGGTGGTGGCCGCCTGCTCGCCGCGCATG
>PMKP01000427.1 GCA_003157775.1 Myxococcales bacterium | reverse complement strand
TTCCAATGACGGCAAGCTGCTGGGCGAGCCGGCCAGCCTGATTGACCTGCCTTTGCCACTCATCCTGGACGTTCCGTCCTGGCAGGTCGGAGGTCAGGAGCTGGCGCGTGCCCGTCTGACCGCGGCGGCAAAGCTGAAGACCCTGGCGGTGGCCCGCGCTGCCGACGTGGCCGGGGCGCCGGCCGCGGAGATGCCGTTTCTGATTCCGCTGCTTGGCAGCGAGGGTTTGGGCGAAATCCAGAGCATCCTGCCGCAGGTGCGGATGGTCGAGTTCGTGGATAGTCCAGAGGTGTCGGCCCTTGCCGGCAAGGCGAAGGCGACAAATTCCAAGTTGGTCATCGCGGTTCGCTTGCCCCTGCAAAGCGCGGCAGCCGAGCGCATTTTGCAGCTCAGCCGAACCGGCCTGAAGGTGTTCCATCTGTGCGCTGACCTGCATGGCTGCGAGGTGGGGGTGGAAAAGCCTCGACACCTCAAGGACGTCATGCGCGAGATCCATGGCCGCTTGGTCAGAGAAGGCATTCGCGACGAGATCACGCTGATCGTTGCCGGCGGCATCGCCTTGGCCGAGCACATGGCCAAGGCCATCATCTGCGGCGCGGATCTGGTGGCGGCGGACACCGCATTGCTGGTGGCGCTCGGCTGCCGCGTCTGTCGTGGGGTGCAGGATGCGGACCACCAGGATCATTGTCCGGCCGAGGTCCCCAAGCTGGAGAGTGCCTACGCGGTCCAGCGCATGGTGAACCTCATGGCAGCCTGGCATTCGCAGCTTTTGGAGGTGTTGGGCGCCATGGGCATCCGCGAGGTGCGGCGCCTGCGTGGCGAGGTGGGGCGTGCGATTTTCAAGGAAGACGTCGAACGGGAGGCATTCGGTGACCTTCTCCCTCGCTAGCTCAAAAGCCCAGCCCGCGGCCGTTCCGGCGCAGTCCGTCTCCGCCGAGGCCGAGTCCCCCGTGGTCAGCCGCCAGGTGCAGCCCGCGCCTGAGCGCTACCGCAATGCCCTGGGCAAGTACAAGATCAATCGCTCAGCCGACTGCGTGGCCTGTGGCGAGTGCGCCAAACTGTGCCCGCAGGGAGTGCACGTCAAGCCTGATGGCTACACCTTCACCCTGCGACCTCTCGATCATCTGTGCATTGGCCCGGACTGCGCCAAGACCGACCACTTCTGCGTGGCCCGGTGCAAGCAGAAGGCTCTCACCCTGGCGCGCAACCCCACTGTGGACGCCATGGGTGATCCGCGCTGGACCGCCGATCTGATCCTTTCCACCTGGCACATGGCGGAAACCGGCCACCTGCCCGCCGCGGGTCTGGAATACCGGCACGGCGAATCGGGCGGCGGCTTCGACTGCATCGACTTCAAGTTCCCAGCCGCACCGGCCACGGTGGACCCCGCCAAGGTCGACACCAGCCTGGATCTCAACCGCCGCAACGACGGCCGGCCACAGGTGCGCATTGATCTGCCTGTCTACGGCGGCGGAATGTCATTCGGCTCAGTAAGCATCCACACCATCCTCGCCAAAGCGCGCGCGGCCACAGCCTGGAACACCTTCACCTGCACCGGCGAGGGCGGCTATCCCGATCGCCTCATGCCCTATGACGAACACGTCATCACCCAGGTCGCGACCGGCCTGTTCGGCGTGCGCGAGGACACCATCCAGCGTGTGCGCCTAGTGGAGTTCAAGTACGCCCAGGGCGCNNGAGGACCACAAGAAGCACCTCGACTGGATCAAAGAGGTGAATCCACGCGCGCTAGTTTCGGTCAAGGTGTCCACGCCTACCGACGTGGACATGGTGGCGGTGGGCAGCTACTACGCCGGCGCGCACATCATCCACCTGGATGGCAGCTACGGCGGCACGGGCGCGGCGCCCGACATCGCGAAGAAGAACATCGCAATGCCTATCGAGTACGCCATCGCCAAGGTGCACAAGTTCCTGGCGGCCGAAGGCATCCGCGACTCGGTCACGCTGATCGTCAGCGGCGGCTTGCGCACCGCCGACGACGTGATGAAGGCCATCGCGCTCGGCGCCGACGGCGTGGTCATCGGCACTGCCGACATGGTGGCGCTGGGCTGCGTGCGCTGTGCCCTATGCGAGAGCGGCCGCGGCTGCCCACGCGGCATCGCCAGTACCGACCCTGAACTGATGATGCTGATGAGCCTGGACTGGGCCACCCAGCGGCTGATCAATCTGCTGCACGCCTGGCGCGAGCGCATGGTTGAGATCCTGGTGGGCCTGGGCCTGCACAGCGTGAAGGATCTGCGCGGCCACAGTGATCTTTTGACCTACACCGAAGCCGCGGAGGCCACGTCATGAGCGAATCGGCCGATCGTCTTCTGGCCACGCGCAGTTCGATCTATCGCGACGCCGAGCCGGTCGAGGGTGAGCGCGCTGAAGAAGGCGGATGCGGCGTCACGGGCTTTGCCTGCAACATTCCGGTGCGCGGAAAGTTCATCTACGAGCCGTCGATCCAGATGCAGAACCGCGGCAATGGCAAGGGCGGCGGTATCGCGGCCACCGGGCTTCAGCCAGAGCAGATCGGCATATCGCGCGAGGTGCTCGACTCGCACTACCTCTTGCAAGTGGCGCTGCTCGACCCGACCGTGCACCCCGAGATGGAGCGGCAGTTCGTGCTGCCCCACTTCGACGTGGCCCTGTCCACCCGGCAAGAGCACATCGACGATCACCGCGACATCCCCGGCCTCACGGTGCGGCCTCCCGATGTGCACCGCTATGTGGTGCGGGCCAAGCCGGCGGTGCTCAAGGGCTTTGCCGAATCCAACGGTCTAGAGAAGCTGTCGCCGCGCGAGCTGGAAGACGAGTTCGTGTGGCGCAATTCCTACCGCCTCAACGACACGTTTTACGCCTCGCTGGGTGACAAGCGCGCTTTCGTGCTGTCGCACGGCCGCGACCAGCTTGTCTTCAAGATCGTCGGTTACGCCGAGCAGAATGTCGAGTACTACAAGCTGGAGGACTTCCGCGCCCATGTCTGGATCGCGCACCAGCGCTATCCCACCAAGGGCCGGGTCTGGCACCCGGGGGGCGCCCACCCGTTCGTGGGGTTGAACGAGGCGCTGGTGCACAACGGCGACTTTGCCAACTACCATTCGGTGTGCGAGTACCTGCGCCAGCGCAACATCAAACAGCAGTTTCTCACCGACACGGAGGTGTCGGTGCAGCTCTTCGATCTGTGGGACCGGGTCTACAAGTACCCGCTGGAATACATCATCGAGGCACTGGCCCCGACCACCGAGCTGGACTTCGACCAGCTTCCGCCCGACAAGCAGCGCATCTACCGCCAGATCCAGGCCACTCACATCCACGCTTCGCCCGACGGGCCTTGGTTCTTCATCATCGCGCGCAATCACCCCGACCAGAAGCGGATGCAGCTTCTCGGCATCACCGACACCGCCATGCTGCGGCCGCAGGTCTTCGCCCTGGCTGACAGTGGTGAAGTGCAGATCGGCCTCATCTGTTCGGAGAAGCAGGCCATCGACGCCACCCTGCGCAGCCTGTCGCGCGAGGATGCGCGCTTCTGTCCGGTCGCCGACAAGTACTGGAACGCGCGCGGCGGCAGCAGCACCGACGGCGGCTCCTTCGTCTTCACCATCAGCGACGACAATGGCAAGAAGAAACTCCACTGCGCCGACAAGTTCGGCCGTCAGGTCAAACTGGACGTGGGTGCCGCACGCTGCGACCAGGTCAAGCGGGAAGCCCCCATTGAGATCGTAGCGGCGGGCATGCGCAAGGCGGTGCTGGAAGCGCTCAAGCAGGGCCGAGCCCAGGATCTCTTCACCCATGTCGTGCAGAACCTGCCCGGCTGGCCTGCCAGCGGCCTGCGCGACCTGTGCGATCGCATCGTCGAGTCCTGTGACAACGGACGCAGCAAGGCCACCGCTATTGAGGCTTTGACCATGCTTTACGACCGGCGCTTCGACACCGGCGACAAGCGGCGCAGCACCGTATTGCCGGTCTTGGAAGAGACGATGTACCGACTCTTCGACGCGAGCCCGCTGCTGGGCCAGCCCGGCGAGGGTAGTTTCCGCCGGCTGAATTGGGCGAGCCGTGAGAAGATCGCAGCACCGCAGCCGGGCGAGGAAGTCCTGGTCATCGACGCGGAGAAGTTCCCGCCCGAAGGCGACGACTGCGATGCCGTGTATCTGCGCCAGGCCTTCCAGGCCGGCTGGCGGCGTTTCATGGTGTACCGCCTGCGCGGCCAGCGCTTCACCGGCGTGGGCCTGGGCCCCGGCACCGACGGCGTGCGCATCGACACCTACGGCTCCAGCGGCGACTACTTGGCCAGCGGCATGGACGGCGAGGAGATCCGGGTGCACGGCAACGCCCAGGACCAAGTCGGTCAGATCGCAAAACGCGGCAAGCTGGTGATCTTTGGCGACGTGGGCCAGACCTTCATGTACGGCGCCAAGGGCGGCGAAATGTACATCATGGGCAATGGCGCCGGCCGGCCTCTCATCAATGCCGTGGGCCGGCCGCGCGTGGTCATCAACGGCACCTGNNCGATCCGCTCAACGGCGGCGGCTTTGTCATCCTGAACGGCGTAGAATTCGATCGCCACGGCAAGCTGGTGGCGCAAGCGGTTCCCTACCCGGGCAGCAATCTATTCTCGCTGGCATCAGGCGGCGCCATCTACATCCGCGACCCGCACAAGAAAGTTGTGGAGCAGCAGCTCAACGGCGGCGTGTTCGGCCCGGTCACCGACGCCGACTGGCGCGTGATGCGGCCCTATCTGGAAGAGAACGAGCGCCTGTTTGGCATCGCCATCGAGGACCTGCTGACCGTCAACGGCAAGCGGCTCTTGCCCGCGGACGTGTATCGCAAGGTCAGCGCGGTGTCGCTCGCGGTGCTGGCATCCGCCACGGAGAAGAAGAAATGAACGCGCCGCTAGCGATGACCGATCAAGGTCGCGGTTTTTTCGCGGAAGTCTCGCAGGAGAGCCAAGGGAACCTGTCGGCTTGCCTGCAATGCAAGAAGTGCACGTCCGGCTGCCCGGTCGCTGGTTGGGCGGACATCAAGCCGCACGAGCTGGTGCGGCTGTCCCAGTTTGGTTGCAAGGACGAACTGCTCGGCAGCCGCATGATCTGGGAATGCACCTCGTGCCAGACCTGTACCACCCGTTGCCCGCAGCAAGTGGACATCGCGTCGCTCAACGATGCGCTTCGCCGCATGAGCCGGCGCGCGAGCCAGGTGAACAGCAAGACCACCGTGCCGGCCTTCAACGACATCTTCCTGCGCACAGTGAGAAAGCGCGGCCGCATGTTCGAGGCCGGGCTCATGGCCTCGTTCAAGCTGCGCACCATGCAGTTGTTCTCCGACATGGGCAAGCTGCCCATGATGTTGTGGAAGGGCAAGATGCCGCTGTGGTCGGGCAAGGTGAAGGGGCGCAAAGAACGCGAAGCGCTCTTCCGCCGCGTGCGCGACATGGACGGAGGTCGCTCGTGAGCTACGCCTTCTTCCCGGGTTGTTCCATGGAAGGAACCGCCCACGACTATCAGTCTTCCACCCTGGCCATCAGCCAGACCCTGGGCCTGCAGATGCCGGAAGTACCGGGCTGGACCTGCTGTGGCTCCACCGCGGCCCACCAGTCGGATCCGCTGCTCGCCCTGGCCTTGCCGGCCAAGAACCTTCTCGCGGCCGCAGGCACCACCGTCGCGGTGGGGTGCGCCGCCTGCTACAACCGACTGAAGACCGCCAACCACCACATTGCCCACGACAGTGAAGCGCGCAAGCAGGTGGCCGCGGTCCTGGGCGCAGACTACGACGGCCAGACCCAGGTGTTGCACTTGCTCGAGATCCTGGCGCGCGAGGTGGGCGTGACCAAGATCGCGGAGCATGTGAAGCATCCGTTGCGCGGCCTCAAGGTGGTGCCTTACTACGGCTGCCTGCTGGCGCGCCCGCCGGAAGTGACCAAGTTCGACGATCCCGAGAACCCGACGCTGATGGACAAGGTTCTGCAAGCGGCGGGCGCCACGGTCGTGACCTGGCCGCACAAGACCGAGTGCTGCGGCGCCGGCTATTCCATCACCGATGCCAGCGTGGTGCGGCGACTGACGCGCGAGATCCTGGTCATGGCCAAGGCCGCGGGCGCGGACTGCATCGCCACCGCCTGTCCGCTGTGCCAGCTCAACCTGGATCTGCGACAGAAGGACACGGAGAAAGAGGCGGGTGAACACTTTGGCCTGCCCGTCTTCTACTTCACTCAACTTCTCGGCCTGGCCTTCGGGATCCCCCGCAAGAAACTCGGGCTGCGCAGCCTGGTCGTCAATCCCAGCAAGCTGCTGGCCGAGCGAGGCATCCCCGTCTAGGGCACGACCATGAACGAGCAATTCAAGCCAAACAAGTCCGCCGAGCCGGTGGGCGCAGTATTGGTGGGTGGCGCAGGGATCGCCGGCATCCAGGCCTCACTCGACCTGGCCAACTCGGGGTTCAAGGTTTACCTGCTCGAGTCGTCACCCGCCATCGGCGGCAGGATGGCCCAGCTCGACAAGACCTTCCCCACTGGCGACTGCGCCATGTGCACCCTGTCGCCGAAACTGGTCGAATGCGCGCGCAACAAGAACGTCGAGATCATCACCCTGGCCGACATCCAGAAGGTCAGCGGCGAGCCAGGCCGCTTCCAGGTCGAGATCCGCAAGCGGCCGCGCTACGTGGACCTCAAGAAATGCAACGCCTGCGGCGAGTGCTCCATCGCCTGCCCGGTTTCGCTGCCCAGTGAGTTCGATCGCGCGCTAGGCACGCGCAAGGCGATCTTCCGTCCCTATCCACAGGCGATTCCCAACGTCTACGGCATTTCCAAGGCTGCCGGGCGCGCCCCGTGCAAGGCTTCGTGTCCTGCAGGCGTCAATGTGCAGGGCTATGTTGCGCTCCTCGCCCAGGGCAAGATCAAGGAAGCCTACGACGTGGTTCGCGAGCGTTGCCCCTTGCCCGCAGTGTGTGGCCGCGTTTGCCAGCACCCCTGCGAAACCAAGTGCAACCGCAACGACATCGACGAGCCCGTGGCAGCGCGCGACCTGAAACGCTTCGCGGCCGACTATGTTTATTCCCACCGGAACGACCTCCCGGACGTTCCGTTTACCCCGGTGGTGCAGCAGAAGGAGCGGATCGCCATCATCGGCGGCGGTCCGGCCGGTCTGACTGCTGCGACCGACCTGCGCAGCAAGGGCTACGGCGTGACCATCTTCGATGCCATGCCGTTCTTGGGCGGCATGCTCCGCTACGGCATCCCCCGTTACCGGCTGCCTGGCGACGTGCTCGACCACGAGATCCAGTACATCCTCGACATGGGCATCGAGGCCAGGACCAATACTCGCGTTGCGAATCCCACGCAATTGTTGAAGCCACGCGCGACCGACGGCAAGCCAGCCGCCAAGCCCGTCCCAGGTGCTCCTGCGCCGGGCGAGTTCGACGCCGTGTTCGTGGCGACTGGCGCATGGGTGAGCCGCAAGCTCGGCGTGCCAGGCGAGGATTCCAAGGACGTGTGGCCGGGTCTGACCTTCTTGCGCGAGGTGAACGCGGGCCGCCGGCCTGCGATCGGGCCGAGGGTGCTGGTCATCGGCGGAGGCGACGTGGCCATGGACGCCGCCCGGTGCGCGCGCCGGCTGCCCGGTGTTACCAGCGTCGATTTGGCCTGTTTGGAAAAGCGCGAGGAGATGCCTGCCCATTCTTGGGAAGCCGGCGAGGCCCTGGAAGAAGGCGTGGTCTTCCACACCAGCCTCGGTCCCACCAAGATTCTCACTCAGAATGGGAAGGTTTCGGGCGTGTCGTTCCGCGCTTGCACGCGTGTGTTCGACGACAACCGCCGCTTCGCGCCCGAGTTCGACGACGCGCAGGTGAGCAGCCTGGAAGCCGACACGGTGATCGTGACCATTGGCCAAGGCATCGAGGCCATGACTCCGCTGGCCAGCGGTCCTGGCGGCCGTATCGTTTCTGACCGCGAGACCCTGGCGACCAGCGTTTCGGGCGTGTTCGCCGGCGGGGACGCGGTGCTTGGACCGGCCTCGTTGGTCGACGCCATGGCGCAAGGTCATCGCGCGGCCGCTGCCATCGACAGCTTCCTGCGCGGGACTTTGGCGGAGAAGGGCGCCGCGGTCGAGACCAAGACAGAAGAGCTGGCACCCACCCCCGAGACGGACGCGCCGCCGGTCGAGCGACGCAAAATGAAGCAGGCGGATCCAAGGGAGCGCGTGCGCGGTTTCGGTGAGATCGACGTCGGCTACAGCTACGAGGATGCGGTAGCCGAGGCCAAGCGCTGCCTGGCGTGCGGCCTGTGCAGCGAGTGCGGCCAGTGCGTGAAGGCCTGCTCCGCGGGCGCCATCGTGCACGACATGGTGCCGGTCAGCGAAACTTTGAACGTCGGCGCCATCCTGCTCGCCCCTGGCTTCGAGGAATTCGATCCCGCTCTGCGCGGCGAATTTGGCCACGGCCGATACAGCAACGTGATGTCCAACGTGCAGTTCGAGCGCCTGCTCAGCGCGGCTGGCCCCACCAGCGGCGACGTGCTTCGGCCCTCTGACGGCAAGCACCCCAAGCGCATCGCCTTCATTCAGTGCGTGGGCTCGCGCGACACCGCGCGCGGCAACGGCTACTGTTCGTCGATCTGCTGCATGGCCGCGGCCAAGGAGGCCATGGTGGCCATCGAGCATGTGCCCGGCCTCGACGTGTCCGTGTTCTGCATGGACGTGCGCGCCTTTGGCAAAGAGTTCGACCAATACGTCAACCGCGCGCGCGACGAGCAGAAGGTGAAGTTCATCCGCGCCATCCCGTCGCGCCTTGTCGAGATGCCGGACACCCACAACCTGCGCATTCGCTATTTCGATGACAACGGCGAGGAGCAGAAGCCCGAGTTCGATCTGGTGGTCCTGTCGGCCGGTCTGCGGCCCAACGCCGGGGTCAAAGACCTGGCCCAGCGCCTCGGGCTGGAACTCGACCAGTTCGGTTTCTGCCGCACGGATCGTTTGACCCCGGTGACGTCGTCGCGTCCGGGCATCTTCGTGGCAGGCGCCTTCCAGGAGCCCAAAGACATTCCCGAGTCAGTGGCGCAAGCCTCGGGTGCCGCGGCCTTGGCCATGGAAAACCTGGCGGCTGTGCGCGGCACCATGATCCAGCGGCAAGAGTACCCCTGGGAACGCGACGTGACCGACGAGAAGCCGCGTGTGGGCGTGTTCATCTGCCACTGCGGCCACAACATCGCGTCTGTTGTAGATGTGAACCAGGTGGCGGAGCGCGCGGGCAAGATGCCAGGCGTGGCGCACGCTGAAGCGAGCCTTTACACCTGCTCGGACACCAACCAGCAGCACATCAAGGACATGATCCACGAGCACCACTTGAACCGGCTGGTGGTGGCCTCCTGCTCGCCGCGCACACATGAGATTCTTTTCCAGGAAACCCTGCGCGACTCAGCTTTGAATCCCTACCTGTTCGCGATGACCAACATCCGCGATCAGTGCTCCTGGGTACATCGCGACGACCCGGTGGCCGCCACCGAAAAAGCGATCGATCTCATGCGCATGGCCGTGGGTCGAGCCCGGCGCCTGAAGGCACTGGAAACCGGACAGCAGGCGGTCACCCAGGCAGCGCTGGTGCTTGGCGGAGGCCTCGCGGGCATGACCGCGGCGTTGGGCCTGGCGGATCAAGGTTTTGCGGTTCACCTGATCGAGAAAGAGGCGGAGCTGGGCGGCCAGTTGCGCAAGATCCGCTACACCCTCGAACGTTCAGACGTCGCCGGCTTCCTGACCGATCTGGTTCGCAAGGTTGAAGGCCATCCCAAGATCACCGTGCACCGGCGCACGAAATTGGTGCAGTTCGCTGGCCACGTGGGCAAGTTCCACACCATCATCGAGGAGGCCGGCAGTCAGAAGACGCTGGATCACGGCGTGGTCGTGCTGGCCACGGGCGGTAGCGAGCGCGCTACCGAGTCCTACCTCTACGGCAAGAACCCGGCGGTGCTCACCCAGCGCCAACTGGAAGACAAGCTGGCGCAAGGCAGCCTGACCCAGGCGGCTGAGCCGCAAGTCGTGATGATCCAGTGCGTGGACAGCCGCAACGAGAAGAATCCCTATTGCAGCCGCGTGTGCTGTTCCGAGGCGGTGAAGAACGCGCTGGAACTCAAGCGACAGAAGCCAGGCGCGCGTGTGGTGGTGCTCTACCGNNGAAGGCCAGGAGCCGCAGGTCAGCGATGCCGGTGGCTTGCAGGTCAAGGTGACCGACGCCGGCACTGGCCGCGAGCTCAACCTCAAGCCTGACTGGCTGGTGCTGTCGACCGGCATCGCGCCGGGCGCGGACAACCCCGTGTTCTCGGGGCTGCTGCGTACCACGCTCACCGCCGACGGATTCTTCCTCGAGGCGCATCCCAAGCTGCGCCCGGTGGACCTGGCCAACGAGGGCGAGTACTTGGCTGGCTTGGCCCACTCGCCGCGCTTCATCGACGAGACCATCGCCCATGCCAAGGCGGTGGCCGGTCGAGCTGCTACCATTCTTTCGCGCGCCAAGCTGGACATCGCAGGGCAGGTGGCCAAGGTCGATCCCGAAGGCTGCGTGGCCTGCGCCACCTGCGTGAAGGTGTGCCCGTACGGCGCGCCCATGATCAACGACCTCAAGAAGGCGGAAATTCAGGGCGCCACTTGCATGGGCTGCGGCTCGTGCGCGGCGGCCTGTCCGGCACGCACCATCACCTTGCAACACCAAGAGGACGGGCAGATGACGGCCATGCTCGACGAGCTGCTGACGGTGGGAGGCGCGACATGAGCCAGGCTCAAGCCCGCGCCGTCCCCCAGACGGCCAGCAAGTGGAAACCGGAGATCATCGTTTTTTGCTGCAACTACTGCGCGTACGCGGCGGCCGACCTGGCGGGCGCGCGGCGCATGCAGTATCCGCCCAACGTGCGCGTGGTTCACGTGCCCTGCACCGGCAAGATCGAGCGCGAGCACATTTTGGGAGCGTTCGAGAAGGGCATCGACGGCGTGCTGATTGCCGGCTGCCTGGAAGGCGGTTGCCACTTCATCGAGGGCAACCTACGCGCCAAACGCCGCAGCGAACAGTTGCGCGACATGCTCGACGAGATCGGCGTGGGCCGCGAGCGACTGCGCATGGTGAACCTGTCGGCCGCCATGGCGCCGACCTTTGTCCAGCGGGTCAACGAAATCGTCCAGACGATTGAGGGTCTTGGCCCCAACCCTTTGAAGGCGCTCGACGCCCCTGAGACCGCACAAGCGCAGAAAGTTGGAGTTC
>PMKP01000422.1:17086-18995 GCA_003157775.1 Myxococcales bacterium | reverse complement strand
CGACACCGAAGCCGAGGAGTTCAACAAGATCTACAAGCTGGACGTCTCGGTCATACCCACCAACAAGCCTATGATCCGCAAGGATCACCACGACGTGGTGTACAAGAACGAGCGGGGCAAGTTCCGTGCGGTGCTGGCCGAGATCGAGGATTGCCACCAGCGCGGCCAGCCCGTGCTGGTCGGGACCATCAGCGTGGAAAAGTCCGAGGTGGTGGCATCGCTGCTGCGTAAGAAGGGCATCCCGCACAGCGTGCTCAATGCCAAGCAGCACGAGCGCGAGGCGCATGTGGTCGCGCAGGCCGGCCGCAAGGGCGCGGTGACCATCTCGACCAACATGGCCGGCCGAGGAACCGACATCATATTGGGCGGCAACGCGGAGTTCATGGCGCGCGCGGAAGTCGACCCCGAGGCCGCGGGCCAGCCCGGGGCCGAGGTCGACCCGGAGAAATTCGCTGTCGCCTTCGCCAAGTACAAGCCCCAGTGTGACGTTGAGCGCGAGGAAGTTCTGGCCGCGGGCGGGCTGCACATCCTGGGCACCGAGCGCCACGAATCGCGGCGCATCGANNGGGCAGCTCGCGCTTCTTCCTCTCTCTCGAAGACGATCTCATGCGCATTTTCGGTGCCGAGCGCATCAGCGGCCTCATGGAGCGCCTGGGCATGGAAGAGGACGTGCCCATCGAGCACCCCATCATCAACCGCGCCATCGAGAACGCGCAGAAGAAGGTCGAGGGCCACAACTTCGACATCCGCAAGAGCCTGCTCGAATACGACGACGTGATGAACCAGCAGCGCAAGACCATCTATGCGCTGCGACGGCAGGTGCTGGAAGGTTCGTATGTCCCGCTCCTCTCCGAGGCGGAGCAGAAAGCTGGCAAGCAGGCGCCAGTACCCGAGTCGTCGGGCCAGGACACGGTGGGCAAGCTGTCAGTCACTCTGCGGCCGGAGCTGGCGCGCCTGGCAGAAGCGCTGACCCACGAGCCCGCGCCTCCCTCGGCTGACGGCACGGCCGCCCCGGCCAGCCCGGTCACGGTTCCCCTCGATCCGGCCAGGTTCCGCTCCGCTCTCTACCGACGGTACGGCGCCTACCCCGATGTGACCGGCATCGCAGAGGACCGCACTGCCACGCTGGATCAATTGGCGCGCGAGGTGGCCTCTTCGCTGATTCAGCAGCGCGAGCGTGTCCTCGACCTATCGGAGGAGGTTCTGCAGGAACTGCTCGACGCGACTTGCCCCGAACACGCCCACGCCGAGGACTGGGACCTGGAGGCCCTGGCGGCGGGGATGAAAGAACGGTTTGGGTTCGAACCCACCATCCAAACCAAGGGCCTCCTGGAACGGGACAAGCTGGCTGCGCTGACCTGGGAGCAGCTTGAGAAGATCATCGAGGCGCGCGAGGAGGAGTTCTCGCTGGCCTACTTCCTCTACTTCTTCCGCTACTTCATGTTGGAAGAGATAGACCAGCGCTGGATCGAGCACCTGAAAAACATGGAGGCCTTGCGCGAGGGCATCGGTCTGCGTGGCTATGGGCAGAAGGATCCCAAGCAGGAATACAAGAAAGAAGGCTTCGTCATCTTTGGCGAGATGATGGCCAGCATCAGCCGCAATCTGTGCCAGAAGCTGTTCCACATTCAAATCCAGAGAGAAGAGAGCGAGGCAGCGGCCCGGCAGATGGCCGACAAGCAGGCGCGGCGCAGGCCGCGCCCCACCATCGAATCGGGCGGCGGCGCGGCGCAGGCAGCCGGGGCACAGGCGTCGTCTGAGCCGCAGCCCGTGCGCAGAGCGGAGCCCAAGGTGGGCCGCAACGAGCCCTGTCCTTGCGGCAGCGGTAGAAAGTACAAGAAGTGCCACGGCGCCGCAGCATGATCGCGTGGGGAGCCCGCCGGCTCTGCCGGCGGCGCACCATCGCGGG
>PMKP01000422.1:0-17060 GCA_003157775.1 Myxococcales bacterium | reverse complement strand
CGCCAAAGGTCCGTGGTTTCGTTTGCTCAGTCGCTGTGCTGACTTCGCTGTCGTGGGCCGGCTGCGGATCCGACCAGCCGCTCTGTGCCCAGATCGGCCAGCAGGCCGCCCTTGGCGGCTCGCCCCTGGCGCTGACCTGGGACGCAGTCCTTCTGCGTGCGGGCGATGGATTCGTGTTGGCAGGGCTCGACGGGACCACAGTGCGATGGGGCCAGCTCAGCAGCGACGGCGTCATCAGCGGCGAATCGGCGTTCGATCTGCCAGAACCGCCCGCGACGACAGTCGGCGTGCGGTCGCTGGGCCCGCTTTTCGCTGTCACCAGCAAGACCGCGCCAGGCGATCAGCTCGTCGTGGTGATTGGTTTCGGCACCCTGGGCCACTACGACGTGTATGCCTGGGTCTACGATCTGGGATCCACAGTGTCCACGCAAGTGCTCGGCGTGCAGGCGGCGGGTTCAGGCTCAAGCCCAGTCCGCCTGGTGGTGGGCAGCTCGCCGGACGGCACACGCGCTCTGGTCGCGTGGGGCGCGGAGGGCCAGCCGATCCAGTACCAGATGCTTGGTCCCGATGGGGCACAGGTGGGTGACCAGGGAGCGATCTACGGTAGTCTCGGCCAGAACAGCATCCCGCACTGGAGCTGCCTCGATACCACGCAGAACAACGCTTCGAATCTGGCTGTCACGCTGGTTGAGGCCCCCAACTCGGAACACCCGCTGCAGCCCCGTTGGCACCGTTTCGCGATTGGCGATGACGGCTCCATCGGCGAGCAAGTGATGATTGACATGAAGTTCGATCTTACCGATTGTCGCATCGTCTCGACTCCCACATCCGACGACGGGCAGCTCCTGGCCTGGCAGAACAACGCCAGCAATGGCGGCACGTACTTCGCAAGTCTCACCTCACCGCCACCCGATGCGGGCCCAGGTTCCACCGACAATGTCACCATCCACCCGGTGCTGGCGTCCGCGAGCTATGGTGGCTATTCGCAGATGCCCAAGCTGGCCTGGATCGCCCCTGCTGGGTACGAGTTCACCCTCGGGCTGGCACAGTCGAGGGGGCCTCAGGTAGTGCGATTCGACTTCTTCGCCGACCCCAGGGGAAAGACGCTCTACTTGCCCAGCGTATCTGGAAACCCGGGTCCAGTCTCCGCCTGGGTAGGCACTGACGCGGTCTATGTCACCTACCTGGACATGCCGGGCTCGTCTACCCAGCCGGACGCTGGCGTCCCCGCGGGGAGTCAGCGCTACCTCGTCAAGGTGTTGAGCCCCGCCAAGTTGCCGTAGGGCAGCAGCGCAATGCATTGCAGACTCGCCTGGAAAACGGTTCAGAGACGAGCGAATGTGCGCCCGCCGGGAAATAATCCTAGGCTCGGATCTGTTGAAGAATCGTAACCTGACCATGCTGTTTCGCGCTGCTCCTGCCAAGGCCGATTTTGAACGCGAGGTGATGCCACATCTCCGCCTGCTCTACGGCGTGGCCCTGCGCATGACCAGGGCCGAGGGTGACGCCGAGGACCTGGTACAGGAAACCGTGCTCCGCGCCTACCGTTTCTGGGACAGCTTCGAGGCTGGCACCAACTGCAAGGCGTGGCTTCTGCGCATTCTCACCAACTCCTTCCGCAACCGCTACCGGGAATGGGAGCGCGAACAGCAAGTCCTGGGCGAGGTGGAATCCTGCGACGCACATCTCGGTCAGTTTCAGGGTCAGAATCCGCGCGACGCCGAAAGCGCGCTCTTCGGCCGGATGCTATCGCGCGATGTGGAAAAGGCTCTGGCCGCCTTGCCTGCTGAGTTCCGTCTGCCGGTCATCCTGGCCGACCTAGAAGACCTGTCATACAAGGAAATTGCCGACGTGATGGGGTGCCCAGCGGGCACGGTGATGAGCCGGCTTTATCGCGGGCGAAGGCTGCTGCAGAAACGCCTCCATGACTACGCGGTCGAGTCCGGGATCATCCGCGATGAGCAAAGCTCGCCGGCTCCCCACGCGAGCAGCGAAGCAGAGGCGGCAGGCAAGGGCGAGGCGCAGGTGTTCGATCTGGATGGCTTTCGCAAGATGAAACAGGAGAGAGGGTGATGGGGATGAATTGCACGGAAGCGGACGCCATCATGTACGCTTTTGTCGACGGCGAGCTGTCCGGCCCGGACCGAACCGCGTACGAGGCCCACCTGGTTAGCTGTGATGCCTGCGCGCGTGCCACGCGCTTGCAGTCGCGTTTTAAGGCGGCGCTGCGCGGGCATCTGCCGCGGCCGGAAGTTCCCCAGGGGTTGCGCCAGCGCCTTCACAGTGCACTTGAGGCCGAGCCCCCAGCGCGACGGCAGTGGCCCTGGCAGGCATATCCGCGCATCTTCACCTTGGCCATCGCGGCGTCGGCAGCGGTCGTGTTGTTGGTGGCAAGCCCGCGGCGGAGCCCCTCGTCGCCTGTGCTCGAGCAGGCCCTGTCCACCTTCCATCACGACGTGCCGCTCGACGTGCTGTCACAGAGTTGCGCCGCGGTCACCGACTGGTTCCGCGGCAAGCTCGATTTCACCATGCCGCCGCCTGCCGGCGCCGACCGGGCGCTCTGCCAGGGCGGCCGACTGGTGAATGTGCGCGAGCGCTTTGGGGCCTATGTCGTGTATCAGGTCCCGGCCGGGCACCGCCTGGGGCTGATGGTGTTCCCGGCCGATGATGACCTCGCCTTTGGCCCGCGCCGTCGGTCCTTGGGTGGCCGAGACGTATACGTAGGCAGTAGTCGTGGCGTATCGACCGCCGCGTACCATGGACCGGATGGGCTGAACTACGTGTTCACGGCGGACCTCGACGAGGACGCGCTGGCCCACTGGGTCGAGACGGTATACCTGGGACGGCCCTAGCACCGACTCTCGAAAATTCGTAGCTGGTTGAGTGACCTGGTGGCCTTCGTCTCCCCACGCGGCTCATTGCGTCTCGACACAGCGGCTCTGGCTTGGTACTGCAGGCCCATCCGTAGTAACGTCGTCTATCCTCATGGTGACGAGAACGCTTTTGTGCGTGGAGCCGGACCCGGCCGCCCTGCAATCACTGTCGGCAACGCTGGCGCCCTACGGCTTCGTAGTTACGAACATCAACAACGGCGACGAAGCGGTGGAATGGGGCCGGAAGAACCTTCCGGTGCTCATCATCGTCTCGGTCGAGCCAAAAAAGGTGGGCTACGCCATTTGCAACAAGCTCAAGCGCAGCGCGGATCTGAAGAACATTCCGCTCATCCTCACCTCATCGGACGAGGTGCCTGCCAAGTTTGAGCAGCACAAGACCTTTAAGCTGCGCGCTGACGAGTATATCTTCAAGCCTTTCGATGCCGATGAGCTTTGCCGCAAAGTCGACAAGTTGGTGGGGTTGGGCGCGCCGGCCACTGCTGCGCCTGAGGAAATATCCGACCTGCTCTCCTCGGAAATCGCCATCGAGGCGGATGATATCGTCGACGAGTCCAACATCCCCTCCCCGGCCCCGGTCACACCCACTGCGCTCAACCGTAGCGCGGTGGTGGAAATGGAGGCAGAGGCAAGCGACTCGTCCGCACTCGGACCCAGGCTGGACGCGGTCTTCGACCAAGAAGCCCAGGCAGCTTTTGATGCCCTCGAGATTCACGAGCAGCCGACGGTAAGCGCGCCTGCGCCTGAACTGCCCGGCCCGCTCAGCGCGGAGCCCAACCCCTGGGATGAACAAGCGGCGACGTTCGCGGCGCCGGCAAGTCTTGCAGCAGATCTGTTTCCGCCGGCCACCGAAGCGGCCCAGGCTGCACCGGCAGCGACCGTGCGTATGATGCCGGGAATGGTGCCCCCCGTCGAAGCGGCGGTGGACTTGCCACTTCCGCCTGAGGCGCAGCTCGACATCCCGCCCGGCGTGCTGCGTGAGCCTGGCGATGAGGCAGGTCCTCCGCCCGAGCCGGACGCGGTGAACGCCACATCGGTGGAGGCCCTTGCTGTGGGCGACGCCCCCGAGGGGTTGCTGGCCGAACTGCAGGAACGCATCCACGCGCTGGAGAATGACAAGCGCCGCTTGCAGAGTGAGGTGGAGGAGTTGAATGGGCGACTACAGGCGCAGCCTTTCCACAAGGAAAGGGATCTGCTCGGTCTGCGCGAAACCATCAACCGCAAGGAGAAGGATCTGCTTGACCTGCGGGACGCGCTCGACGCCAGAGAGCGCCAAATGCTCGACCACAAGGACCGCATTCGCGAGCACGAGCGCGCACGTCGCGATCTCGAGGAGAAGATGCTCGCCATGGAGAAGAGCCTGGTCTACGCCAGCGAGCGCGTGACCGCTCTGGGCCAGGACAAGGATCGAGCTGTCGAGCGCGAGCGCGCGCTCAAGATGCGACTCGACGACAGCCACCTCGAGCTGGCCAAGGCACAAGACGAGCTCGAGTCTCTGCGCAAGCGGCTAGCGACCGCCGAGGATCGGTCGCGTGCTGAGGTCGACAAGATCCGGAAGGATCTGGAAAACCACGTCTCGGACATGGAGCAGGTTCACCGGGCTGAGATCGCGCAGATGACGAATGAGCGCCAAGCGGCCGAGGCGGCACGCGAGGAGCAGGCACGGACGGAGAAGGCGCGCATGGAGATGGACCACGCGGCGGAGCTGGAAGCTCAGCAGCGGCGCGCGGCCGACGAGGTCGCGGCCTTGGAGGACCGCCACGACGTCGAGCTGACAAGGGTGCGGCGCGAGCAAGAAAAGGCCATCGCCTCACTCAAGGAAGAGTCCGCCGCCCAACTTGCGGCTGAGCGCCAAGCCCATGAAGCGGCTTTGGAGGCCAAGGAGCGCGACCACAAGAACGAGATTCAGGCCCTGCGCCGCCGGTCGGAAGACGAGTTGACTGCCGCGGAGGCGCGGCGCCAGCACGACATGGAAGAAGCCGCCGCGCACCAGGCGACTGAGCTGACCGCGGCTGACGAACGGCGCCGCGCCGAGCTGCAGACGCGCGACGAGGAGCACCACAACGCGGTTGCTGAGATGGATCGCCGGCACCTGGACGAGAAGACCGAGATGGCCGAGCGTCACCGTGCGGAAGCGGACCAGACCTCGGCCCAGGCGGCGCGAGCCGAGGGTGAGCTGGCTGCCCGCACGCAAGAACTGGGCGAACTAAGCCGGCGCGTGCTGCGCATGGAGGGGGAGCTTGACACCACACGCGCCGACCTACGCGACCGGGAGGTCAAGCTGGCCCAGGCGCGTGACCGCACGAGCGAGCTGGAAACCAAGCTGGCCGACTTCGAGGACCAGATCCTGCGCGCCTACCAGAAACTGCGCAACGACGACAAGATCGTAGACAAGGCGAAGCGGGCCTTGGCTGTGGCGCTCACCCTGCTTGACGATCGGGGCGCGGCTGCGCCCGTGGCAACACCCCCGACGCGCCCTACGGAAGAGGGATAACTGAACCTTGTGGGCGTGGTGTGGCGAGGGAAGAGTGCTTTTCCACCACAGTCTCGCCCCCGGGCCGCTGGCCCGGATCCTTCAGGCGTGAAACTGACAAATCCGAGCCCGGTTTTCTGCTCCACCAAGCCACAGTGCACACTAAGAAGATCAAACAGTTACAGTCGAGTTTCAGGCTAGAGAGCACAGAGAGAACGGAGGTCGGAAGGGAAGAAGGGGGTCGGACTGGACAGAGAACCCAACCCTTCCCCTTCCGATCCGGCTCTGTGGCCTCTGTGTCCTCTGTGGTGGAAAAGCTAACCTGTCAGAACTGATACAGAAGCCCGGCCTGGACCGACAGGCGATCGCCGAAGACTTCCATGTGATTGGCGAGAAAGCTCGGCTTGGCCAGCATATTCCGGTACTCGACATGCAGCCCGAGCAGGACGCCTCGTCCCACAGCCAGGTCGAGCCCACCTGCGCCGAGCACGAGAGGCCGCGTGGCGTGGGATCCGACTGACTCATACTCCTTCTCAGGGGTTTGGAAGTTACCGAGCGTCAACCCCATTCCGGCTGCCACCCAGGGCTGCACCCGGCCGAGATGCAGAGTTGCGGTTGCCAGCAGGGCGAAATCGAAGAAGGAGAGGGTGCGTGTGCTCTGGTACGACTGGGGTGGCTGGTCAACGCCCATGTCAGCCTGCACAGTCACCAGCTTCTGAAAGCGATCGAAGGTGAACTCGGCGCGTACGCCGAGTCCGAGACGGTCGGCCAGGCGCGCGTAGGTGTACTGGAAGAATGGGCTGAGCGAGTACCCAACCTTGGGGGAGACATCGCCCGAAAGCTGGAAATCTGCGCCGGCGCGGAAGCCGAACATCATGTTCGGCTCGCCGTCTGACGGCTCTCTTTGGTCTTGCTTGGCTTCGAGCTTTGCCGGTGCAAGCGTCGCAGGCGGTGGCTCCGGTTCCGGCGCGGGCTCTGCACCAGCCGCAGGCTCCGCGGTTGGCGCGGGCGCTGCCTCGGCCTGGGGCGGGGCGCTGGTCTCGGCGGGCGCAGGCTCAGCCTGCGCAAGCAAGACAACAAGTATTGGTATTGGCAGCGTGGCCAGCACGGCAGCCTATAATGCTTCGATGTCACGCAAGCGAGCAACCAATCTTGCCTCGTCCACGGGAGTTTCCGGCCAAGCCCGCGATTCCTCCGGCCGGGTCGTCCTTTGCCGCGGCAAGGCACGGCCCCTCTGGTTCGGGCACCCTTGGGTCTATGCCAACGCTGTGGAGCGCGTGGACGGTGAGGCCGCACCCGGTGACATCGTGTCGCTGGTCGACCACGATGGCCGCTTCATCGGCCGCGGGATCTTCAACCCGCGCTCGCAGATCCCGGTGCGGCTGCTCACCCACAAAGACGAATCCATCGATGCGGCGTTCTTCGTCGCACGCCTGCGCGAGGCGCAGGCCCTGCGAACCCGTCTTGGACTCCCCAGTTCAAGGACCACAGCCTATCGACTAGTCAACAGTGAAGGCGATGGCTTGCCCGGTTTGGTCGTCGACGTGTTTGCCGACGCTGCGGTGGTGCAAATCACCACCCTGGGACTCGCCCTGCGCCGGGACGCGATCTTCGATGCGGTGGAGGCCACGCTGTCGCCACGAACGATCTACGAGGTTGCAGGCGGCAGCAGCTACGCCGAGCTGGAGGGGTTTGTGGCGCAGAATCGGGTGGTGCGGGGCGACCCGGGCAACCTGGTGCCCTGTCTGGAGGACGGCCTGCGTTTCGAAGCCGAGCCGCTTGCGGGCCAGAAAACCGGCATGTTTCTCGACCAGCGGCAGAGCCGTATTCGCGTGGGGCAACTTGCCGGCGCCGGGAAAGGCTTACGCATGCTCGACTGCTACGCCTACGCGGGTGGCTTTGGGCTGCAGGCGGCCCGCGCAGGGGCGAGCGAAGTGACCGCGGTGGACAGTTCGCCCCGTGCGGTGGCCCGTATCGAGGCGCACGCGGCAGCCAATGGCGTCCCGGTGCGCGCCGTGGAGGCTGATGCCTTCCGCTTTCTGGAAACCGCCACGCCTGTGTCCTACGACCTGGTGGTGATCGATCCACCCAAGTTCGCGCGGGCGCGCAAAGATATCGAGGCAGCGACCAAGGGCTACGAGAGGCTCAACGCCCTGGCGCTGACCGTTTGTGCGCCCGGGGCCCTGCTCGTGACCTGTTCATGCTCGCAGAACGTCGGTGCGCAAGACTTCGAGCGGATTCTTGCGGCAGCGGCCAAGCAGGCCCAGCGCGAGGTGCGCATCGTCGAGCAGGGCGGCCCCGGGGGCGATCACCCTCTGCCACCAGCGTTCACCGAGGGGCAATACCTCAAGGTCCTGTTCGTCTACGTTAGTTAGCTACGGAATCGGCTTGACCCCGGTGGGCGAGCTTTGCAGCACGACGATATAGTAGACGAGCATGGCCACAATCATGGCCAGCGAGAGCCATTCAAACGGGATGCGGCCGAAGAGGAGCCAGCGCCGGCGGAAGAAGCGACCGCGTGAGCGGCGATGGATCTGCTGCTGGATGGCCTCCAAGAAGGAGTTGGGCGCGGAGGTCTGTTTCAGCATGCCCAGCCCTCCCAGGGTCCGGCGGAATCGCTCCAGGGAGGTGCGGCACTGGATGCAGGTGGACAGGTGATGCTCTAGCGAGGCCTTCTCCTCCGGGGAAAGCTCGCCTTCGAGGTAGGCGGAGAAGGCATCCACGGTCCGAGTATGGGAATCGGCGGCGCTCACTTGAACTTGTCCTCAAGGAGTTGCTTCAAGGTCATGCGGGCGCGATGCAAGCGTGACTTGACGGTGCCCTCGGGCAAGCCCGTGATTTCCACGATCTCCTCGTAGGACAGCTCCTCAACGTCACGAAGTACGACCAGGAGGCGTTGGTCCTCCTCCAGGGTGGCGATCGCTTGCTGCATGATGTCCTCGGTTTCGGCGGCTTCAAGCAGCACGTCGGGGCCACGGATGTGCGACTGGGCCGGGGCTCTGCCCTCGTCGGCCAGATCGGCGCTGTCACTTCCGCCTGGCTCGTGCTCTCGGCGGCGCGCCAAGTACTTGATGCGATTCTTGGCGTGGTTGGCAGCAATGCGCAGCAACCAAGTGGACAGCTTGGCTTCGCTGCGGAATGAGTCGATGCTCTTGAATACCGTGACGAAGACTTCCTGGGCGATGTCCTCAGCCTCGGCGCGCGAGCCGACCATGCGCAGGACCAGGTTGAAGACACGGTCGCCGTACTGACGGACCACCTCATTGAAGGCTTCCTCATCCCTTCTGACCAGCCTCGCAACCAGAAGTCGCTCGGACAGGCTCATCTGAAACGCAAGCCGCGGGCGTGCGCCGCGAAGCCGACCAGGGTGGGACGCCGCAGCCGGGATGGCCGTGGCCAGCGTGGGCGCGAGAGTGGCCTCCACATATTAATGGACAGCGTTGCAGGAGAAAAGTTCCGGGGAGCGGGCGACAAGCAGCCGTCAGTCTAGCGCATACCTACTTGGCGGGAACGAACAGGCGAGCGGCAACGCCCACAAACGTGCTCTTGCGCTCGCCTGAGACGTCTTGACGCAGCGAAATGTCTAGGGCGCCAACCGTCGAAACAAAGGACAGACCGCCGCTCAAGTAGCCATTCTTGTGGACGCCATCCCGCCCGCCACCCAGCCGGGCCGCCATGGTCTCGCCCAGGTACTCACCACCGCCCATCACATAGTATGCCTTGCTGGGCGGCGTGCTCTGGGGAGCAGTCGGATCCTTGGACCCACGCTCCAGCACGCTGTCCAGGAGAAGCAGAAGGCCAGGAAAAGCGCTCAGGCTCACGCCGCCGCCTAGGGCCTGAGGCGCGAAGGAGATTCCTGGATTGGTTAGGTTGTATCCGACGAGTGCCAGGGCAAAATACTGCATGGGTCGGACGGTAATGCCCGCGTCGAAGGTGAACCCACTCTTCGTGAACGTGCAGCCATTGCTCTCGGTCGAAAAATCCATGTACTTGGCCGTGCCGCCAAGAAACAACAGGTTGCCAAAGGGGAATGACAGCGAAACACCGCCCAGTTGGCTGCTCTGACTGGAACCGGCGGGCGAGCCCCGGTGGTACGCGTAGAAGAGAGCTCCGCCCAGGTTTAGTCCCGAGGTGGAATCGACGAGCGATATGCGAGCATCATGCGTCGAATCGCGGCTCCCGTACTCATAGGAGCTGTCCGCACTGTAGGAGCGCATGAGTGAGATTCCGGACGGGTTGAGCATGGGGCCGGTGTCGCCGGTAGCCGCCGCGCGCATGGCCCCTCCCGTGCCAAGCGCGCGAATTCCCGGCAACGCGGTTCCATCGGCGAACGCTCGGGCGTCCGGCCAGAAGGCAACGCACAGGAGCGCCATCGCTCCCGAAATGGCAATGGATCGCATGGCCAGATTGTAGGTCGCCTGAGCCACCGGTCCAGAAACTGGTTCACAGCCAGCCACGGTCGGAGAAGCTTACGTACCCGCCGGTTGCAACCACCACATGGTCGAGCACGCCGATGCCACACAGCTCACCCACTTGGCGGAGGCGCGCGGTCAGTTCCATGTCCTGGCGCGACGGCGACGGATCGCCCGACGGGTGGTTGTGGCAGAAGATAACCGATGCGGCGGCGCTGCGGATGAGGGTTCGGAACAGATCGCGCGGGTGGACCTCGACCCCGGTAAGCGACCCGCGCGCTACGCAGGATTCGAACAGGACACGGTGTCGGACATCGAGCGCCAGCATCCAGAACTCTTCCACAGGCGAGGACGCTAGGCGGGCCCGATAATGCGTCCAGACGTCGGCTGCGTTGCCCAGAAATCGGCCGCGCTCAGGCCGAGTTCCGGTCGCCCTTCGACCTAGCTCAAGGGCGGCTTGAATCACCGCAGCACGAGCCGGACCGACCCCCGCCTGGGTGCGCAATTCTGCTTCGGCGGCATCGCCGAGACCACGTAGATCGCCCAACCGCGCAATCAGCTCTTGAGCGATTTCTATGACATTCTGGCCCCGGCGGCCGCTTCCGAGGAGAATTGCGAGAAGCTCTGCGTCGGACAGGGCACTGGGTCCGCGGGCCAGCAGTCGTTCTCGAGGACGGGCATCAGGACAAAGGGCGAGGAGAGCCGGCACACATGAGGTACCAGCACGTCGTGTGCCATTAGGACAGGACGGGAATCCTTGTGGCCAGAAGGGGACTGTGCTAATTTATAAATGCGTTCCTGCAAGGCGTCTGTGCTGACGCTCAGGCGGTCGAAATTGTACTGAGACCGACGCTCCAACGGTCCAGGGACTGGGGGCCGCGACCGGGCACTATGGGTCGCTGGTGCAGGAAGCCATACTTTAGCTACGTGATGTGAGTTCGGAGAGGAGTCGAGACTGAGTACGCCATCCACCTGGGAGCCGGCCAAGGCCGCTGCTGCCAACGAGTCCCCACACGTCGATCTGCACGACGGCGGAGATGGGACCAGCTCGGCGCAGGACGAGGCCGAGCCGACCATTGTTATCAACCGCTCGGAGAGTGAGCCCGAGGCTCGGCGCTTCAGGGGAGTTTCTGTCCCGATGGAGCCGCTCTGCCCTGCCGTGATCGCAAACGCGCGGGCCATGCCCGAAGCGGAGTACTCCTCAGCCCTGAGGCAGGCGGTCGATCGCGCCCGGCCCATCCTGCGCATTCGCGATCTGCGTCCAGGGCAGGCCGAGGTCATCGAGTCCGTTCTCAGCGGTCGCGACACCCTGGCCATCATGCCCACTGGCAGCGGCAAGTCGCTGACCTATCAATTGCCGGCGTTGTCGTTGCCTGGGCCAACCCTGGTGGTTTCACCGCTGCTGGCGCTCATCGAGGACCAGGTAGGCAAGCTGAAAGCCGCTGGCGTGAACGTGGCGCGCATCGATTCGACCCGCACGGCCAAGGAACGTGCTGCGGATTTGGAGGGAGTTCGCGAGGGCCGCATCAAGCTGATTCTCATCACCCCCGAGTCAGTGTGCACGCCAGCCGTGCAAGAGACGCTTGAAGGCGTCAGGTTCTCGCTCTTCTGCGTGGACGAGGCCCACTGCGTGTCCCAGTGGGGCCATGATTTCCGACCTTCGTATCTGGGCCTGCGGCGTGCGGCGGAGGTACTGGGGCGGCCGCCCATCCTGGGCCTCACCGCCACCGCCACGCCGGCGATCGCCGAGGACGTCGCTGTCCAGCTCGGGATGAAAGACGTCTACACCTGCCGGGTGTCGTTCCATCGTCCCAACCTGGCATTCGATGTGCGCAAGGTCGGCGGCGAGGCGGACAAGTTGCGCGTCTTGGGCAAGTTGATCCAGCGGCTGCGGCGGCCGGGCATCGTGTATTGTGCGACAGTCAGGGCGGTCGACGAACTCTACGTGGCTTTGCGCCACGGCAAGATTCCGGTCGAGCGCTACAACGGCAAGATGACCACGGATGAGCGAGAGAAGGCGCAGGCGTCGTTCATGTCGGCCGGGCGCAAGGTGGTCATGATCGCCACCAACGCTTTTGGGCTTGGGGTGGACAAGCCGGATATCCGCTACATCATCCATTACCAGATGCCGGGCTCGCCCGAGTCCTACGTGCAAGAGGCAGGACGGGCCGGCCGCGACGGCAAGCCCGCCCGGTGTGTGTTGCTCTTCCAGCCGGACGACATCGCTATCCAAGAGCATTTTCTCAAGGAGGCACACCCGACCAAGACCCAGGCCCGCGCCGTCGCCGAGGGGCTTTATGCCTGGAGCGACGAAGGCAAGGAGGTTTCGGTGCGCGACTTGGCGCTGTCGATGGCCCTGCCTGAGCGTCGCGTGCGCGTGGTTCTCTCCGTGCTGGAAGCCATGGGGGTGGCCGTGGAAGTCAAGGCGGCGCGCTGGGCGGGGGTGGAGCCGCGGCCCACGCGCGAGCAGATCGACAAGGCAGCCTCGGTGTTTGAGGCGCGGCGTATTTCCGACCGGCGGCGGCTGGCCGAGTTGCTGAAGTACATGAATACGCAGAACTGCCGCGTGCAAATGCTGCGCACCTACTTCGGCGAGAAGGATGGCGGAAAGTGTGGCCTGTGTGACTCGTGCGCGGGCCTGGACAGTGAGGTCTTCGACCCGGGCGAAGCCGACGCTCGGCACGGCTTGCATGCAGCCACCGATTTCCATGGCCGTTCGCACCGTCGGCGCCGTCACGGCGAAAAGCCGGCGCCGGCTCCGCGCCCAGCGCTGACCTTCCCCACTGCCATACCCGATCTGCCCTCGCTGGCTGTGCCGCCGCCTTGGGTTCCGCCGCCTGACAGCGACGGCATGGTCGACGAGAGCGTTTGGCAGGAGGCGCCGGAGACCGCGGCACCCGCAGCCGGAGAGATCGTGCTTGCGCCGGGCGAGGCCGAGGCTTTCCTGGCCGAGGCTGCGTCATCTGAGACTCGCGCAGCAGAATCCGCGCCAGATTTCGCGGCCGGCTGGGCGGCGATTCGCGACGCCAACATTCGACCCTATGTGGAGTGGGTGGTGTCGCCGCCGTTCTCACTGCCTGTGACCACCTCGGCGCGCGGGGGCGAGGGACGGCCTCAGCAGGACAGGCAGAACCCGAACGGGCAGGGCGGGAATGACTCGGACGGCGGACGCAGGCGGCACCGGCGTTCACGGCATGGGCGTAGCCGCCATTCGCGTGACGGTGACCGGCGCGGACCGCGTTTGCCGGGCGTGTACAACCCCGGCGGGGATTAGCTCAACACTGCAGCTATGGGGTGTGGGAGCGCGTTCAAAGCCGTGGAGTCACCGGCCGAGAATCCGTCGCAAGAGTAACTTCTTCGGCGCTGGTTTTGGCGCACCCTTTTTCTTGAGGGCGATCGTGACCTTCTGATTCTTCCTGCCGTTCACCGTGAAACGCTTGCTCGCGCTTTGGTAGCCCTTCTTGACAAAGGTCAATTCGTAGAGGATCCCGGGCCGGAAGCGTAGGTTGAGCGGCGACCGCCCGAAGACGCGATCTTTGAGTTTGATGACAGCACCTTGGGGATGGCTCTCGATGTGAACCGAAACGCTGTCCGGGAGGGTGGACTCCGGCTTGGCCCGCCCGCCGTGTTTGGCAGCAGGAGGTGTGGCGGGCATCTCGCCCTCGGCTTCGCCGAGAATCTGTTCAGAGTCGGCTGGCTCGCTGTGCTTGAGCAGGGTCTCCTCCTCATCCTCGGCGGGTGGTGGTTGGACTTCTTGGGGCGCGGCCTTCTCGGCGCTCTTGCCAGGCGGCTCAGCAGGTTGGGGAGACGGTGGCGGTGTCGGAGACGGTGGCGGCGCGGAAACCGGGCGTGGCGCAGCCGCTGGGTGCGCGGTCAAACGCGGGCGTCGCGGGGTGTTGCGCAGCCTCAGCCACGCCAGCAGCGCGGCCAGCCCACCGAACAGGAAGAAGATGGCGAGTCGACGCGACGATTTCGATGGTGTTGGTGGCGCGGGGGCTGGCGCAGGGACGTGCACGGTGGGCAGGAGTGCCGGTGTGGCTGCCACGGTGGGCTGGGTGGGGCGAGCCGGGCCTTCGCGCGGCTGGGAGACCTGGGAGGAGTCGTCGAAGACGAGCTCCGCGCTGTCGTCGAGTTGCAGCGCCTGAGAATCGTCCGTCTCAGGGGACTGACTGGCTGTCTTGGAAATGATTGGCGCGCCATCCATCTGCTGCAGTTCCGCCAGCCAGCGCTTGAGCTCGGTCTGGCCCGCGGGCTTGAAAGCGGAGCGCTGCACGGTCTCGATGTCGACCAGCATCTCCTCCGCGCTCTGGTAGCGGTCGGCCGGGGCAGCCTGCATGGCCCGCAGGGTGATGCGAGCAAACTCGGGCGAAATATCAGATGCGATTTCGGCGGGTGGAACGAACTGGCACTGCCGCACGCGCACTAGAGCCTCGAGATCGGTGGGGGCGTCAAAGGGTCGCCGCCCGGTGCCCAGCACGTACAGCACCGTGCCGAGAGAGAAGAGGTCTGAGCGCGCGTCCACCGCAGTGCCCGAGGCCTGCTCGGGTGACATGAAGGCCAGCTTGCCTTTGATCACGCCGTGTCCGGTGTGCTCGCGCCGGCCCATGGCTTTGGCGATTCCGAAGTCGGTCAGCTTGACCTCGCCCTGCTCGCTGACCAGCACGTTGTGCGGGCTCACGTCGCGGTGGACGATACCCAGGGGCTGACCGTCGCGGGTCTTGGCGTGGGCGTAGCCGAGCGCCCGACAGACCTCAGCGACGACATAGAGCGACAGCTCGGGCGGAAGGGGAAATGAGCAGGCTCGGGCGCGATTGACGAGTTGGTTGAGGTCCCAGCCGTCCACCAGCTCGAGAACGAGAAAATAGCGGCCGCGCGCGTGGCCGAGATCCAGCACCTGAACGATGTTGCTGTGGTTGAGGCTCATGGCAACATGAGCCTCGTCGATCATCTGGTTGCGGAATTGCGGGTCGGCCAGCAGGGACGCCAGGATGCGCTTGAGCACGACCGGCCGTTCAAAGCCCTCAACCCCGCGCTGGCGGCCGAGAAAGATCTCGGCCATACCGCCGTCGGCGATCTTGCGCGAGATATGGTAGCGGCCGCCTCCGGGCATCGCCGGCCCATTCTACTTCTCGAACATGGCCCCCGCGGAAAGGATCTTGACCCGGCTTGGGGTGAGAGGAAGCGGGAAGCCTTCGATAGACTTGTCTCGCCCAAGCACTTCTGCCGGAGTGTCCTTGGTATCATAGGTTATCGGGGTGGGCTTGCCCGACAACAACTGGGCGCGCAGGGTCTTGGCGTTGTCGCTGACGATGGCAATGGTCAAGCGCTTGGGGTCAAGATGTTTTCGGATGGCGCGGTCGACCTCCACCTTGGTGATTGACGGCAGCCGCGCCCTCAGCTCGGCGATGATGTCCTTGCCGTAGATGAGAGCGTCCATGGCATAGCCCAGGCGGCGGGAGGGGTCTTGCGCCCACAGGTCCAGGTAGTGGAGGAGAAACTCGCGCGTGGCTTGCAAGCCTGCGGCCGGGATGCCCTCGCGCACGAGCTTGTCCAGCTCAAACAGAGCGCCGCGAATCGCGAACGCTGTAGCTTGTGGTGCCACTGGACGCAACCAGATTTCGAAATGTTGCAAGCGGCGCGCGATGTTGGTCAGGGGGAACGTGGTTCCGCCATCCTGGATGAAGTTCTCGACATAGGCGTAATCGCCGTAGTTCAGGCCGCGCTTCTGCCGCAACTCGATCATCAGTAGGCCGTTGAAGGTGCGGTGTTCGCCCAGGTACGAGCCGGCCAGGTAGAGCGGATAGAAATCGTCATCCGCGCGCGTGATGCCGAGAGAGTGGCCCATAGATACGGCATTGGCGCGGGCGTCTTTCTCGACGATCAGTACCTCGCCGCCGTAAGCCGGGGTCGGCGGAAGTCGCCTACGCGGCTTGCCCTTGGCGGGCAGGGCAGAAAAGCGCGCCACCAAGCTCTCGGGAAAGCCGTCGGGATACCCACCGGCCACGCCCACGATCAGGCGGTCCTGGGTGAACATGTCGGCGTAGAAACGGCGGACGTCATCGAGGGTGATGGATTGCAAGCCGGCGACTGTGCCGGTGGTGGGATGGCCGTAGGGAAGGCCCTGGAACATAAGCGTGGCCAAAGCCTGTTTGCCCAGTTCTTCGTCGTCGTTGCCGCGCAGAGTTTTGCTGATGAAGTCGAGCGCGTCCTGACGGTTGCGGGTGAAATCCTCCTTGGCAAAGCGCGGGGTCAGGATCTGCTCGGCCAAGAGATCGGCGAAGGCTGGAAGGTTGTCGCGATGAACTGTGCCCTCGAAGACGAAAGCATCCTTGTCACCATAGGTGTGAATCTCGGCTGCCATGGGATAGAGCGCGTTCAGAACTTCGGCCCAGGAACGGCGTTGGGTTCCGGCCGAGCCGAGCATGGCTGCGGTCAAGTCGCAAAGGCCGCTTTTGCCCGCGGGATCGTCGGCCGCGCCCGCCTGGAAAAGCAGGCGAATCGCAACCAGGGGATTCTCCGGCGAGGGCAACTTAACGGTGCGCGGACCTTGCGGGACCGAGGCCGCACGTCGCGAGGGGGCAGCAGCGGGTCGGCGGGAGGCGAGGGCGCCCGCCGCCGCGAGGGCGATGGAAAGCAACATGATGGGTGTTCTCCGTCGGTTCACGGGGCTTCCGGTTGCAGGGTGACAACGGTGCGGTTCTGCGGCGTGAAGTACGTGCGTGCCACGCGTTGCACGTCAGCGCTCGTCACCTGGGCCAGGCGGGCGAAGTACTCGTCAATGGCGGCGAGGCGGCCGTCCAGGGCCAAGAACTCGGCCCCCACCAGGGCGACGTGGTCGGGCGTCGCGAGCTGTGCCGCGAAGGTGTAGCGCGCATGCGAGAGCACCTCGCCCAGGGTCTTGCCGTCCACGCCCTGGGCCGCGATCTGGGCGATTTCCTTCTCGATGGTGGACTCAACGTAGGCCATGTCCTTGGCCCGCTTCACTCGGGCCAGCACGAGGAACAGATTGGGATCCACGTGCCGCCCTCCACCGCCTTCCAAAGTTTCCACCTTCTGTTCGTCGAGCACGAGCTGCTTGTGCAGGCGCGATCGCTCGGCAAAGAGCAGCTCGGCCAGGACTTCGAGCGCCGGTCCGTCGATCGACTNNGGTCACGCGTTGTTCGCGTGTCTGGGCTGGCTCGATCGGGATTGGCGGCCGCGCGGGGCCTTTGGCCCAGGTGGCGTACGCTTTCTCGACTAGCTTCAGAACTTCATCGGCGCTGACGTCGCCGACCACCAGCAGGA
>PMKP01000333.1 GCA_003157775.1 Myxococcales bacterium | reverse complement strand
CACTCTTGGCAGTCTGCATTTTCGGCGTACGAAGGAAGGAGATTGAGATGATCTCGATTCTCGGAGCGGGTGGCGCCATCGGCGGCGAACTCGCGAAGCTGCTTGCTGCCAGCAACCAGCCGTACCGTTTGGTCGGCCGGAATCCGCGCGGGGCGCCGGGCGCGACCGAGACGGTGGCCGCCGAGCACCCACCGGAAAGGAGTCGGCGGAGACGGGCCCGCGCCTTTCTTGCAAGCGATGACGAGAACCAGGAACGCAAAGACCGTGTGGGCTCGAAAGCCCGGCCGATGGAACCACACGGCGCGCAGTAGTCTCACCCCTATCAGAGCGACAGTGTGAAGAGGTTGGCGGGGTCGGTGTGGTACGTATTCAGATACGGCGAGTAGCTGCTGACGTTGATGGTACCGTTGGGCTGGAAGGTCATGATGCGCAGATATCCGCCGCCGCCCTCCGCTTCATCCTGGTAGTCAGCCAGGATCTGGTGCACCGGCGGGCCGGCATCACGAGTGCTGGTCAGCTCGCTCTCGGCGTGGACATGCCCGCACAGCACGATCCGTACATTCGGGTTGTTCACGATCAGCTTCTGCCAGATCTCTTCGCCGTCGTTCACGCCGCCGTCTAGGGCTTCTATCCCATAGCTGTGGGGGTTGAAGGCCTGGTCGGTCCGGTTGATGTGGTCGAAGCGAGTGGCGTCCGAGTACAAATAGGCATGCGTGAGCACGATGGCGTTGGCTGTCGGATTGGCCTTGAGGACTCCATCTGCCCAAGTGAGCACGGCGTCCCGCGGGCCAAACTCCAACGATATTATAAGCCACGACTGACCGTTGACCTCGAATATGGAATAGCTGTTGGCGGCGGAACCGAGCTCGTAGGGGGCCTTAAATGAGGGCATCCAGTCCAGGCTGCTGAGCGAGAAGTACGAATCGAACAGAGTCGTGTCGCGACTGACCGCACCCCCGCCTCCCGGATAGTCGTGGTTCCCTATGGCCAAGACATAGGGCACCTTGAGGTCGAGCAGGTGCATGCTGTGCGAGGCATTGGTCCACTGGCCGTCCACGTCGTTGTCGACGATGTCGCCCTCGTGGACCACGTAGCGAATGTTCAGCGCCGTCGCCTGACTTATGATCCAGTTGGCCTGGGCGTCGAAGATCTGCGGATAGGTGGACGAGTAGTACTGCGTGTCGGGCAGAGCGATCAGCGTCCAAGGTATGCCCGTGGGCGAGCCGGAATCGACCTGTCTCCCGGAATCCGTGACGTCCTCCGCATCCATTGCCGTTCCCGAATCCACGCCCGGCTCCCCTGTGGCTCCCGCATCGACCTGCGTTCCAGAATCCGGGTTCAACTCCCCCGCAGCGTCGTCCTGCGAAATGGCCGCATCCGCCGCGTTGGCCGGTGGCTCCCCTGCCGCGGCATCGGTTGCGGCAGACGTGGGAGTCACCGCCTCTGAGCCACAAGCCAGCAGCAGGACGAAGGGGCCGGCAAGGACCAGAACTTTACAGTTAGGTGTCATGTATTCTCCCTGCGCCAGAACCTAGCAAGCGCCCCCGCCGCCGAATGTGACAAGACTGCAACCATAGGGGGCCCCGAGCCATTGCGTTTCATTGTTTTCGCACCGTCGTCTCTCAGATGTCACCCATGGGCTCCGCCGGCTGTTCTACTCTATGGCCATGGCTCTCGCGGAGATGCATTTTCCCGGGCATGCCGAACCTATCGACGGCAACGGAGTGGTAGACCCGCCACTTTCGGAAATACGTCGGCGGCGCGTGGTAGTGACGGGGATTGGCGTAGTGACGCCGTTCGGCCACGACGTGGAGGGCTTTTGGCAAGCACTCCTGGCAGGCCGCTCGTGTATTGCGCCGATCACTCGCCTCGACACTTCTGACTTTCCGGTTCACTTTGGCGGGCAGGTGGGCGACGTGGAGGCTACCCCGTTTCTTCCCGCCTCGCTCATCCGTCGCAACGACCTGTCGACCAACATTGGGTTGCTGGCGGGTGGGCTGGCTCTCGAATCTGCGGGGTTGGGCGCTATGGTCGAGCAGAAGAGAGCCATCTCGGTAGTGGTAGGTTCGGCCTTCGGGGCGACGCAGGGTTTGCAAGATGTGTACAACGCCTTCTACCTGCGCGGCTGGCGCAAGATGCACCCGCTGTCGGTTACCCGCAACATGTTCAATTCTCTTTCCAGCAACCTGTCGATCCATTTCAAACTCGGGGGCAGCCACCACACAGTCGCAGCAGCGTGCGCCTCCGGTGCAGTGGCCATCGGCGAGGCGTTTCGGCGGATTCGGCATGGCGAGGACGACGTGGTGCTAGCCGGCGGCGCAGACGCCCCGATCTGCGGCAGCGTTCTGGCCGGCTGGGCGCATTTGCGCGTATTGTCGCAGCACCCCGAGCCGGCGCAGGCCAGCCGGCCTTTCGACAAGGAGCGCGACGGGTTGGTGCTGTCGGAGGGCGCTGCAATGCTGGTACTCGAGGACCTGGAACACGCGCGCGAGCGCGGATCTCGTTGTTGGGGCGAAATCGTCGGCTACGGCGCCAACAGCGACGCCAGCCACTTGACTGCGCCCCAGGGTTCGGGCCAGTGCGAAGCCATCTGGCGTGCTCTGCGCTCGGCGGGACTGCGGCCCGAAGATGTCGACTACGTCAACGCCCATGGAACGGCCACAAGACTAAACGACGAGACCGAGACACAGGGGCTGCGTGCGGCCTTTGGCGATCATGCCGCCAGCCTCGCGGTCAGTGCCAACAAGTCAATGCTTGGTCACACCATGGGTGCCTCGGGCGCTTTGGAACTGGTGTCCACGCTGCTCACGCTGCGTGACGGTATCATTCCGCCGACCATAAACTACCGAAATCCCGACCCGGCCTGCGACCTCGACTACGTGCCCAATCAGGCGCGCCGGCATCCAGTGCAACTAGCTATCAAGAATTCCTTCGCATTCGGCGGAGAAAATGCCGTCCTGGTCGTCAAGAAAGCAGAGGAGGTGCCACAATGACCACAGATGAGATTCGCGACACGCTCGCGAGAATTATCGTCGAGAAAATCAACAGTGCTCTCGTGGTGGAGGAGGTGGGCTGGGACAGCACACTGCACGACGACCTGGGTATCGACTCGCTTGGAGCGGCAGAGTTGCTGTTCGAGATCGAGGAAGCTTTCGGCGCCCAGATCGGTACTGTGGACGCCGCGTCGCTGGTGACCGTGCGTGATGCGGTAACCGCCATCTCGCGTGGTCTTCAGTCCCCAGAAGCGTGACTCACCATCGGCGCGCCGTCAGGCGACCCGGTCCATGGGTGCGGGGCCTGCAATGCTCGCGTAGTGTTCGTACCCGGCGCTACCCATGTAGCGGCGCAGCAGGCGGGGATCAGTGGCACGTAGATCGACGATGATGAGGCCATCGATGCAATCGCCGAAGGCTTCGTCGAGGTTGAAACTTAGCAGCGAGGCGCCGAGACGCAGATAATGACGCAGTAGAACGGGAAAGCCCTTGCAGTCGACTTCAATGTCGGACACCAGCGCCGATACGTCCTCCGTGTTGCGCACCAGAGCCGCCAAGGCCTGGCGTTCCCCACGGGTCAGTAGTTGGCGTGGTGGATTGCGTGGCCTAACCAGCGGACCCAGTGTGTGATCACCTCGCAGCTTGGATAGAAACTCCACCATCAAGCGGCGTGACAGGCCAGCGTAGGCGCGACTGATGCTGACCGGTCCGAAGAGGATCTTGCACTCGGCATTGCGGACCAGGTACTCGCCAATGCCGCGCCAGAGGAGAGCCAGCGGCGCCGCCTGGCCTTGGTACTCCTGCCGCACGAACGAGCGACCGAGCTCCAACGCAGGCCCCATGAGTTGCAAGAATCCGGGCTTGAACTTGAAGAGGGTGCTTGTGTAGAGCCCGGCGCCGCCTTTTTTGGGGAGGATATGGTCAACCCGGCCCATACGATAACTGCCCGCGACTTCGTGGCGGGCGGCGTCCCACAGAAAGAGGTGCAGGTAGTGCTGGTCGAAGTCGTCCAGGTCGCAAGGCTGGCCGGTTCCCTCGTGGGCCGCCCGGAAGGTCTGCTCGCGCAGGCGGCCGATCTCAATCAGCAGAGATGGAATCTCGTGGCGGCTGGCCATGAAGACCCGGTAGTCCGCCTGAGCCAATAGCAGCGCCGCCGCCGGCAGCGCCGTGACCTCGTCGTTCAGACAACGGGACGGCAAAGGCCGCCGAAGCGGCTGCGTTGGAGCTTCAGGTCCGTGTGGGGCGAAGCGCGGACGGATGGCGCTTTCGCGCCACTGCAGCATGTAGGTCTTGAAACGCAGGTACTCGGTCAAGGTGCGATCGTCCGGATAGCGCGCGATCTTGTGCGGCTCGATGGGGCGCCCGATGCGCACGGATAGGCTAGATCGGCTGCGCTTGAGAAACTCAGAAGGCAAGAGCGCCGTGCGCAGCCGCGGATGGATCAGACCCGAGAGCTGGAATGCCAGGCTGTTATGGCCCTCGAAGAACATGGTGATCGCGGTGGCGCCGGTCCGGCGGAGCAGCATGGCCACTGTGCGATGCCAAAGGGGATCGGCAATGCAGCCGTGTTTCAGGTGTAGATGCGACACTGTCCCCGACGGGAAAATGCCGAGCGCACCACCTTGCGCCAGCCACTTCATGGCAGCGCGCAGGTGCGAGGTATTGCGCGGGGTCGCGCCGGTGCCGCCCAGGATGTCCAGGGGCAGAATCAAGGGGCGCATCTCGGAAACACGCTGGAGCAGCCGATTGGCCAGCAAACGGAAGTCGGGGCGGGCTTGGGTCAAGATGTCGCCCATGATCAGTCCGTCGGCGACGCCGAAGGGGTGGTTGGCCACCACGACCAACGGTCCGGCCGCCGGAATCTTGGCCAGATCTTCGGACTGAAGCTCGTATCTCACGCCGAATGTGCGCAGGACGGCGGCGAAGGGGTTGCGATCACTGGCCGAAGGTGATGCGAGGGCGTAGATGTCGTTGATGGTGGAAAGCGAGAGGGCCTTTTCGATGGGGCCCTCGACCAGACGAAAGAGGGTCCGTGCAATCGGATTGGCGATGGCGGACCGGATATCAATGAGACGCGCCGGGCGTCCGTCCGGACCGGGGCCTTCGGTGTTGCCGCCGAACATGGCGGGAACTCCTCGCGCTAGTAGCACCACATCGGCACGCCCGGCTCAGCGGTGGCAAACCATTGTTCCAGACGTAGCGTGCGCAGCGACTCGTCCTGCTCAAAATCCTCTAGATCCGTTTCCAGCTCGCCGTCCGGTGTGCTCTGACACGCGCCCTGGGAATGACTGTGGTTTTGGTGATCTTGCTTGAGCAACGCCATGCGAACCTCCTTAACAAGGCAATAGTAGTACATTGCGCGTGTTGACCGCGTGACAGGTGGGTAACCTTTCTGTGGCGGCAGCGCGCAGAATCTGCTCACGCCTCAGCAGCTTGCCTCAACAAGGCTGCGTTGCGGCGCAAGGAGCTCTCCAGCCAGCCGGCCGTCTTGATCCTGAGAAAGCGGTGGTGCAGGGCTTGCGCGCGATCCTTGAGGCGCGCGCTCACGACACGAGCCGCAGCCGCGCGCGCGAGGTTTCCCTGGGTTTCCCGGATCGTTGCTTCGCGCGCAATCCATTCGGCAAGCACGAAGGCGTCGTGAAGCTTGCCGAGGATGTCCTGCAGGCCCTTGAAGCGTCGCACGGCAGAATCGCCGCCTCCAAACAGGGTGCGATCCAGCTCGGCGGCGTAGCGGAGCCAACGACAGTGGCGTCGGATAGAATGCAAGGCCATCGGGGCGAAGTTTCTGCCCAGCGCGCGCAACTCCTCCAGTGCCATACGAGCGCGCTTCCGGCGCGCACTTCCCAGCCGGAGCGCGGTTTCGCCCGAATCTACACCGCCACGTTTCACCAGGATATCCAGGTCTTCGCGCAGTCGAGTCGCATCGAAATCCGCGAGCGCCTTGGCGAGCTTCTTGTGGGCACGAGTTCGCGTGGCAGCAAGCCGGTCGCGCAGAAGACGCACGACAATGGGCGCAACCTTTGCTTTGGGCGCTTCCCTATCGAAAAGTGCAGCACCGACGTCGAAATCGCGTCCCTGGCCAGCCAGCCGGGTCAGCTCACGCAGCCGCTTGAGTGAGCGGCGCACGCGGCGGGCTGCTGGCTTGCGCGCAGCCACGGGGAGGGCCACGCGCAGGCGGCGCGATGCAACTCGGATCTGGTGAATTGGCTCTTCCTGCCCGGCCTGGGCACCCGGCAGGTTTGCGAACAGCCGTTGCACTTGCTCACGCAGGAGTCCGGTTGTGGGCTGTTCACTCTCCTTGCGCTTCGGCTTCACAACCCGGCCAGTTTGGAACAAGAACCGCCGACCCACAAGCACGCCCACGACGCGGGAGTATAATGGCCCCTATGAAGCTCAAGAAACTCGTTCGGGAAACCCGCAGGCTCTGCCAGCCCTACTGTATCACCGACGGTAGTGGCTTCCGGCTCAAACATATTGATCCAGCCGACACCGGTCCGCTCAAATCCGAGGACAAGGCGCGCGCCAAGGAAACCCTTCAGATGGGCGTCGAGACCCTGGCCAAGTTGCAGGACATTCTCTATGCCCAGGACTCCTGGGCGGTGCTGCTCATCTTCCAAGCCATGGACGCCGCCGGCAAGGACGGTGCTATCAAGCACGTCATGTCTGGCATCAACCCACAGGGCTGCCAGGTGGCATCATTCAAAGCACCGTCAGCCGAGGAACTGGATCACGACTTCCTCTGGCGCTGCCAGAAAAGCCTGCCCGAACGCGGTCGCATCGGCATCTTCAATCGCTCCTACTACGAAGAGGTTCTGGTCGTCCGCGTGCATCCCGAGTTTCTCGAAAAGCAGAAGCTGCCGCGTCCCCTGGTCAGCAAGAAGATTTGGGACCAGCGCTACGAAGACATCTGCGCCTTCGAGCGTTATCTCACGCGCAACGGAGTCGCGATCCGCAAGTTCTTCCTGCACATCTCGCACGCTGAGCAGAAGCGGCGTTTTCTCGAACGCCTGGACACCCCGGAGAAGAATTGGAAGTTTTCCGCGGCGGACATCGCCGAACGCCAACACTGGCGCGAGTATATGGCCGCTTACCAGGACATGATACGTGCCACCGCGACTCCCTGGGCTCCCTGGTACGTCGTCCCCGCGGACCACAAGTGGTTCACCCGCGCGGTGGTGGCAGGCGCGGTCATCGATGCGCTGGCATCGCTCGGTTTGGAGTACCCCGAGGTGGATGAGGTGAAGCGTGCCGAGTTGGCCGCGGCCCGTAGGGCGTTGCACGCGAGCAAGGAACCACCGGTACGCTGATTGGACGCACCGGCCGTGACCGGGGCATCAAAGCAGATTGCTGGCCAGTTCTGCTAGCGCCGAACGCTCACCCCTAGTCAAATTGACGTGAGCATAGATGCTTTGGCCCTTCATGCGATCGATGAGGTAGCTGAGGCCATTTGACCGCGTGTTTAGGTAGGGATGATCAATCTGAAAGATGTCGCCGGTAAACACCACCTTGGTCCCTTCGCCCGCACGGGTGATGATGGTCTTCACCTCG
>PMKP01000056.1 GCA_003157775.1 Myxococcales bacterium | reverse complement strand
GTATCCCGGGCTCAACACGCAGTTCCTCGGCATCCTGGAAGAACAGGCGACCTGGACGGAGAAGTGCATCGGCTGTGGCGAGTGCATGCTGGCCGAGTTCGGCGGCGTGTGCCCGGTCACCCGTTGTGCCAAGCACATGCTCAACGGCCCCTGCGGCGGCTCGACCAGCGATCGTTGCGAAGTATCCGCCGACAAACCCTGCGCCTGGCAGCTCATCTTCAAGCGGCTGCAGTCCATCGGCCAGCTCGATCGCCTGGANNGATCGTAAGGCCGGAGCATCGGATCTAGGCGGTGGCAAGTGCGCCGACGGCGCGGCGTTGCGGCGGCCCGCCGCGGCCGTCGAATACATCGTGCGTGGTGTTGACCGCGGCGTCCTTCTCTGGCCGAGCGCTAGGTCTTTGCCCAAGGTACCACCTCCCATCGACCGCCCGATCTATGGTCGAGAAGTCGATTGCAATAATGACCCCGGTACCCGAACAGGGAGAGAAGAACTAGTTCGAGGTACCAGAGCCCGAGATCCTTGGCCTTCCTACGGTCGGATAGCGGCGTGGCGAGAAGGCCGCCGCGGGGGTGTGCCACGAGATTGCGCATCTCCACGAAAGTTGCAGGCCCATCCAGGCGCGGGGATGGTTCGCCCTTGGTCATTGCCTCGTCGAGATCGTTTGGCAGCGATGCAGGAATTTGGACGCCGTTGAGCAAAACGCGAAGCCTGTCAGTGATCGACTTTGCCTTAGGGAGCTTCTTCTTGTGCGCTCTCGACTCGACGATGTACGCCCAAGCTAGGCGCTCCAGGGCGACCTGCGAGAGAACGACCGAAGTCTCGGCGTTCTGGACACCGCTCAACGACTCAACATACCAGTAGATGGCGAGCTTGGTTGCTTCCTCCCAGGACGGACTGAGCATCCGTGCACAGAGTCCTGGCAGGATTGCCTCCAGTTGACCGCGCTTGTGCTCATCAAACCAGCTTAGCGTCTGCGGCCATCGGTTTGCCCGCATTGGGTTCCACGATTGCCATTGAACCTGACCACCGGCCCCGACGCCGACGAGAAGCATCGGGAAGCACCACGCGCCCCGGGCAAACGACAGGAGAAGTCCTATTTGTTCCAAGAATTTCCGTGCAGCTTCGGCTTCAAAGGCGCTGCCGTCCTTTCTGCGCAAGCGACCCCAATGGGTGATGCCAAAGCCGCCTTCATCCTGAAGCCGTTTCCCAATTCCGCTCGGTTCCGCGGGATTCGATACGTTGCAGAGAGTCGCAACCCAACCACTGCATTCCATTTCGAGCTGGTCATGCCAAAGGGGCCAAAACCCGACGACATGGAACAATACGGAATCGAGGTCATTCGATCGACCGAAGGAGGGGATGCCTCCGCGCAGGACGCCGTGGATCCGGGCCTTCCCCTCAACCTCTGGGCTCCGCCGAATCCAGGCACACTCACCTTCGACCCCTAACTCTACGAGAAGCAGGCGCCTCTGATCGAACCAATCGATGGTTTGCTCCGCCGGTCCCAAGTCCATATCAAACGTGATGAGCGGCGTCGGCGACCAGATGAGTTTGACTACGCCAGTTCCATCGATCGAACTTGTTTTCCCTGTGAGCCTTAGCGTTCCCGCGTGAAGCGTCACGTCCTCATTGGGGTGCTGAGTCTGAAAAAGGGGCCCGTTCATGCATCCTCCGGGGAGGCTATTCGTGACCAATGCTACTCCATAAGGATCCCAATCTGGGCCCACGCATCTGCCATTTCCCGAAGGGGCCCCCCCCGGGGCGGACGCACGGGAGGTTTCGCGCGCGAGTGGGGTGCCAGCGACATGTTCAGGCATGCGACAACCGCCGCCATCACCCCATCCCGATCATCGCCCCCACGGCCCAGTCGTAGTCGACCACGTTCCCGTCCCATTCCGGCAGGTTGGTCTCCGCTCCCAGTTCCAGCCCCTGATCCGCCGCGCACTCGCGCAGGAACACTACGGCATCCTCGACGATTTCGCGTGGCGGCTCCGGCGCAAGCGCCCGGCCGTCGGGCGCGGTGAAGGCCAGCGCGCCGTCGGCATCAAGCTCCACCCTCCAGCCGCCTTCGTGCACGAGGTGGTGGTGCGCGGTACACAATTGCACCAAGTTCGTCAGGCTCGTCTGTCCGCCGTGGAGCCAGTGGCGCAGGTGGTGGCCGTGCAGAAAGCGCGTGTTGGTGCAGCCAGGAAAGCGGCAACCTCGGTCACGCAGCGACAGGGCGCGACGAATGGCGGATGGAATCTGGCGGCTGCGGCCGCCAATGTTCAGCTGGTGGGCGCTGCCAGCGTCGCCAGACACGGCCACCAGGCCGCAGTCGCAGGCGATGCGGCGAAACGTTTCCGCGGAAACGCGGGTTCCATCGTCCAAGGTTGCGGCGAGGGCGCCGTCGGGCGCGAGCGGGTCCTGGTCAACGTGAATCATGACCTGGAAGCGCTCGCCGCCCGTGCCAGTGCCGGTGTGGCCGGCGAGGTAGCCCTCGGCAACTGCGACCATAGCGTCGGCGCGCGAAGGCCAAGGGGTGGACGTTTCCGCGGAAACGTCGTCGTGATCGCAGGCGGCGTTCTCTGTCGGGGCGGGGACGGCGGCGCCTGCGCCGGCCGGCTCGCTTGCGTG
>PMKP01000008.1 GCA_003157775.1 Myxococcales bacterium | reverse complement strand
AGATGTACGTAGCATCCTTTGGCAAGTCCGAGCTGCGCAATCTCCTGTTCACCTCGTTGCCTGACGACGCCCTTGTACCGGGGGAAGCTCATTGTGCACTCGGCGGCTACGATCTTGAAGCCATTATCACAACGAATTGCCTGGATACTCTCCTCGACAAGGTTGACTTCACCACAGGACGCAGAAATCGGGTGATCGACGATTCCAACCTTTCGGGGAGTGTGTATTCAAGGCAGCGATCGATTGACCTCATCTACTTTCACGGTCATCGGTGTGCGCCGGACTCCTGGATAATTACCCGGTCGGACTACGAGGAAGTGCTCCGAAAACGGCCCGTGGTCCTCGCCAGGGTACGACAGTGNNGTGTATCGGCAGATCAGCAATGAGATGCATGAGGCACAGCCTCTCGGCCTTGCGATTCAATTGGCCGAAGTCAGTGAAGCCGAACGCCGTCACTGGGACAGACTCGGCATACGTATCGCCGTGCCCTTGAACTGGCAATGCCTGCAACATTCACCGGAAGAAGCCGACGAATTCTTCAAATCGTTGTTCGAACACCTTGCGACATCCTACTCCCCCGCAGACAGGACAGCTCTTGACTATGTCCGCGAGGAGGTCCGCCCGGCAGAGCGCCTTGCAAGGTTTTCTGAATTCGCTCCACACCTGTGGAAGGAACGCGTCTCTGGCGAATTCTCCCTGGATGCAACGAACGAGGCTTTTGGTGCATGGATCGATATCCTCTTCTCGACTCTCTCGGAGGAGGAGAAAAGAGAGGCGGAAACGGTCGCCCAAAATGCCCGTGAGGAAATGCACAAACGCCATTTCGGAAAGGTTGAGCCAGGAGTTGAAAAGGCAGGTGAGATTGGCGATGTCGAAAAGACTCGTTCTGGCGCTGGGCGAAGGAGCACGGAAGGCGGCAAGAGCGACTTTCGGGAGCTGCCGAACGACTGGAAACTACTCGACCGCGGGGACAATGCGACCCGGTTTCTCGACAAGCTTCTGGCTGGACGATTCCGGGGAGCTCCGACGAGCGTGGCGGACTATTTCGAATTGGCCCTCAAATGGGGGCTCTTCCGTTCACGAAGGGCGGAGGACCATCGCCTTCCGTGGATCCCTCTGACCTTCTGGCTTGCGACGCGCGATCCAAGCAAGTCCGAATCGCGCAAGCAGCAGATTGGATCTACGTGCTCGAAGATGGCGGAGAAATACAGGGATGACCACTGGCAAGAGCTGATTCGTGAGATCGCGAAGTCTGTTGGCATTGACTTGAATGATGATAAGTCCCAAGAGGAAGTGGATTCCCCCCAGCGTGAAGGCTACAGGGCGATGCTAAGACATGACTATGCAGGCGCCAAGGTTCTTTACCGGGAAGCAGCGGTACGCGCAGCCGCCAGTAACGAGGTCTTCGAAGGGTGGGTCTGGCGCCATGGGGAGCTTGAGGCGGTTCGGGGGGAGATGTGGGCGCTCGATCCGTGGCATTTACACGCCCAGGGGTCCACGGCCGGGGCTCCAAAGACGGAACTCGAGCGCGAATGCGAGCAGAGCGAGGCGCGCGTTCATATGCTCGCTGACACAACCCAGGTCAAGGAGTGGCTTGCCCTCACAGAGGAGCGTGTGCTGCGAGCCTTGGAGTTCGCGCTAGGGCGACACAGAGCGCGAAGCCGATATCGAGCGACAGGGGGTGAGGGCGCGAGCTTCAGCGACTCCCTCTACAAGGCATGGCGGTCCTTTCGTGATCTCGAGACGCTGTGTGCGCCGCCAGCATTGCTCCGCGAACATCTAGAACCCCTACTCTGGAGTAGCGGCTTCTCCGTGGGCGGGGAGCTGGAACTCCGAATGACCCTTGAAGTGAAGGAGACGCGAGAGTGGCTCACGGCGACTCTAGACAGCCAAAGCGAATCCATCGAGGATCAGCGCAAGCGAGATGACGATCTGATGGGTGCGTTCTGGCGTGTTTTGGAGAATCAGCAGGTGGAAGAGCAGCGACTGTGGACACTCGGAGTCTTGCCTGGTCTCCGGTGCGGATTCCGCACTTCCGACACGAAGCGGTTGATTGAGTGGACTGAGGTGTTGGCTCTAAAGGTGCCAGGTGAAATTCCGGAGAAGCCTTTGACTGCTACCGGAATTACCAACAAGGTGGCAGCGCCAGCTACTATCGGCAGCTCACGCCCGCCGGACAGAGATGCCTACCAAGGTCTAGAAGCCATTGCGCTCTTTGGACGGCCAGCTTGGACTCGCAAGATCTTCGTGGAGAGGTGGCGTGATGGGAACTGGATCGAGAAGGATTGCCTAGCGGCCCTTCTCTACGGGTTGCCGTGGAATCGCTGGGGCTTGCAAGATCCTGATGAGATTGTGCCCTGGTTAGACGCGGTCACGGCGATCTACGAAGATCTGAGGATGCCACAAGCGGCGCCTTCGAGCGCATATCCCATTCCAGACATTTACAAGTTCGACGAGCTTTTGCCGTTCGCTGTTCTTCGGATGACAACGGGGCTGATCAACGCTAACTCTGAACCTCTCGGAGCGGAAGTTCGAGCAAAATTGCTGAAATTCGTTGAGCGGATACATGCGCGCCCTGTCCGGGGAAGCATCTGGTGGGAAGCCCACCGTGCGGGATTTCTGCTCGAAAATCAGCTTCTTGGCGAGGGTGAGAAGAGAAGGGTCGAACTGCTACGTCGCTGGCTCAATGGAGCGGCAACGACTCAACCCGAAGACACCAGATGCGTACAGGAGCTCAACTGGTCCCTACTTGCGGATGCCTTCGACGAAGACGTCCCCAAGGATGACGGACTTGTTGGAATCCTTGCGGAACATTGGAAGGCAATTGGAGATGAAACCGTTTGGCGGCCCATGGATCAGCATTACTGTCTGAATCCGTTCTCCGCTGGGCCACTGATTCGCATGTTGTCGACGTGCCTGGTTCATCTTCCCAATACTCAGCGAGCAATCGCGCCGCGACTGCAAGAGTTGCTCTCCTTTGCGCCAAACGCACTGCCTCACATTGTGGCTACGCTTTCGCCGGAGATCTGGGGTGAATCGTGGGGCGGGCTTGTCGAGCAGGTAGTCTCGTCCGCCGGTGGGTTCGCGAGAAGGAGAAAGACGCATAGCTGGATGGAAGACGCCGGGCGAGGAACATCGCACCAAATTGGCGCAATCGACCTGTGGGACGGGTACATGCGTCGTCTAAGAAAGGCGCCCGCAAAAGGCGTTGATGGCAAGGGAATCTGTGAACTACTGGGATGTTTGCGTTCAGCGGCGGTGCTGGGTGTCTCGGATGACCGGGCCGCAGTTGCGAATCATGCTGCGCATGCGCTTGTCGTCGCGGCCGAGGTTGTCGAAGAAGGTGAGGAGACCATCCTCCTGGCCGGAGCGCTGAGGCGAATTTATCGGGACTCCCGAGTTGCCGTTCGTGCGGCAGGCGCCTATGCGGCCGCTAGGCTTCCAACTCTAGCGCGTAGCAGGGCAATCCGTGATGTTGCCGTCGAGATGGGAAAGACACTTGCCAATGACCCGAATGCGATGGTGGTAATCCAGCACGAACTTGGCAGATTGGAGGCAGATCGCGCCTCTCGATGTTCGGAGGCACGTAGTCGCAAATAGCACCATTGTCATGGTGCGCTATCGCGACGCAACTGTCTTATATGACGTCAACTTGGCCCATTGTACCCGGACAAAAAGGGGCAGGAACTCCTCCAAGTTCCTGCCCGTGATGCGAACGCGATTCATTTGTTCGGTCCCAGCGCCCTCCGGATCGCCCACAGCTCAGCCGCGTTGAGCTTGGCATGGATAAGCGGCACGGATGTGTCCTCGTCGTAGATGGCGAGGTGGAAGTCGTGCTTGCCGCGGTATATCCGCACTGCCCGCACGTCGCCACTCTGGAGCTTGATGGTCTGGCCCCGCGTCTTCATGATGCCCGCCTCAGTGGCCTGCCGTCGGTCCACAGCTCATAGACCGTGAGGAGCGGGGACGAGTTGCTGTCCCGGAGCTTGATCTCCGTGCGATACCAGTCGAGGACCTTGGCCAGCTTGCGCTGGACAGGCGCCCGATGGGCACCGCCCGCACCCACCGAAATGACCGCCTCCCCTGCCGGGTCGATGACCGTGGCCTCGAAATCGAGGACATCAGCTCCGAACCCACGAGGGTAGAGGAAGATCGCGCCATGGATGTGCAGGACCGCAACGGGACCAAGTCCGTGGACGAGCCCAATTTCCTCCCGGATCGTCACGCACTCATTGCGCCAGTTGCGAAAGAGAGAATCCGGTGCCAGCCGGAGCGCCGAGTACGCGGGTTCAAGCAGCGTTGGGCTGCCAGGCGATGCCCGCCGGAGCGGCTCGTCGTCGACGATGTAGTCGAACGGCTCCCCCGGCGGCGAGACCGCGTAGGGGTCATGCCGGATCAAAACGACACCTCCGTGGACATGGCCCTGGCCGCCACATTGCCAGCGAACTCCTCCAGCATGAGGCGCCGCTCGGGTGTGAACCGCTGGGCCGCGCGCGTGAACGCCTGGACAATACCGAAACGGTTCGGCTCGGGGTCTTCCTCGAATGCCTCGTAGATGGCCTGGGACATGGGATGCAGTTGCGGGTTGTTTTCGAGGAGCACCTGCAAGGCGGGCAAGGCGGCACTAGTATCTTCGAAGGCATCCTGCCGGGCACGACGCAAGGTCGACGCGGCTTGCTCCCATTTCTCGGGCAGCAGCTTGAATGCCTCTGCCAGACGGCCATCGAGCGACTCGTTCTTGCGGCGGCGGTGGACCATGCGGAAGAGTTGTGAGGCGGCAGCCACCATGCCGTTCGTGCAGACAAGGCGCCATATCCAGGTGAGTATCGAGAGTGAACGAGAGCCCACTTCCGAGTTGGCGATGAGGAACCCATTCCGGTGACGGTCGGGTCCCCTGACACCGAGGTCCACCTCGGCCAGGCTGACCACGGCGTACTGGCTGGA
>PMKP01000398.1 GCA_003157775.1 Myxococcales bacterium | reverse complement strand
CGACGCCGGCGGGGTCGAGCGAGCCCGCGCCTATTCCAAGCGGCTCGACACCAGCTTGGCCATCATCGACAAGCGCCGTCCCGCACCCAATGTGGCCGAGTTGGTGAACATCATCGGTGACGTGAATGGCCGTGATGCCATAATCGTTGACGACCTGGTCGACACCGCCGGCACCCTGTGCGCCGCAGCCCAAGGTCTGATGAAATTCGGCGCACGTTCTGTCTACGCCTGTGTCACCCACGCCCTGCTATCGGATCCGGCGCTGGAGCGCATCCACGCCAGCCCCATCAAAGAAATCATCATCACCGATTCCATTCCTCCCCGGGCCGACATCAAGGCCTCGCCCAAAGTTCGGGTCCTCTCGGTTGCGCGCCTTTTGGGAGAGGCAGTCAAGCGCATCCACATGGGGGACTCACTGAGCACCCTTTTCATCTGAGAGAGCGAGAGCGCAAAGGATTTCATCATGGATTTTGCCAAGGTTACCGCCGAGGTTCGCATTTCGTCCGGCAAGGGTGCAGCGCACAGGGCGCGCGCAGCGGGCAAGCTTCCCGCCATTCTCTACGGTCACAAGACCGAGCCACTGTCCCTCGCGCTCGATCCCGTGGCGCTGGTGAAGGCGCTCGACAAAGACAGGAAACGCAACACCGTCTTTGCCCTGTCGGTGCAAGGTGACGGCAAGGCTGAGGACGTCACCGTCATGATCCGCGACGTCCAGATCGATCCAATGTCGCGCCAACCGGTGCATGTGGATTTCATCCGTGTGAACCTGGACGAGACGGTAAAGGTGACGATTCCCGTTGTCCTGCTGGGCATTCCCGTGGGTGTGACCGACGGTGGCAACCTGCACCAGAGCTATCGCAATCTGCCCATCACCGCAAAACCGGCGGACATCCCCACCAAGATCGAGATGGATGTGGCCGCGCTCAAGATAGGCGACGCCTTGCACGCCAGCGATCTCAAGCTGCCGCCGGGGGTGAAGGTCATGCTTGACCCCAAGGAAGCCTTGGCGTCGGTCGTGGCGCCGCGGGCCGAGAAGGTCGAGGAGGCTGCTGCGGGCGCGGTTCCCGCCGAAGGCGCGGTTCCCGCCGAAGGGGCAGCAGCGGCCCCGGGCGCGGCGCCGGGCACCGCTCCGGGCGCGGCTCCGGCTGCGGGTGCTCCCGCGGCGGCAGGGGCCAGGGGTGCCCCGGCCGCAGGGGCCAAGGGAGCCCCGGCCGCAAGGAAAGAGCCGGAGAAGAAGGGCAAGTGACCCTGCTTCACCGGGTTGGGATTCGCCGAGTGCAGATGCCATGTGGCTTTTGGTGGGCCTCGGCAATCCCGAACCGCGCTACGTGCGCAACCGACACAATGCGGGCTTCATGGTGGTCGATGAACTTTGGCGGCGCGCGGGTGCGCCTGCGTCCCGCCGCAAACTGGGGGCCGAATTGAGCGAGGCGACCTTGGCCGGCGAGCCCGTGCTCTTCTGCAAGCCGATGGAGTTCATGAACTGCAGCGGTCTGGCCGTGCAAAGAGTGGCCGCCTTCTGGAAGATTGCGCCAGAGAAAGCCGTGGTTGCGCATGACGATCTGGACATGCCATTCGGCCGGCTCAGGCTGGGCTTGGGCGGCGGAACCGGCGGGCACAACGGCCTACAGTCGATCATCCAGGAATGGGGATCTCCGGATTTTGCCCGCGTCCGCTTCGGCATCGGGCGGCCTCCCGTGCAATGGGACCCAGCCGACTACGTGCTGGCCGATTTCACCGAGGACGAGCGGCTCCTGCTGCCGGAGCTGATTGGCGAGGCGGCGGATGCCACCGAGACTATCGTGAAGAGCGGGTTGCAGGCGGCGATGAACACATTCAACAAACGCAAGAAGAACGAAAGCGAGGCGGGCGCATAGGGCACCCGTCCCCACCAACTCCTTGCCCGGCGGCTTGGCCGGCCGGGACATAGGTCCAAAGGGAGAGTACACATGGCAGAAAAGAGAAGAGTATCGTGCCGAGACATTCCCGGCAGAACACGCGAGTACGAGACCATCTTCATCCTCAAGCCTGACGTGACCAACGAGGTCATCGGCGCGACCAACAGCAAGATTCGCGGTGTGCTTGAGGCTGGTGGCGGCACCTTGCTCAAGATTGAAAACTGGGGCCGCCGCAAACTGGCCTACGAGGTGAAAAAACAGCTCAAGGGAATCTACATCTTCTTGCGCTACCTGGGGAACGCGGGCCTAGTCGAAGAGGTCGAGCGCAACCTGCACCTCACCGACAGCGTAATTCGCCAATACTCGGTCAAGATCGCCGAAAACGTGGACCCCGCCACCCGCACCTCCGAGGTGACCGACGAGACATTTGCCAACGCCTCGGTGCCCGGGCCAGACGAGGAAGCTATCGCCACTGGGCAGGCTGGCGCGCGGCCCTTCGGCGAAGAAGACGAAGAAGGCGCGTTCGATTTCGAGGAAGCGGTTTTCGGAAAGGTCGACGAGCCGATCCGGAGAAGGGAGTAGGCCATGTCACGACCAGAACAACAGAAAGACGCTGATCTCGAGCAGGAAAGCGGGCGCAAACGGATGGGACGCCGCAAGGCGTGCAAGTTCTGCGCAGACGAGAATCTCAAGATCGACTACAAGGACGCCGGGCTGCTCAAGTACTTCATCGCCGACCGCGGAAAGTTGGTGCCGCGCCGGCTAACCGGCAATTGTGCCAAACACCAGCGCGAGATCGGCCGGGCGGTGTCCCGCGCCCGGATGATCGCGCTCATGCCCTTTGCCGTGACTGGCAAGTAGGAAACGCGGGAGGACGTCATGCGAGTCATTTTGCGCGAAGAAATGGACAACCTGGGCAAGGCGGGGGATGTGGTCAGCGTGCGTACCGGCTATGGGCGAAATTATCTGCTTCCCCGTGGCATGGCCGTGCCGGCCACCGAAAAAGACGAAGCCCGTCTCGCCCACGAAAAGCGCGTGATTACCGCGCGGGCCGCCAAGCTGTCCAAGGAGCTGCAGTCGGAGGCTGACCGCCTGTCGCAGGTCTCGGTGTCTGTGTCCCGTGCGGTGGGCGAAGGCGACAAACTCTACGGGTCGGTCACCAGCCGTGACATCTCCGAGGCCCTGGCCGAGCAAGGAGTCAAGGTGGACAGCAAGAAGATCCAGCTTGACGAGCCGCTGCGCAACCTGGGCATGAGCGAGGTCCCCATCAAGCTGGGACGCGACACAGTGGCGAAGATCAAAGTCTGGGTCGTGAAGAAAGAACCATAGTCGCTCGGCGGCACCGATCCGACCTTCTTCCTGTCCGACCTCTGTGTCCTCCGTGGCCCCTGTGGTGGAAAAAGCTAGCTAGTTCACCACAGAGAGCACAGAGGACGCAGAGCCGGATCGTTTGTGAGTTGTGCTCTCGTTCGCCTCCCTTTCGCGTACACTGGTTCCCCAATGGCTGAGTCTTCTGGGCTCGCGGACAGCGGTGCCTCCGGGCGGTTGCCCCCGCACAACCTGGAGGCGGAGCGATCCGCCCTGGGCGGCGTGCTGGTCAAGCCCTTGGCCTTTGACGAGATGGCCACGGTGCTGACCGCGGATGACTTCTTCCTGCCCGCGCACCGTGAGATCTTTGCCGCGATGATGGAGCTGGATCAGCGACGCCAGCCCATCGACGTGGTGTCGCTGGGCGATGAGCTGAAATCGCGCGGCGCCCTGCCCCGCCTCGAGGGTGGTTCCAGCTACCTCATCACCCTAGCCAACTCCGTCCCCACCGCAGAGAACATCAGCCACTATGTCCGGCTGGTGAAGGAGAAGGCGACGCTGCGCCGGCTGATCGCGGCCTGTGCCGAGATCCAGTCGCGCGCCTACGGCGAGTTCGGTAGCTACGAGGAATTCCTCGACGACGCCGAGACGCAGATCTTCAAGGTCGCGCAGCAGAACCGGCGCGAGTCTTTTCAGCCCGTGGGCGAGTTGCTCGGCGGTGTGGTCAACGAACTGGAGACCCGCTCCATGCAACGCCAGCAGATTACCGGCGTGCCCACCGGCTTCACCAAGTTGGACGAGATCACCGCGGGCTTTCAGCCCGAGAACCTTATCGTGGTGGCGGCGCGGCCCGGCGTGGGCAAGACCTCGTGGGCCATCAACGTGGCTACGTATGCGGCACTCAACCGGGGCATACCGGTGCTCATCTTCTCGCTGGAGATGTCGAAGTTCGAGCTGATGGAACGCATGTTGGCGGGCGAGGCCCGCATCGATTCCAGCCAAATGCGCCGGGGCATGATCAAGTACGGCGACTGGAAGACTCACATCTACCCCGCCGCCGACCGACTGACCAAGGCCCCCATCCTCATCGACGACTCGGCCGCCCCCAACATCCTCGAACTGCGCGCCAAGGCGCGGCGCTTTCGCGGCAATCCCAAGTACTTCCCGCCCAGCAGCGAGGGTCGGCCACCCCTCGGCCTGATGGTGGTGGACTACCTTCAGCTCGCCCGCGGCCTGGGCGGTCGCCGGGAGGAGTCGCGCGAGCGTGAGATCGCCGACATCTCGCGTGGGCTGAAAGCCCTGGCCAAAGACCTGCGCATTCCCGTCATCGCGGTATCGCAGCTCAACCGTGGCCTAGAAAGACGCGAAGACAAGCGGCCGCAACTTTCTGATCTGCGCGAATCGGGCGCCATCGAACAAGATGCCGATCTGATCCTCTTCATTCATCGCGAGGAGATGTACGGCACCGAGGGCGCGGAACGCAACAAGGCCGAGCTCATCATCGGTAAGAACCGCCATGGCCCCACCGATACGCTGTACCTGACCTTCCAACGCGAGTTCACCAAGTTCCAGAACTACGCCGAGGAGGACGAGCGGGCCAAGTGACCGCGGAATCTGAGTCGACGCACGGAAAGGGCGAGAGCATGCAGAAGACCGCGCTGATTGCGGGTGGCGCCAAGGGCATTGGACGGGAAGTGGGGCTGCGGCTGGGCGAGCGCAGCTGGGCGGTGGCGCTCTGCTATCGGAAGAGCCGTGCCGAGGCCGAGGCGACCGCCTTGGCCATCGAAGAGAGAGGCGGCCGGGCCCTGGCCGTCCATGCCGACGTGTCGACGCCCGAGGTGTGTGCGGCTCTGGTGCGGAAGGTCCTCGACTGGCAGGGCCGTATCGATGCCCTCATTCACTGCGCGGGTCCCTATCACCGTGTGGACGTGCTGGAGGAAACGCCGACGGGCTGGCGCGAGATGTTCGCCAACAACTTGGACAGTTTCTTCTACCTGGCCCGCCTGGTTGCGCCGGTCATGGTCAAGCAGGAGAGCGGCCGTATTGTGGCCTTTTCGATGGCGAATGCCGACCGGCTGATGGCGCAGACCCAGCTCACCGCACACTACCTGGCCAAGGTTGGCGTGTTGGGTCTGGTGCGCAGCCTGGCCAAGGCCTTGGCCAAGCACGAAATCACGGTCAATGCCGTGTCTCCTGGCTTCATTGATTCCGGGTCGGTGGACCCGGCCGAGCTCCACGGCCTGGTCAAGGCCATCCCCGCCGGCCGCATCGGCTCCCTCGCCGACGCGGTCAACGCCGTGCTCTACTTCCTGTCCGACGAAGCCTCATATGTGACGGGCACCAGTCTTCACGTGAGCGGAGGCTGGGGAATATAATACCGTTGCGTCGGCTCTTCGATGCACCGACGGCCGACGATCAACTGCGGAACCCTGGAAGGGTTCCGCACCTCCCGCGNNCGGGCCGGCTTGTCGGCCGGCTCTTGAAGGCGGATTTCGCGCGGCAAGACCAGGGGGGCGTCCCTAGTTGACGGCGGGGCTGACGTTCGGTGCTGCTGGCCGGACAGGAGCGTTGCTAGCCACCGTCCTGGTCTATCTCCGCGCCAAACCACCCATGTGGGCGTCGGACCTCTTCCACGCGTTGGCAAAGGCCAGGATGTCTTTCACCAATTCTCCCTCTTGCTCCGGGGTGGCATTCGCCAGCGGGTACTGCTCCTGCTTGAAGTCGAGCGTGTCGCTCTCACTCATGTTCAGGAGGGTTTCAACGAAGTTGGCATCGATCGGCGTCATACTTGACGACTCTACCGCAAAGTCCTGTGCGCCACGCCGGACCGCCCTGTGGATCCTGCCCTGAGCGCGTGCGGGAGGTCTTCTGCACAGGAGCAAGCTCGGCGCGTAGGCGGGCGGCCGGGAGCGACTCCGAGGCGGCGTAAGCGAGCGCACCGAGCGTCTGCGCTCGGTTGCTAGCGAGCGTCAAGGGGCCATGGCGACCAGCGCAGCTGGGCGCCGAGGGACCCGTCACCCGAGGGCGCCATGGACGCGCGCAGCGCGGCCGTTGGCGCGCGGCCGCCGAGAAGCGCTCCCGGCATCAGCCCGCCAGCGCCGAGCGCCGCTTTCCATGATGCTCCGTCCGCGGGGCCCGGCATGCAAGAACGTCCCGACTACGTCTCGCTCTTGCGCACCGACACGGCCAGCTTGGCCACGCTCTTGATCACGTGGGGCACCCGTTTGAGAATGTTGATTGAGGGCGGTCGCTTCTCGTGCACGGCGAATGGGATCTCCACCACCTTCTTCTTCTCGCGGTGGGCCCGGATGACGAACTCGCTGGCAAAGACGTCACGGTCCAGCACGCAGCGTTCCGCGGTTTCCAGCAGGACTTCGCGCTTGAAAGCTTTGAGCCCATGCGTGTCGGTGCCGCGGTAGTTGCACACCGCACGCAGAAGGCCGTTGTACATGCGCGTGCCCACGCGCCGCATCCATGGGCGCTGGTCATTCGACCCCACCATGGCCTTGGAACCGACGACCAAGTCGGTGTCGGTCCGTTCCAGCAAGGCCAGCGCCCGCGCATAGAACTCGGTGTCGCACAGATCGATCTCGTCGCAGATGACCATATCGCCGCGGGCGGCGAGGATGCCGGTCTTCATGGCCAAGCCGTAGTTGGGCTGTCCGATGGAGATCATGCGCACCTCGGGGAAGTCCGCCTCGATCTCCTTGCCGATCTCCACCGTGCGGTCGCGCGAACCGTTTTCACAGAGAACCAGCTCATAGCTGAAGCCGAAAGGCCGCAACTTCTCGCGCAGCTCCAACACGGAACCACGCAGGATCCCCTCCTCGTTGTACACGGGGATGACGATGGAGACATGCGGCTTGGCGGCAGACTGGGACGATTCGGTCATGGTGTCTTGCTCCCGAGGGTGGCTTCGATGCTGCCCGCGACCTCGCGGCCGGCCAGCAGGCAATCCTCCATTGCATTGTATGTCCACCCGCCGTAGCGGCCCCGTGGAAAGATGGAGTGCGATTCGAGGAAGCGAAAGATGGCGGTGGTGGCCGCGTGGTAGTGTTCGTCGAACACAACGTAGGCGTACTTGATCTCGCGCGCTTCGGCAAAGCGGATGTCAGCCGGCGAGCTGATGGCGCCGATGCTGGTCAAGCCCTGGGCCACCTCCGACAGGGTGGTGTCGCTGACCGGCCCGCGCTCGGCCAGCTCAACATACAACGACGCGGCCCCGGCCGGCGCCATGCTGGCCACGGCGTTGCTGTAGACCCCCACACGGTAAAAAGGCAGTCGCCGCTCGGGCACGTAGACCCAGTGCCAGTCTGCGGCCGGCGACGAGCGCGTGGCCACATTCAGGTAGCGCAGGCTGGTGCAGCGCAGGCGACCGGCGTGAGCCACGATGTCGTCGGGAAGGTCGGATATGCGCGCCAACAGCTCGGGCAACGGCAGGGTGGCCACCACTGCCCGGTAGGGGACGCGCCTGCCAGCCACCACCACTTCGCGCCTGCCAAGATCAAGCGATTCCACGCCGCTGCCCAGATGAACCTCGCCACCCTGGATGCGGGTGCCTAGCCCTCGCACTAGCGTCTCGATGCCGCCCTGCTTGGGGTAGAGGAAATTGGTGTTGTAGCCCATGCGCCCGGAGTCCGCCCCCACCGCGCCCGCCACCACCTGTTCGAGATTAGGCAGGGGCACGAAGCGCGAGCACCAATCCGCGGTGATGGTGCGCGGGTGCACGCCCCACAGCTTCTCGTTGTAGGGGATCATGAAGTGCCGGGAAATCCCGGCACCAAAATGCCGCAGGCAATACTCCTCGAAGTTGCGCGGAGGGGAACCTGGCGCCTGCATCTTGGCCTCGATGACCCCCAGCAGGCATTCCTTGATCACTTCGGGCGGCAGCCCGTAGAGGTTGGCCTGAAACGGGTACAAGGTGGTCACGCCGTGGGAGAAGATGCGCGCGCGCCTCTGCACCGACTCCATCTCTAGGGGCAAAACCTCGGCCACCAACTGCATGATCCCCGGATCGCGCAGATGCAGCCAGTGCCCGGTCAAATCGAAGTGAAAGCCGTCGCGCTCCTCGGTGACGGCCATGCCGCCCAGCTTGGCCTCGCGTTCGAACAGAACCCAGGGCCGACGCAGGTGAATGGCCGCCGAGATCCCGGTGAGACCTCCGCCGAGAATGACGACTTTGCGCGGTTCTTCGGCCATGGCTGAGGTGGGGACCTGCCTATCATGGGTGTCAGGGGGTGTCGACATCCGGCAGTTGCGAGCGGGCCGTTTCGCGCGAACGTAGGCCTCGCTTGTGGGGTCCGGTATGTCGTACTACCATATCCTATGTAGGTGTTTATCGTACAGTCACAGACTTAACTTTTTCTTTCCCATCGACGGCCCCTTGCCGCATTATACTCGTGTTCAGTTTGGCGGTTCGCATCGTAGCGGCTCGCCGGCAGAGGCAACAACTATCCCCCGTGGGAGGAATACCATGACCCGATTGTTCTACGGATCGACTGTCCTAGCTGGCTTGTGCGCGATGACGTTGATCATCGGTTGCGGCGGCTCGAGCAGCCCAAACGTAACCACTTGTGACGGCGGTGCCTGTGGCGACGCCAAGCGGGACACATCTGGCGCGAAACTTGACGGTACGCCGCCCAACGTGGACGTCGCCCGACTCGACACCCAGGTCACCACTCCTGATGGCCCGGTCGCGACTCATGATGGCCCCGCTGCCAATACCGATGGCCCAGCTGCCAGTATTGATGGCCCGGCTCCCACCACCGATGGCCCGGCCCCCAGTCTCGATGGCCCGGCTCCCACTACCGACGGCCAGCCGCCGACGGATGTGACGATTGTGAGCCCGGAGGTCCACCCGGCTGATGTGACCCCAGGGGAAGTGGCGCCTCCAGTTGACACGAGCACTCCGCACGACACCGCGGTCGCGGGTGATGGAAAAACCGACCTGCCGCCGATCTCCAACCCCGATGCGGGCACAGACGGAACTGTCTCTGTTGTTGACGCGCGGGCAGACGGTGGCACCGACGGCACTGTTGCTATCATTGACGGGGCGGCTGACATCGGAGCCGACGCAGCCCCGATTATTCCTGACGCTGCGGCAGCAGACGGACCTATCTTCACTATTGACGCTTCGGCAGACACTGGCCCAGACGGACTTATTGTTACTGTTGACGCGGAAGCAGACGCGGTCGCAGACGCGCCGGAATCAGATACTCCGGTTGGTCAAGTCGACGGCGGGGCGAGCGACGGCGGTGGTTGTAGCGGCGATGCCTGCCATGAGTTTACCTTCGAAGGCGACAACCGGGACGCCGGCCTGCCCGCTGGCCCCACCGGCTTCACCGCTGTGGGCGCAACAGACACTTGGAGTTTGGTCATGGACGGCGGCAACACCGTGCTGGAGGGGACCGACAACAGCGGCGGCGTGCCCTACGCTAGGACCAATGCTGGCCCCTGGAACGACCAGACCATCGAGGTAAAGGTTCGGTTCGTGACCGCCCTAGCGGGCAATCAAGTCCGCATCTGTGGTCGCGCCAGCGACGACCTATCTACCGCATACTGTATCTACGTCAGCATTGCCGCAGAAGGGGATGCTGGCGCGACTGGCGGAAGCATGGCCATCTGGAAGCGGCAACCCGGCGGCGGTGGCCCGGTGCCGCTGGGGACGACGTCCAGCGATCTGGACATCTCGGTGGGGACGTGGCACACGTACCGCCTGACGATTAGCGGTAGCACCACGGTACTGCTCGCCGGATACCTGGACGACGATCCGACGGCCAGAGTCACTGTGAGCGACGGCACTGGCCCCTTGGGCTCTGGCCAAGTAGCGCTTGGCGTCAACACCGTCACCGCTGACTTCGACAACCTGATCGTGTCGAGTCCGTAGGCCCGGTTTGGTCCTGCTTCTCTAGGCTCGGCTGCGAAGGTGGCCGAGCCTTTTTCTTTGCCGCGTTGGCTACGGCAGGCGCGACAGGCGGAAGGCGCTGTGTATGCACTTTTGTGCCTGGGCCGCCTGGGCCGAGGCCACCACCAGCGAGATGTTCAGCTCGGATGAGCCCTGCGCGATTGCTACCACGTTGATTTCCTGCGAGGCCAAGGCTGAGAACACGCGCGCCGCGATGCCAGGCATGCCGGCCATGCCCAGACCCACCACCGCGATGGTGGTCATGCCGGTCTGTACCTGGATACCGTCCACGTCGCGACGGGCGATTTCGTCGTGGAAGGCGCGGTCCAGGTGCTCCTTGGCAGCCTTGGCTTCCTTCTCAGGCACGGTGAAGCAGATGGACTGCTCAGACGAGGCCTGGGTGATGAGCGACACCGACATCCCATGCGCCGACAGGGTCGCGAAGGTGCGCGCGGCCACGCCCGGCACGCCCAGCAGGCCACGGCCAGCCACCGTCACCAGGGCCTGAGCCGACACCGCGGAGAGTGCCTTGACCGGATGGCGGTCGCTGCTCTGCTGCGATGAGATCTCGGTGCCCGGCGCGCTCGGCTCGGCAAACGGCCGCACGTAGACCGGGATGGGCTTGCCCTGCACCGGGATGAGCGCACGTGAATGCAGCACCTTGGCGCCGTAGTAGGCCAACTCAGCGGCCTCGCGCATGTGAAGCTGGGGGATCACGCGCGCGTCGGGCACCACGCGCGGGTCGGCGGTGAGCAGACCGGGCACGTCTTTCCAAAGAGTCACCCGGCTGGCCTCGAGCGCACGGCCGAGCAGGGTGGCGGTCAGATCCGAGCCGCCGCGACCCAGGGTGACCAGAGCCGGCGGCCGTCCGTGATCCTTGTGCCACGCGCCCAGAAATCCAGGCACCACGGGCACCACGCCGCGTGACAGGAGCGGCCGCAGCCGGGCGCGCACCGCCGCATCGGTGTGCGCGAGGTGGGGCGCGGCGCCGCCAAATGGGCCATCGGTGTGAACCACTTCCAGCGCGTCCACGACCTGGGCCTTCACGCCGCCAGCGCGCAACACTGCACAGAAGATCTCGGCGCTCAAGCGCTCGCCGCGCGACACCACCAGATCGCTGGTACGCGGGGTCAGCTCGCGCAAGGCGGAAAGGCCACCGGCCAGCATCTCCAGCTCGGCCATCGACTGGTCGACCACGCTGGCCAGCTCGGCCTTGGACCGCTGGCCGAGAACCACCTGGCGCAGGACCACCCGGTACCTCTCGCGCACAGCTTCGAGTGCCGTCGCGGTCTTGTCGCGATCGCTGGCGCAGGCATCCTCCGCCACTGCCAGCAGCAGATCGGTCACGCCTGCCGGTGCCGAGCAAACCACGGCCAGCGGCGCGCCGCACTTCTTCGAGATGCCGGCCGCGTGCTTGTAAGCCGCTCCGTCTGCCAGAGACGCACCACCAAACTTGTAGACCTCGGGGAGCCGCGATTTTCGTGTCATGGGACAGGGGCTTTTTACTACAGAGTCAGAAAGAGACCATGGCGAAAATCGGCGCGCGAAAGATGCTAGATTCTGGGCATGCGTCCCTACCGTGCCCATTTTCGCTGCATCACCCGTTGCCCGGGCGAGTACCCGCTCGACCAGGTCATCTACCGCTGCCCCCAATGCGGCAACCTGCTGGAAGTCGTCCACGACATGGAGGCCCTGCAACAGCGCAGTGCCGCTGAGTGGAAGAAGTTGTTCGAGGACCGCTACATGCGCGGCGACTGGCCGCACGGCTCAGGGGTGTGGGGCAAGCGAGAGTGGGTTCACCCTCATATCCGCAACGAGAACGTGGTGTCGATGTACGAGGGCGGCAGCAATCTGTTCTGGGCTCAGCGTTACGGCGCCAAGCTGGGCGTCGAGGATCTGTGGGTCAAGCTGTGCGGCAACTCGCACACCGGGTCGTTCAAGGATCTGGGCATGACCGTGCTCCTGTCCGCGGTCAAGCAGATGATCGCGGACGGCAGGCCCATCTCGGCGGTGGCCTGCGCCTCGACCGGTGACACCTCGGCAGCGCTTGCCGCCTACGCCGCAGCCGCCGGCATTCGCGCCATAGTCATTCTTCCGCGGGGCAAGATCTCCACCGCCCAACTGGTGCAGCCGCTGGCTAACGGCGCCACTGTCCTGGCCCTGGAAGGCAACTTCGACGATTGCATGAAAGTTGTGCAGCGCCTGGCCGCCGAGGAGGGCGTGTACCTGGCCAACAGCATGAACTCGCTACGGGTCGAGGGACAGAAGACCGTGGGCATCGAAATCGTGCAACAGTTTGACTGGCGCGTGCCCGACTGGATCGTCATTCCGGGCGGCAATCTGGGCAATGTCAGCGCGCTGGGCGCCGGGTTCAAGATGATGCGCGCGCTGGCCCTCATCGACAAGCTGCCGCGCATCTGCGTGGCTCAGGTGGAGGCTGCCAATCCGCTCTATCTCGCCTACAAGAAGGGCTTCGACAAGTTCGAGCCTATGGTGCCCAAGACCACCCTCGCCTCGGCCATCCAGATCGGCAACCCGGTGAGCGTGCAAAAAGCCATCCGGACCCTGCAGGAATTCGACGGCGTGGTGGAGCAGGCGAACGAAACCGAGCTGGCCGACGCGGTGGCGCGCGCGGATGCCACCGGCATGTTCTGCTGCCCGCACACCGGCGTCGCACTGGGCGCGCTGGAGAAGCTGGTGGCTGCGGGCACCATCCGAAGGGCCGAGACAGTGGTGGTGGTCAGCACCGCAAACGGCCTCAAGTTCACTGACTTCAAGGTCGGCTACCACGAGGGCAAACTGCCCGGGGTTCCCGTGTGCCAGTACGCCAACAAGCCGGTCGAGGTGCCGAACGACTACGCCAAGGTCCGCGACACGGTTCGACGATTGCTGGACGGGTGAGGGGCAGACCGCAGGGGTCGTGGTGCGCCTTTGGCACCGACTCTCTCTCTTTCTGCAGGACTCCGTCCCCACAGTAGGGCCCCTTCTGACAGTCGGAGGTGCAACCGCCGCAGCTACCGTCGTTCTTGCCATCGTCACAGGTCTCGCCGCGATCTGCCTGAAGGATGCCGTCGCCGCAAGACCCAGGTCGCTGACAAGTAGTGGTGCACTCAGTGCCAGGCCCGTCGCTGTTCTGTGTCCCCAGGTCACACTCCTCGCCTTGATCCGTCTGCACAACCGCGTCACCGCAGTGTGGTTCCAGCAGGCAGCCCCGACCACAGAAACCATACCCACCGGCGTTCAACCCATCGTCGCACTGCTCGCCGCAGGCTGCATCCGTGTTGCCGTCGCCACAGTAGGGGTTGAGCTGGCAAGTCGAACTGCAGCCGCCGCATTGCTTGTCTTGGTTGCTCTTGCCGTTGTCGCATTGCTCGCCCGTCTGAACGATACCATCGCCACAACTTGGCGGGAGCTTGCAGCCGGGGCCACAACCGCTCACGTTGTAGCCAACCGTGGTGTTGCGCCCGTCGTCGCATTGTTCGGACCCATTGACCACGCCAGCGCCGCAGAATGGTCCCCATTTGCACTGAGTCGTGCACCGCCGTAGGCCGTGTCATTGTTGCTGTCGCCGTTGTCGCACTCCTCGGAGGAAGTCACGACGCCGTTGCCACAGGTGGGCGCAAGTGCCCCTGCCGGCGATGAAATTCGCGAGGGTTAGCATGTAGTTCGAGCCGCAACACCAGCGCTCGGCCTGGAACACTACCACCTCGTACACGCTGCCAAGCGTGAGCTTGAAGTCTACGGTGGCCCACGACCAAGGCGGCTCCCCATAACCGACTTGACCGGTTCCATTGGCGGCATCAAGAACCAAGGTTCCCGCGGCACGATTGTGGACGCCCCCCAGATCGACCCCGAGCGTCCCGTTGATAAACACCCAGACGTCGTCATCGCCGGTGAACTTGAGGCTCTCGCCACCCTGGTATTGGAACCAATACCGCAGTTCACTGGTAAACCCGAAGTTGTGACTGGCCGACTCGTCACCAAAGCCGGCACTGTCGTAGGCGGTGCAGATGCGGCCTGGAAATCCGCCATCGGTGTAGGTGGAGGGCTTGCCCGTGTTGGGGTCGATCTTGGGCGTGGTATCGAGGGGAAAGAATCCGCAACGATCATACCAAGGCTCGTCCTTGTCGCTGTTCATCACATAGGTGGTATTGGTAGTTGCGTTCTGCAACAGGGTCAACGTGTAGATAAATGTCTGATTGACGCCGGGCACGTCGCGGTACCACTGATCGAACGCGGTCTTGCCCGTCGTCATGGGGATTGGTGCAGCGTCAGTTCCCGCGTTGACGGGCTTGCGGTTCGCGTCGAGTAGCGTTTGAACGATGCCCGTCTGTCCATTGCAACAATAGTGATCGAAATCCGGATGTGCCGTAGTGCCAGTTTCCGAAAAATCCCTGACCACAATCGGGGCTGGTCGGCGGTGCGTCGTAGGCAGAAACGCAGGTGAAGCCAGCTTCTTGCTTGCAATCATGGGAGCAGCCGTCACCGTCGAGAGTATTGCCGTCGTCGCATTCTTCGGAGCCACCGCGCAGCAGGATGCCATCCCCACACAGCGACTTGCACGCACCCACGGCGCTGGTCGGCTTCCCCTGAGTGTCAAAGGTGCCGCAACGTGGGTCAGCCTGGCAGGTTGGCGAACAGCCGTCAAAGGGCAGCGTATTGCCGTCATCACAGCCTTCACCCGCCTCCAGCTTGCCGTTGCCGGAGACGGCATGGGTGCAGGTGGAGGGGGTGCCTGAACAGCCCCATCCCGGTTCCTCCTTACAGGTACTAGAACAGCCATTTCCACTGACCGTGTTGCCGTCGTCACACAGGGGTTCCGCGGGGGTGAGTAGGTAGCTGAAAGGGCTCAGGAATCGCCTGCGGCGATTCCCGAGCCTAGGTTGTGGTCGAAAACTGGCATAGATATTTTCGCTGTGGGCA
>PMKP01000103.1:11080-20731 GCA_003157775.1 Myxococcales bacterium | reverse complement strand
CACTTCTTGCCGCACCAATCGCCGCAGTCGCCGGCCTGGCAGACCGGATCGCAGCCTGTCGCAGGGGGAGTGTTTGAAGAGCACTGGGTGACGGGCGGGAGACAGGGCGCGCTCGCTTCCGGCGCAGAGCCGGAGTCCCCGATGTCCGTGGTCCCGCCTGTCTCCTCGACGGCTCCGTCGCCACCGGCGCCACCTGCGAGGGGCGCGAAGTTCGCCTTCGTGCAGGCAACCGCCCAGGCCAACAGGGCGGCGAAACAGCTCGACCATAGGGGGGGGGTTCTCATGAGTCAGTCGTCCGGTGGTACAGCACCCTAGCGGGCAGGAGTTTGCCACATGATGCTTCGTAAAGCGACGCGGGTATTGTTCGCGCCGCCCGAGACAGAGACGCCGGAGTTCGAGGCCGCCTTCCAGACGACCTTTGAGAGAAAACACGCGCACGGTTTGACAGGGGACACGATTTTGGCGAAGTTGGGCGAGCGGCAGCTCTCTTGCAATGCCTGTCGCGGCGACTAACCTCACGCATACTTCACCCAGCGCCTCCCCTTCCCTCCTATGAAATCCGATCCGCGTTACCTTATAATTTCTCCCTGTCGCGACGAGGCCCGATACATGCGGCGCACCCTGGACAGTGTTGCCCGTCAGACGGTCCCGCCAGCGCTGTGGGTCGTGGTGGACGACGGGTCGACCGATGAAACACCCGCGATCCTGAAAGAATACGCGGCCCGGCTGCCCTACCTTCGCGTCGTCCGCCGCGAGGATCGTGGGTGCCGTAGCGTGGGTCCTGGGGTGATCGAGGCCTTCTATGCAGGGCTCGACACGGTCGCGGTTGGGGACTTCAGCTACTTGTGCAAGCTCGATCTCGACCTGGATCTTCCGCCCCGCTACTTCGAACTGATCATGCAACGCATGGAGGCAGAGCCTCGCCTCGGAACCGCATCGGGAAAGCCATACTTCGTAAATCCCAAGAGCGGCGCCTTGGTGTCCGAGCTGTGCGGGGATGAGATGTCGGTGGGGATGACCAAGTTCTATCGCACGACTTGCTTCGAGGAGATCGGCGGCTTCGTGCGTCAGGTGATGTGGGACGGTATCGACTGCCATCGCTGCCGAATGCTCGGATGGATCGCACAAAGCAGCGACGAGGAAGAGCTTCGTTTTGTCCACCTTCGCCCCATGGGATCGAGCGAGAAAGGGATTTGGACCGGACGCGTGCGCTGGGGACGCGGTCAGTATTTCATGGGCACGACGCCGCTCTATCTCGTCGCCAGCGCCGTGTACCGCATGTCTCGCCGTCCTTTCCTGATTGGTGGGCTCGGCTTGCTGTGGGGATATTTCACGAGCGCGGCCCGCCGGGCTGATCGCTACGATGATCTAAAATTCCGGCGTTTCCTGAATGCGTATCAGCGCCAAAGCCTGCTGCGCGGGAAAGCAACCGCCACCCGCTTGCTCAACCAACGACAAGCAGAAGTGTGGCGGGCCAAGCACGGGGACGCCAAGGGCCCCTAGAGCACCGAACGGTTTGAATGTTGGGCAGAATCGCGAGCTTGCGAACGTCCGGGGAATTCGCCTCGCCCCGCGAAAGCGGGGAGAGGCCGACGCGCGAAGCGCGGCGGGAGAGGGGCTCGGCCGCGCGAGAGAGCGCTTCTGCCCCTCTCCCTAGCCCTCTCCCCGCTTTCGCGGGGCGAGGGAATCTGACAGTGCCCGGGCGTCGCAACTCCTGGATTTCACGGCAGAGTCAGACCGTTCGGTGCTCTAGCTAGTCGACGGCCGGCCCGGCCTCCGGAACTGGCGGCGCCACGTCAGCGCCCTTGGCCTTTGACGCCAATCCGTCCCTTTCGACGCGCCAGAGCGCCGCCGAGCACGACGAGAATTCCGCCCATCTCCAAGATCCAATTCATGCGCAGATGGACCAGCCGATGCCCAAGAAATTGATCCACGCGGTGAAACGAGCTAGCTCGAATCAACACGAATACACCGATGAAACACATTCCCAGCGCGGCTGCCTTCACGGCAACACCAAGCCCGCGCAGGACTATCAACAATGCGACGACGCACGACAACCCAATTCCGCACAAACTGGCGATGAACATTCTCTGAACGTGGGCACGGTTGCCATACCAACCCTGTTTCCGCGCCAGCATTCGCCCAATTTCCGTAAGAGCCGTTTGAAAATCGAGCTGCTTGTTCACGGCCAGCAGCCAAAGGAAAAGTGAAAACAGCGACCAGGCCCAAAACTCGCGTTGCGAGACCTCACGAACCTTGACCTGCGGTCGCAATCTGCGTGCCACAACCATACAGGTCCAGGCCGCCGCAACGTAGAGGACCACGGTCACCCACCCGGCGACATTCGGATCGCCGATGCCGGGCGACCACTGGCCGATCCAGCCGCTGTTTGCCTCGGGATTGGTCACAGGCAAGCGATCTAGCCGGGCGCCAACCGTTAGGCAAGAACCATTCGCCGACCGCGACCGGCGACCAGTTCATGAAGACGTCCCGGAGTTGATGTCGCCATGTAGCATGGGCGTCAGGAACTGCTGAAAAATCCGGTCAGCCGCTGTCTGTAAGAACTGGTAGATTCGCCCAACCATGCGCGCGGACCTCTACGATGTTCTCTTGGACGAGATCACGTCGGCGGTCACATTTTCGCCCGATCAGCCCGACGAAGGCCCGGAATCGACGCTCAAGGCTCTTTGGCACGCCGCTGCTGGCAACCCGCGCTCCGCAAGAACAGCTACCCAGCATGAGCTGGAAAATCTGACCGACGCACAAGCGGAAGTTCTGCGACACATGCTCGCGGAAAGGCGTTCGGGCCGGCCGTTGATGCAAATAACCGGGCGGGCCCATTTCATGGGGCTCGAGCTGGAATTTGCGCCCGATGTCTTTGTTGTTCGTCCAGAAACCGAGATCCTCGGCCGAAGCGCCATTGAATTCCTCCAGACGCGCGAGAAGCCGATCTTGGTCGACGTCGGGTGTGGAAGCGGCAATCTTACCTGCGGGATTTCGCACGCTCTAGCCGGACTGAGGGTCCACGCGATCGACGTACTGGAAAGTTGTGTCCAGCTGACCACAAGAAATGCAGCCCGTTGTGGCGTCGCCGACAGAGTGCTTGTTGCGCGCGGCGATCTGTTTTCGCCCCTGGAAGGCCGCAATCTTGAGCAATCGCTTGATGCTGTCATTTGCAACCCACCCTATATCGCTTCTTCTCGCCTAAAGGGTGATCGAGCCTACCTCGTGGCGTATGAACCCCGCGAGGCATTTGATGGCGGACCGTTTGGGTTTGCAATGCAACAGCGGCTCATCAAGGAATCGCTGCGATTCCTCAAGCCCGGCGGTGGGCTTCTCTTTGAATTCGGCGCCGGGCAGCACGGGCAGGTGCAGGGCCTAATCAGGCGCGCCGGGGGATACGCCCGAATCGATCTCAAGACCGATGAGGCAGGCGTCGCGCGCGTCGTTGTCGCCCAAAAGGCGGACTGAGGTTTCGGTTCACGCTGCCGCGCAAAGAGACACCGCGTCTCGCAATGCCTCGGTGACGGCGTCGACTTGTTCATCGGAGATGCATGCGGGCGGTTCGATTAGGATCCTAGTTCGGTCGCAAAAAGCGTTCATCACCAGCACCGATCGTCGGGCGCATTCAGTGACAACCGCGGTTGCGAACTTCTGATCAGCGAACCTGGCCGCAATCAGCAAACCTCGACCGCTTAATCCCAATAGATTCCCCGGAAAGCGTTCCTGAATCGATTGCAGACCATCCATCAGGCGGCGGCCTTCACGCTCGGCCTGCTCGCACAATCCTTGTTCTTGTACCATCCTGAGGGTCGCCAGCGCGGCAGCACATGCCGGCGCATTGCCCGCTCCCGATGAGCTCGACATGGGGAAACTGAATCCGAACTTTCCCCAAACCTCACGCCGGGCGACAATAGCCCCAACTGGCATGACCCCGCCGCCTAAAGCCTTTCCGCAGACAAGAATGTCGGGGCTCACGTCGTCGTGCTCGCACGCGAACAACCTGCCGGTTTTTGCAATTCCCGTCTTTACCTCATCGAAGATGAGCAGAACACCTTTCTTCGCGCAGATCTCCTTCAAAGCTTTCAGATATCCGGCAGGCGGAACGATGGCTCCGCTCTCGGATTGGATCGGTTCGACGATCACGCAGCCAGTGCCGCTGTCGATAGACGCGTCGACCGCCCCCGCATCGCCATAGGCCACTCGCTTGACTCCATCGAGCATCGGCCTGAACTGGCGGCACATTGACGGCTCTGAGATGCTGAGGCATCCGAACGTGAAGCCATGCCACGCGCCGGTAGTGCAAACAACTCCGGACTTGCCGGTAGCGAGTCGTGCGAGCTTGAGCGCCGATTCCACTGCCTCGGATCCGCTGTTGACGACGAAAGAGCATTGCAGGTCGCCGGGGGTGACTTGTGCTAGCCGTTCGGCGAGCAGCGCCTGCACCTCGTGGACAAAGGGTAGGTTAAAAGGACGAAAGGACTGCAGCTCCGCGACCACCGCTGCGATGACCGGACCCGGATTGTGGCCAACGACGCAGTTGCCGTAACCAGCGATGCAGTCGATGTACCGGCGGCCGGAGACGTCCTCCACAATCGCCCCTTCCGCGTGCTTAACGTCGACGAGCAGCTCCATCCTCTCTAGGAATGAAACATAGGGAGCGCTTGTGTGTTTCGAGACGATTGCGGAATATTCCTTGAAATTCATGATGACATCGGCCAGCCCATCCTAGCCACCAAGACCCATGCGGCGAACCGCTCGATTTAGGAACGGGACGAACTCGGCGGTTGCTGCCTGATTTCCCAGCGTATTGGGGTGGCTATCACGGCCGTCACCCGACGGATATTCCAAGAAGAGTGATGTGCTGTGCTTGGTCAGGACGTCATAGTAGTCAAACACAACCACGTTCTTCAACGCATAGGAGGCAAGCCAGCCATCCGGAGCGATGATCCAATCTCGGAATTCGCGCGCCAGGCGGGTCTGCTGGATCAAGCGCTCCGCGGCCAAAGGTCGCCCGAGCAAACGCTTGACCAGTACCTTGCCCAGCCGCTCACGGGGGGTGCCACCCGCCACAGGCGGCGTTGTAACAAACACGAACAGGGTCTCGGGTGCGCGCGCAAAAACTTGCAAGAGCGCTCGAAAGCTAGCCTTTGCGTTCGCTACCGTCAGCTCGGGACCATTGGGATTGCCAGGCTCTGAACCCTGGGCTTTGAAGTAGCTGTTTGGGTAGCAACTCTTGAACAGCACGATCTGGCTGCGCTCTCCCTCGGGAAGTACGTTGTCTTGATGCGCTATGTGCAGCACCTCCTCAAGGTGGTCGGCGAATTTGGGCTGCCAGTCGAACAAATCAGTCTTCTCGCCCAGCCTGGATCCGTAGGTGGCATCGCGCACCCGATAGCCATTGCTCTCCAGCGCGCGACGCAAGCCGCCGCCATTCCCATGTGCATTCCCAGCGACGCCTTCAGGGTCCGCGAGCCAGTGCTCTCCAACCGAGTGGTGAAGAAACACCAGCCCAAGTTTCCGATCGACAGGCGCGCTCGAATATCCAGCAAACCCGTCAGCCTGGTGGGAAGTGGGAACTCGCTCTTTCATGGGTTCGAGTCTTTCCTTGACCTGAACGAAGGTCAAAGTCGCTCCTGCCGCTGCGACAGCGACCGCGGCAAGCCAAATCTCGCGAATACGCATAGTCATGACGAAAAAACCAAGCAGCGGCTATTCAGGAAGAGGAGACGGTCCGCGTTTTCGCTCGACAAACGCGGTGAGCCTGTCAATGGAATCCAGGTTCTCTGGCAGCATCTCGGTATCTTCAATCTTCAGATGGAAATTGTCCTCGAGAAAGCCTATCACTTCAAGCACTCCGGTCGAATCGATCACGCCCTGGTCAAGCAAAGACGCTTCATCCGCTATGGTCGCCCCGTCGGGGACATAGAAGTTCTTGGTAATAAATGCTCGAATCTGTGATTTCAGGTCCATCGTCCAACTCCTCCATCCTTCCAGTCGGTTCATTGTAGTCCAGTCTTCTTCACCTTGCCGGTGTCGGTTTTCGGAAGCTCGGCCATGAACTCGATTACCTTTGGCACCTTGAAGTTTTCGAGCTTGCTCTGGCAGTAGTTCTGAATCTCCTTGGCGGTGAGTTGTGCTCCCGCTTCGAGCACGACGAACGCCTTCACCGCCTCACCGAGCAGGTCATCCGACACACCGATCACCGCGGCCTCCCGTATTCCAGGGAGGCTTACCAGGATGTTCTCCACTTCTTTGGGGGCCACCTTCTCACCACGGGACTTGATGATGTCGTCCATACGTCCCACAAAGTAGACATAGCCTTCCTCGTCCATCTTGCAGTAGTCGCCCGTCCAAAGGACTTGTTCACCGGGGAGCAAGCCGGGTTTCAGCTTCTTTGCCGTCGCCTCCGGCTTCTTCCAATACCCCTTCATGACCGTGGCCCCACGAACCACAAGTTGCCCCACCACACCCGGAGCGACACGATTGCCTTGGTCGTCGACAACCCAAACTTCGGTGTTGGGGATGGCGATGCCGACGCTGGTCGGCTTTCGTTCGATGTCCTCGGGTGGCAGATAGGTGCAACGCTTGCACTCTGTCAGGCCGTACATCGAATAGATACGCGCACCGGGGAAAGCCCGCTTCAGGAAATCAATGTGCTTCAGCGAGAGCGCGGCTGCCGTGTTGGTGACAAAACGGACCGAAGATAGGTCGAAGCTGCCGAGGCTCTTCATTTCAGCGAGGATCGCGAAGATAGTCGGCACCCCTGGCAAGCCAGTGATCCTTTCGGCGCTGGCCACCTTCAACACCTCGGCAAGATACGTGAATGAACGTTCGAGTATGAGCCGCGCGCCCTGTCGAAAAGCCATGATCATCTGATAGAGCCCGTAGTCGAACGCGAGAGGTAGGGTATTGAGGATCACGTCGTCCTCGAGAATGCCAAGGTAGGAAGAGATGCTGGTCGCGGCAGTCAGCATATTGCAATGCGTGAGCATGACGCCCTTGGGGTCACCGGTGGAACCCGAGGTGTAGACAATCGACGCGAGGTCGATGTCTATGTTCAGGCTTGGGGGAGCCGGCCGCGACACTCCCTCAGTGATCAGCTCGTCGAAAGCCACAAGCGTGGAGATGCCGGCACGCAGGACCGGATTCACTCGGCCACTGACGACCAGCACCTTCAGGTGCGGCGCCTGGGCCACTTTCTTCCAGACGCCCTCAAGATGACCATCTGTGATCAGGGCCGTCGGACGACAATCGGCCAAGAGATAGCCGAGCCGGTCGGCTTTGGTCAGTGGATTGACCAACACGGCAACCGCATTGGCCTTGAGCGCCGCCCAGAACGCCACCACCGTTTCCACCGTGTTGTCGGCAAAGATGATGACCCGGTCGCCGCGCGCCACCCCCCGCGCCGCCAGGCCCCAGGCAAGGGCATTGGACGATTCTTCGAGCTCTCGATAGCTCACCCGACGGGCGCCACACACCAACGCAACCTTCTCGGGAAGGCGTTCCGCAGAAACCGTCAGGTAGTCTTGCAGTTGGGGAACCGCACTACGCATGGTCAGGCATCCTATCATTCGGCTCGGGGCTGGAGAGGTCAACGTTGGTTCGCAAGGTGCCGATTTCGCGATGACCCGGGACCTGTCGCACCATCAGATGGTGTAGCAGTTGCGTCGAGAGCACTCCGACCAGCGCCATGTTGTCGCTATTGGAGAACTGACCGTCCGCCCGCCTCTCTCGACATTTTTTCCACAGCAAGGCGGCAGACTTTGGATCGAAAACGCCGGCCATGGCAAGACTTCGTTCGTCCAGCAAGTCCATTGCATATTCCGGCATCGGCTCGGCCACGAAGGCCAGGGCGTCAGGCGCGCGGTAGGGCTGCTTGGGGCGACGGCGAATGCTCTCCGGGACGTAGCCGATGGCAGCGCGCTTGAGTATGTGTTTTTCGTCAAGCCCCCATAGCCTGAATCGGTCGGGCAATTCCGTCGCCAGCCTCATGACGTCCTTGTCCAGGAATGGGAAACGGCCTTCAACCGAGTGTGCCATCAGCATTCTGTCCCCTTGGGAAGAAAGCAGATATCCACTGAGCAGAGTCCGAATTTCGATGTACTGATCCTGCGCCAGCGGCGACCAGTCTCGCAGGCCTGCCGGGAGGGTCGAGAGAAACTCATCCACCACGTTGACCCGGTCGCTCTCCTTCTTCATGTCGGCCGCGAAGAGGCGCATCAAGGCTGCCGCGGACCGCCAACGCGGGGTGTGCGCGAAACCGGGTACGTGGGCCTGGTCCAGATCCCGTCCAAAGAACGCTTGCGCCATCCCTCGCTGCGCCACCGGCGATCGGGCAAGGTAGGGATACAGACGTTCGAGCAAACGTGGCCGCGAAGTGCTACTCGGGCATTTGGCCCAGAAACGCCGCACTTTGCCCTCGCGAAAGATGTCGTAACCAGCAAACATCTCGTCAGCGCCTTCGCCAGTCAGCACGACCTTGATACCAGTTTCGCGCACCAATCGCGACAACAGGTATAGGGGTGCGGGCGCCGTCCGCAACAAGGGCCGTTCCGCATGGAATACGACGTCTGGGAAGACCTGGGCAATGTCCTTGCGGGACACCACGACTTCATGGTGCTGACTGCCAATCTGCTGGACCATCAGTCGCTGAAATTCGGTTTCGTCGTATTCGGCGTCCTCGAAACGAAGCGAAAAGGTGTGAAACATCTCGCCCGCGTAGTGTCTTCCCAGCGCCGCAACGAACGAACTATCCAGTCCGCCGGACAGGTAGCTGCCCACCGGAACGTCGGAACGAAGCATGCGCAAGGCGGTTGCATCTTTCAGGCCCTGGCGCACCCGCTCGGTGGCTTCATCGATGTCCTCGCTGACGGTCTCGGGCTCTGGCGGAAAGGCGAAGCCAAAGTAGGCCTTCCTTTTCCACCGTCCGTCTTCCAGTGTCCACGCCTCGCCAGGAGGGATTTCTTGGACGCCCCGAAACACGGAGCGCGGCGCCAGCGACGCCCAGAAGGTAAATGTTTGCGCCAGGCCGACGGGATCGAAGGCTCGTGGAAATGACGGTTCGGCGACGAAGATTGCTTTGACCTCACTGGCGAAGTACACCGATCCGGAGTGCTCTGCAACGAACAGCGGCCTCACCCCGACGCGATCTCGCGCCAGCACCAAACGCTTGGCTTGTCGGTTCCACAGCGCCACGGCCCATTGACCGTTCATCCGCTCGAACGCCGCTTCGCCCCAGGCTTCGAACGCGACCAACAGGACTTCGGTGTCGCTTTGGGTACGAAAGGTGTACCCCTGCGATTGAAGCTCCTCTTTGAGTTCAAGGTAGTTGAAGATTTCGCCGTTGAAGACGAGCCAGAGAGACCCATCACGATTGGCCATCGGCTGCTGACCCGAGGCCAGGTCGATGATAGACAGCCGCGCATGGACCAACCCGGCATGGGAGTCGTGATACAGGCCGAGCTCGTCAGGGCCGCGGTGGGCGAGGCTGCCGACCATACGCTGCAACGCCCCCCTATCTGGGGGCAGCCCTCCGTCGCGCAAACGAACGATTCCCGCAATCCCGCACATGTTGGACTATGCTCCGTGCAGCGGCTCCACTAGCTGAGGCGGTTGGTGCAAGTAGCGTGTGGCGCGTCGCTTGGCCTC